>JACOSH010000573.1 GCA_016178945.1 Acidobacteriota bacterium
CGTCGCGGAGGTGCTGGCTGGCCAGCCGGTCGATTTCCGCCTCCCAGTAGGCTTCTTCTTCAAAGGCCCAGTCGGCCGTGTGAGCCAGGGTTTCTTCCAGGGCGGGGTTAAAGTCCCGCACGAGCGCCGGCAGCAACTGGTGGCGAATCCGGTTGCGCGTGAACTCCGGGGAGGCGTTGGTCGAGTCCTCGCGCCAGGGGAGGCGGCGGCGGCGGAGGTAGTCGAGCACCGCGGCGCGCGGGCTATCGATCAGAGGGCGCACCAAGCCCTGAGCGGTGACTGGACGGATGGCCGCCAGCCCCGCGCCCCCCGCGCCGCGCAGAAAGCGGAACAGGACCGTTTCGGCCTGGTCCGAGCGGGTATGGCCGGTGGCGATCTTGTCCAGGGTATGATGGCGCATGGCCTCCTGGAAGAATTGCTGCCGGGCGCGCCGGGCGGCTTGCTCGAGATTGCCGCGGCGCCCGCTCAGGTCGGCGTCCGCCAGCACGCTGGCAAGGCCCAGGCCGCGAGCCATCTCGGCGACGAAGGCGGCGTCGGCGCGGGATTCTTCGCCGCGCAGGTTGTGGTTCAGGTGCAGGACCGTCAGATGCAGATTCCAGCGCGGGCCCAGCTCGTGTAAGACGTCCAGCAGGCAGACCGAGTCCGCGCCGCCCGAGACGGCCACCGCGGCGCGGTCTCCGGGGCCGAACATCCGGTGGCGGGCGATGGTCTTGGCGACACGGTCCAGCACTGGTTTGATTGTAGTCGAGCGAGGAGAACAGATGGACGAAGAGATCCGGCGGCTTGCCGCCAAGATCAAGCTGCTGCTCATGGACGTGGACGGGGTCCTCACCGACGGGCGCCTCTACAACGTCCCGGACGCCTCCGGCAACATGGTCGAGACCAAGGGCTTCGATTCGCAGGACGGCATTGCGCTTCAATGGCTCGCCTGGCACGGGATCGCCGCCGGGGTGATCAGCGGGCGCGTGTCGCCGGCCGTGGAGGTGCGGGCCAAGCAGTGTAAGATGCGCTACGTCTACCAGGGACACATCGAGAAGGTCCCGATTCTGGAGGAGATCCTCGCCGATGCGCGCGTGGACCGCTCGGAGGTGGCCTACATCGGCGACGACCTGACCGACGTGGTGATCATGCATCGCGTGGGTCTGGCCGTGGCCACCGCCAACGCGCGGCCCGAGGTCCAGCGCGAAGCGCACTACGTGACGGCGGCTTCAGGAGGCAGCGGGGCGGTGCGCGAGGCGATCGAGCTCATCCTGCGGGCGCAAGGATATTGGGAAGCGATCCTGCAAAAGTACGAGATACCGCTCCCTCAAAAGCTGTGACAAAATATCGGCGACCGCTCCCTGACGGTCGCGGCTCCGCACCATTCGTGCTGCGACGAATGCACTTGCGGAGCCGCGCACGTAAGTAAGCTGTGCGTTGGAACTTCACAGCGTAACCGCCTCCGGAGGAGCAGCGCGGCTGGTCGTGGCCGGCATCTTGCGCAAGTTGATTTCCCCGATGCCCACCCGCACGTAGACGCGGCGAACATGCACGGGCGGATCGCTCTCGAACTGCTCGCCGACCAGCAGCCGGCGCTGGCTCCAGCCCTCCAGGTCGGAGTGGACGTCGCCGATCTTGCTGCGCGCGTCGATGCGATAGCTGGCGCAGCCGGGCAGGCGCAAGGTCACCTCCCCGATGCGGCTGGTGACTTCCACGTTGCCGGCCACGCCGGTCACTTTCACTTCGCCGATGTCGTGCTTGATGGAGAGGTTGCTGTGGCGCGGCACCTTGATCCGGTACTCGACCTCCAGGTTGGTCTTGCCGCGCAGGGGCCGGGTGAACAGGTTGCGCCCGGGGAATTCGGTGGTGATCACGAAGCGGTCGTCGCTGGGCTTGGCCGGGGTGATGACCACCCGCTCCAGCTCCTGCATCGCCTTGGCGTGGTCGCGCGCCAGATACTCCTTGCGCGTGGCCCGGATCGTGGTGATTTCCACGTCCGCCTGGTCCCAGCCTTCGACATGCAGGTCGCCGAAGGAATCGTTGATCTCGATCACGCCGCCGGGAGCGAAGGCAAAGATCTCGCGGAGGGTAATCTCGGCCTTGTCCTTTGCGGCGTCCGGAACGCCGTTGGCGCCGAGCAAGGCCGCCGCGGCCAACAGGATGAACAGGTAGCGTTTCATGCACATACTCCTTATTCGTAACGAAGTGCGGTCATAGGGTCGATCCGTGTGGCCTTCCGCGCCGGCAGCCAGGCCGACAGCAATGCCACCAAAATCATGGAGGCCGCGGCAGCCACTTCGATGAGCGGGTCGCCGGCCTTCACGCCGAACAAGAGGGATTCAACCAGGCGGCCCAACCCGTACGCGGCCGGCAAGCCGATCACGGCGCCGGCCAGGGCCAGCAGGCCGATTTCCTTGAGAATGATCCAGCGCACGGCCCCGCCGCGCGCGCCCAGGGCGATGCGAATGCCGATCTCGCGCGTGCGCCGCGCGACCGTGAAGGCCAGCAGGCCGTAGATCCCGATGGCGGCCAGCACCGCGGCCAGCACGCCGAAGCTGGCCGAGAGCAGCGTGATGATCCGCTCGCCGACGATGGAATCCTCGACCTGGGCCTGCATGGTCTTCAAGTCGAAGACCGGCAGATTCGGGTCCAGGCGGGCCACTTCACGGCGCACCGCGGCGGCCACCGCGGACGGAGGCTGCGCCGTCCGCAAGTAAAAGGTCAGGTTGCCCAGGTCCGCTTTCTGCGAGTGCGGCATGTAGACGAAGCGGCCCGGATCTTCCCGCACGCCGCCGTGCCGGCTGTCCTTGACGACACCCACGATATCGATGTCGGGACGGACCCCGGTTCCGCCGCCCAGCGCGAATTTGCGCCCGATCGGATCGCGGCCGGGGAAGAAGCTTCGGGCCATCGCTTCATTGACGACCGCCACCTTCTGGCTGTTGGCCGAATCCTGGCGGGTGATTTCGCGGCCCGCCACGAGCGGGATGCCCATGGTGGAAAAATAGTTCGGCCCAATCCAGTTCTTGCCGACAATCAGATCCTCGCCTTCCTTCTCCTGGCGACCCTCGGTGGTGATGTTCGAGCGCTCGTTCGAGCTGGCCAAGACGGGGATTTTCGCCGCCGACACTGCTTCGATTCCCGGGACCGCGGACAGCGCCTCCGTAAGCCGTTCGAACAGGGCCGCGGTGCGCGGAGGCGAATAGCCATTGAGCGCCGGGGACAGGGAGAAGGCCATCAGGCGATCGGGCCGCAGCCCCAAGTCGAGATTCTTCAGGTTGTAGAGGCTCTCGACAAACAGGCCCGCCGCCGCCAGCAGCAGCACCGTGAAGGCCATCTGGCCGGTCACCAGCACCTTGCGGAACCGCGCGTGGGCGGAGTCCGTCGAGACTCCGGCCGCCTGGTTCTTCAGGACCGGCGAGAGGTTGGGCCGCGTGGCGCGCAGCGCCGGCGCCAGTCCGAACACGAGTCCGGTCAGAGCGGCGAGGGCGAAATTGAAGCCCAGGACGCGCGGGTCGAGATCGGCCGACAAGCCCCGGATATCGCTGCCGGAGAGCAGGAGCCGCACCATCGAGTCGGCCGTCCAGGAGGCCACCAGCAATCCGGCCAGGCCCCCGGCCAGCCCCAGCACCACGCTCTCGAGCAGCAACTGCCGGATGAGCCGGCCGCGCCCCGCGCCCAGCGAGAGGCGCACGGCGAGCTCCTTCTGGCGTACGGCCGCCCGCGCGATCAGCAGGTTGGCCACATTGGCGCAGGCGATCAGCAGCACCAGGCCGACCATGGCCATCAGCAGCGCCAGCGGATCGCGAGCTTCGCTTTGCAGGATCTGGCGGCCCTGCCCGCCGGGCTCGAGCAGGATCTTTCGGGCCAGGAAGCGCTCGCGGGACTGACCGCGGAAGTTGGACCGCTCCGCCTCCATCTCCAGCAGCGGCGCGTAGAGGGTCTGCAAGGCCGCGGCGGCCCGCTCCCGCGGCACCCCCGGCTTCAGACGGCCGATGATGTTCAACCAGTAATCTTTGCGGTCCTCGAGCCCGTCCCAGCTCGGGGTCATCTGGGCTTTCATCGTCATGGGAATGAAGACGTCGGGCGTCTGGCCGACTTGCACCCCGCTGAACCCGGCCCGCGCCACGCCCACCACGGTGAGCGATCTGCCGTTGACGACGATCGGCTGGTTCAGCACGCTGGCGTCCGCGCCGAAGCGGCGGGTCCAATAGCCGTGGCTGAGGACGGCCAGCGGATGCGCCCCTGGCAGGCGGTCGTCCTCCTGGGTGAAGGTGCGGCCGAGCGCCGCCCGCACGCCCAGAACCTGAAAGTAATTGCCCGTGACCAGCTCGCCCGAGGCGCGCTCGGTCTGGCCTTGCGCGGCGACGCTGAGCGGCACGGCCAGACGCGCCAGCAGGCCCGTGAACACCGGCTGGCGGTCGCGAAGATCCTTGTACATCGGGTAGGAGAAGGAGCTCGCGTCGTCGCCGTCGCTATAGGTGTGGCCCGGCTTGGCGCCAGGGGACCGGAGGTTGACCAGCTCCCCGGGGTTGGGGACCGGCAACAGGCGGAGCAGCACCTGGTCCAGGAGCGAGAAGATGGCGGTGTTGGCCCCGATGCCCAGCGCCAGCGACAGGACCGCGACCGAGGACAAGACCGGTGAGCGGCTAAGCGAGCGCAGGGCGTAGCGGAGGTCGTGCATGGAAAGCCTGTTACGGCACGCGGAGTGCCAATCCATCCGGCTCATTCTCCAGCACTTGCCGGACGGCGTTGACCGGTTCTGGGACGGCGGTGTCCAGGAGCGGACAGACTCGACCGGTCTTACTTCACTCGCTTCAGCGTGAACTTGGCGATGCGGGTCTGGCCCTCGCGGGACATCTTCCCTTCTCCTTCCACCTGGTCGCCGCTGGTGGTCAGCTCAAAACTCATGTTCCGCCCCTCGTTGCTGATCTCGAAGGTCAGCCGGTCCCCATCCACCTTCCCGTTCTGCATGGGCCACTGGCGATCGGCGCTGGGCCCGCCGCTGCCGGACAGTTTGGCGCCCTCCTGCTTGAAAACCATGTAGCAAGGCTCGGACTTCGCCTCGCCCTCGGGGCTCTTGTACTCAAAGGACCCCGACCAATTTCCGGTGACATCGGCCCCCATGGCCACGGCGGAGATCAGCAGCGTCAATAGGAATGTCTTCACGGTTGCTCCTTGTTGAGGAGTCTACGCGCGGCCCGGCGGGAATGTTCCAATTTCTTGGGGGCTACGAGTGGAGGCCCCTGTCCGGCTGTTCGGCGAGACCCCCCAATCAGAAGCGCACCCAGTACGTGGCTCCGCCGACCACTCCGTAGCAGGGGATCGGCCATAAAGCCCAGCCGGGATGACTGAGCGGATCAACCCTTGTCAACCAACGGGACGCCGTCCAAGCCGAGGTGGCGGTCCGTAGACCAGCAGCAGGCGATCCGGTGCTCCCTCATGATGGCAAGCCCGTGAGCATCGGCCAAGGTGAGGTTCTGGTCGGAGAACTTCTTCACGATACGGCCTGTCTTGGCCAGCTCCGAAGCGTCGAATCCCCGGATCGTCAAGCTCGGCAGGGCGTCGATGAATGCGAGGAATTGGATCGCCCGCTGCTGATCGTAGCGGCGGAGGAACCACCCATGGCCTTCGGCCACAACCAGCGATGATGTGGTTAGCGGCGGTGGCGCCGAGAACAGGCGGCGGAACGCCGCATGGAAGCTATCGGACCGGTCCAGGAAGGCGATGAAGGCTGAGGTATCCACGTAGCTCTCAGTCTTTTTGGCCATAAACAATCTCATCGACGGCCTGGCTGGAACGAGAGTTGCCCGTCTCGACGAAACCTGCGAACTTCATCCAAGGCCCCCCTCCTCGCGGGGGAAGCGCCTCCCGAACAGCGCGCCGGACGAATTCCGCCACCGAGATGCCCAACGCGCGCGCCTCCGTTTTCGCCGCCGCGTACTCGTTCGCATCGAGGCTAATCTGTGTTCGAATCATGTTATCACCATCCACAGGTTATGATAACACTCCTCGGCATTCTTACCTTCGTGTAGTTCAATCTTGCCATCGCGGCGGCCGGGGGGGGGCGAGCGAACATCTCTCGGAAGGGGCCGCGCGATAGGTCTGCCGCGCGATTCGCAGGACCTTGGAACGGGCGCGGGCGGTGGTGGCGCCTGCTGAGTCCACAACCAATCCCGCGGGTGGCGGTGCGAAGACTCTCGCCCGGGGCTCACAGCCGTAGTTGATCCGGGCTGCGCCCCTGTGTCCACACTCACGTGTACTTTGGCCTCGGCGCTCGGCAAGAATGACCCATTTGTGCTAACTCAAACAGACCCAGACTAAGAACACGATTTGCCCGAGGGCAAGGACCTGCAAGGACCATGCGAGGCGCCAGCGGCACCCCTCTCTTTCTCGTAACCCGTTCATTTTTTCCGAACCAGTTTGCCTTCGCTGGCGACCCAAGTGGTAACGGTGTC
>JACOSH010000589.1 GCA_016178945.1 Acidobacteriota bacterium
CGCGTGTCCCCTGAGATACCCGTTTCGGTATGACCCTGGGTGCGGTGTTTCATATAGCTGGCCTCGGCAGGCCCGCAACTATTCAGCCCCGCCCGATCACGCCATTCCGAGTCCAGTTCGATGCCGTACGGGGGGTCGGTGACCATCAGGTGCGGCGTGCGCTCTCCCAGAAGTTGCCTCACTGCCTCCGGACTGGTGGCATCTCCGCACAGCACCCGGTGCGGGCCGCAGAGCCACAGGTCGCCCGGTTTACTGACGGGATTCTCCGGCAGGCCGGGCACCTGGTCTTCACGCGGGTCTCCGGTGCCGAGAAGTAACTTGTCGATCTCGCCGGTGTCAAAGCCGGTCAGGTCCAGGTCAAACGCCAGGTCCTTCAGCTCGGTCAGTTCTGGACCGAGCAACTCCAGGTCCCACGTCGTTTCCTGGTGGCTCCGGTTGTCCATAAGGCGGTAGGCCTTGATCTGCGCTGGGGTGAGTTCCCCGGCGACGTGAACCGGTACGGTCGTCAGGCTCAGCTTCTTGGCCGCCAGCAGCCGCGCGTGGCCGACCACAATCACGCCTTCTTTGTCGACGACGATCGGCTGGCGAAAGCCGAACTCCTTGATGCTGGCAGCGACTTTGTCGACGGCCTTGTCGGGAATCTGCCGGGCGTTTCGGGCATAGGCTACCGGCTTTGCAACCGACCACTGTTCAATCTCCATCAGGCACCTCCTTCGGGTCTCTTGCCAATGGGGCGATTACCGGGCGACCGCGCTCCAGGCCAGAATTGCCTCCAAACGTCCAACGACGTTTAGGAACGCTTCGTGCGTTCAGGCTTCTTGTTAGCACTCTGCTGGTTCAGTCGTCAACAGAGGAGCGTCATTTGCGCTCGTAAAGCGTGGCGACATACTCACGAGAGTCGGTGCGGTCTTGTGGCCCGCTCGGACGAGATCTGCCTGTCGGCCCCTGTTGAGGGCTGAAGAGCATAGGCTTGTCCTTGCGACCAAGTTCCGCCCAATTCAAATGGACGTTGCGAAGAAACAAGCTGAAGGCAAGGAAATTGGAAGCGCGGGCGGCTGTTCCTCCACGGGTCGGATTGAAGACGTTGCACTGTAGCGCATCGTCGACACTTCCATTCCGAGACCCGTCTCATTTCAATTGACGTGCCGTGCGTTGCTAGAGATTCCAGAGTGGACGGCAAACGTCTTTGATGGCTCGCTTCGTGTATTTCGATTTGAGCAGTCCGCGCCGGACGCGTTCCAAGAGCTCGGGTGTGCAGCAAGCGAATCGTTTCCAGTTGGTTCTGGTTGCCGGGTTGTCGATCTCGGCCTCTATTCGCGCCACGTCAAGGCGTGCCGCCTTTGAGAAGAGAGCAACCGACTGCTTCTCGATGAAGGGATGATCGCCAACCTCAAGGACAACTGTTGTGTCAGCGATGTGATCACCCATGCCGGTGATGTTCACACAGCACGCCTTGCCTTCGGCGTCAACCTCGGTGAGCACAATCCAGAGGTGGCGGATTGGGTTGTCGGGCGTGGGTATGAAAAAGGTATCTCCAGGCTGCAAGAATCATTCTCCTACCGACAAAGTTCAACTTGCAGCAAGGACTTTGTGGACATGCTCGCTGGCGTGAAGATCCCGCAATATTGCTTCGATCTGTTCCGACGACTTCTGGCCGAAGTGCAGGATGTTACGGTAGCTAATGCAAATCCTGCCGCCATGTGGGTCTTCCCATTCAGGCAGCTTGTGAGCCTCGTCCACGATCTGCCACCGGCTTAGTCTTCCGTACTTGTCGAAAACCTCGTCAAGCAACTCTTCTTCAATCTCGGACAGTTCACTGTTGGAGGGATCCGCCACCATGCGCACTTCATGATCTCCATGCGGTTGGATGTGTTCTTCCCAAAAGTGAGGCTCAACTGGCGAGGCCCCCTCGGTGACGAGATCATGGACACGGCTCAACACCGGACCTCGATCCATGGAATAGTAGCTGTCAGTAGTGATTGGGCTGCCCCAGCGGATAAGAGCTTCACGGTCGGCGAAATACAGCAGTTTGATGAGCTTCATGTAGCTCATGAAGCCCTGCCCGCGGCGCTTGATCAAATGAGCCGCGGCCTGCGTTGCCTTGGTTTCATTAAAGCGCATTCTCATAACATACCAATCCTTATCGAACACGACGAATGGTTGGGTAATGGGCTACGTATCCTCCGTCGATGAAGATGGCACACTGATTCATTCTGACTCCGCCATAAAGTGAAATGGCCATCGACGGTGCTCGATGGCCATTCCCGAACTCCACTTGTACTGGCCTACCGTTGGGGAAGACCAGTGGTAACACCTACGTGCGTCCCCTAGGACACAAGTGAATACTCCAGACACTAGTTTGCCATAGTTCGCGCCGAAATGTCAAGTGGAAAGCCTGTTGAAAGCCTGTCCGTCAATCTATCACTCTTAAGTGTCAAACACTTAGTAACAAAGGACTTCCGCCATGGACCAGATGTGATTCGTGATACCAGACTGCCATGGCTGGGCGTGACGCGCAGTGACTTGTGAATCCGGCAGAAGTTGCCAGAAAGTAAACCCACAGCGCGCCCCCGCTGCGCGTTGATTCTCCCACTTAAGGAAAAACGAAACTTCGCTTCTTCCAGCGGCGAACACACGCCGAAGACGGTGCCCACACCGTCCATGGACTTGATGTTGTTGAAGCTCAGGGCACAGAACGCGGGCAGCATCAGAATCTGCACGCTGCCCATGGCTGCCCGCGCATCACATTCGGTTTGGTCTCCAGTGGACTCCACTGGCGAGGAGTCTGCCGGGTCGACGTGGATTGGCCCCGTGGTCCTGCCTCAGGAAGATTGCCTTGTGAGATGCCCCCTGCGACCGTAGGCTTCACAAGACCGCCAGCCACCAGCCGTTTCGGGCCGCCCAGCCAAAAGACGTGCCATCGGCGGGATAGAACGGGATCATCTGATCACGTTTCATCAAAAGACACTTCACCAGTGCCGCTGCGGAGGGAAAGGATTAACGAGCGTCCAGCGCTCGGATTCGGATGCGGATGCGGGATTGCGAGAGTTAATGGCCCGCACCGGCTGAGTGCGTGGGCAGCGTTCAAACCGATGGTTATCATTCGAGGTGTTCAGTCGTCAACAGAAAAATCATTTCCGGGGGGCGCTGTTTTTATCGCAGGTCCAGGAGTGTGGTCATAACTGACGCGGATGCGGAAGCCGCAAGGCGCTCAGGGCCGAACGCCTCTCTTATATTGGCGATTTTCGCCGGCAGCTTTCCTCCTTCGAGAAAGGGCCCGAGGCGTGGCAGATTGTGCCCGGGCAAACGGCCTGGCGCGGTTTCTGTCCACTTACCGTCCATTCCCCCCGCGTAACCGTATGAAAACACGAGGTGGTCGGTTTGCTTCACACGCAGGAGGTCACAGGTTCGAGTCCTGTCGCGCCCACCATCGCTGCGAGTGTGTTGCTTAAACTGGCGCTCCCTTCATTCGCCGGCAAGTGCCCGGCGTACCAGGGCCGGCTCTTTCGCAATGACCGTCAGGTAGGCGCGTGCGGCCGAGTCGGGCTGGCGCCCGCCCTGCTCCCACTCTTGCAACGCGCGCTTGCTGATGCCATAGGCGCGTGAGAATTTGGCCTGCGACATTTTCACCCGCGTGCGAATGGCCTTTACGTCGACAGGCTTCGGCCAAACCTGCTCCAGTTCGATCTTGCCGCGCTGGTGCGCCAGGACCAGCTTCATTCCCTCGATCAGGTCCGCTCCCAAGGTCGTCTTCTTCGCAGCCGCTTTCTTTGGCACTCTATTGCACTCCCTTCAGATGAACCGCGAGTTGCCGCAATGCTCTCTTTTCGTCCGCGGTCAGATCTGTTCTGACATTCTTCGCATAACAGCGGAGCAAGTAAATGCGTGCGGCGATCACAACGTACAGGTAAATGATCCGTGCGCCGCCGCGCTTCCCCTTACCCTTCGCCGCCCATCGCAACTTCCGCGCTCCGCCGGCGCCCGGTATCACGTCTCCAGCGTGCGGATGTTCAGTCAGATAAACGGCCACCGCTTCGATGCCGTCCGCTCCGATCAACTCCGTGGCCTCGGCCTTGAACTTTGGCAACTGCAGGACTGTGATGTCGGGTGCATTGCCCACCATTCAAGAGTATACCGCAGTGCGGTATACGGCGGTGCATTGTCCTGGAACCTATCTCTCTGGAACAAGCCCTTGGGCAAGACCGGGTTGAGAAGGACCCGTTGAAAGGTCCTGCCGGCCTTTTTGAGCTGCGACGGTCTGCGATACAATGAAGGTATCGAGGCCGGGTTTTTCTTGCGCTCTGCTTTCTTTCCAGCGGTTCTCATTCTTGTGGCGTTTGGTCCCGCCGGGGCGGCCGAGCAGGGCCAACTCGATGCCAGCCCGAGCCTGTTCACGGTGCTGGCCGCGATCAACGCCGCGGGCTATGATACGGACCTGGCATCCCCCTCCAGCCATCCCTTGCGCGAAGCGATCCGCCGCGAAATCGCCCGCCGGAAGCCGCCGGTCCTGGAGGACCTGAAGTACTTCTACGCCAAGCACAAGCTGAAGGATCCCGCCGCCGACCTGAGCCAGTACATCTCGTTCGCCCTCTCGGTGGACGGGCCGCCCAACTTCAAGTTCCGCTTCCGGACCGTGGATCTGCCCCCGGATGTCGCTCCCTTGCAGGAGCTGCCCGGCCTGCTCGTGAAGTTCCACCAGCAAGCCGGCATCGACGAGTTGTGGAAGGCATCGCAGCCGGCCTTCGACCAGGTGATCGCGCGGTATCACGAGCCGGTCTCGCGCGCGGTGCTGGAGTCTAACGTCTACCTGCGCAGCGCCACCAGCGGCTTCCTGGGGCGCCGCTTCCAGATCTACATCGACCTGCTGGCCGCGCCCCATCAGATCCACACCCGCAACTATGCGGACGACTTCTACCTGGTCCTGACGCCCTCTCCGGAGCCCCACATCGACGATGTGCGGCGCGCCTACCTGCAATGCCTGCTCGACCCCACCGTGCTCAAGTACGGCGACCTGCTGCTCAAGAACAAAGCCCTGCTGGACTACGCGCAGGGCGCCCCGGCTCTGCCGGAGCAGTACAAGTCCGACTTCGTCCTGCTGGCGACCAAGAGCCTGGTTCTGGCGGTGGAGGCGCGCCTGATGCGCGGCCGCGGGCCCGAGCTGGTTGCGCGGGCGCTCAGCGAGGGCTACGTCCTGACACCGCATTTCCACGAGCAGTTGATCGCCTACGAGAAGCAGGACCAGGCCATCAGGCTGTACATGCCGGAGCTGATCAAGGCCATCGACCTCAAGCGCGAAGAGCGCCGTCTGGAGAGAATCGAGTATGCCGCCGCCCATCAGCTCCGGACGGTCAAGATCGCCGCTCCGCCGCCCCCGCCCGAGCTCGCCGGCGCGGCCAGGACCCTCGACCAGGCCGAGGCCCTCTATGCGGAGCGCAAACTCGAGGAGGCCCGCCAGGCTTTCGCCCGCGCCACCCAGGAGACGGAGGAGAAACCGGTCCACGCGAAGGCGTATTATGGTCTGGCGCGGATCGCGGCGCTTCAAAAGAACCCCGAGCTGGCTGAGCGGCTCTTCCAGAAGGCCCTGGAGCTGGAGCCGGAACCGGCCGTGAAGGCCTGGGTCCTGGTCTATCTCGGACGCCTGGCTGAAGCGGCCGGCGAGCTCGACCCAGCCGCGAAGTTCTACCGGCAGGCCTTGCTGGTGGAGGGGGCTTCCCCGGGGGCGCGCGCGGCCGCCGAAAAAGGTGTCCGGCAGAAATAGTTATCAATTTCGAAAAGGAGTTTTTCAATGAATCGAGTGTGGATGGCCGGCCTCCTGGCCGTGAGCGGCTTGCTGGCCCAGGAAAAGCAACCGCAGCCCAAGTCGCAGAAGGAAGTGGAAGCGATCCAGGCCATGTTCCAGGCGCCGGATCCCGACGCGCGCATCAAGGCCGCGGACTTCCTGATCAAGAAATTCGCCGACACCGAGTTCAAGGCCCTGGCGCTGTATTTTACCGCGGTGTCCTATGAGCAGAAGAACGACTTCGAGAAGATGGTGGTCTACGCCGAGGAGACCCTGAAGGCCGACGCGAAGAACTACGCCGCCATGCTCATGCTGGCCGGAGGCATCGCCAAGCGCACCCGCGAAAACGATCTGGATCGCGAGGAGAAGCTGGCCACTTCCGACAAGTACGCCAAGTCGGCGCTGGAAGCGCTCAAGACGGCTCAGAAGCCCAATCCCACGATTAGCGACGAACAGTGGGAGGCGGCCAAGAAGGATTACGCCTCCACCGCCCATGAGGCCTTCGCCATGGCCGCGATGCTGCGGAAGAAGTACGACGCGGCGATCGCGGAGTTCAAGCTGTCGGTGGAAGGCGCGGCCCAGGCCGATCCGTCCACCATGGTCCGCTTGGGCCAGGCCTACAACGCCGCGGGCAAGCACGACGACGCCATCGCCATCCTGGACAAGGTGATGAACGCCGCCGACGTGAATCCGCAGATCAAGCAGTTTGCCCAGGCCGAACGCGTTCGCGCGATGCAAGCCAAGGGCGCCGTCAAGCCCGCCGCGCCTCCTGCTCCGCCCGCGCCGCCCGCCGCCCCGGCTCCGCCCGCGGAGAAGAAACAATAGCCGCACGCCCTCGATGCGCGATCCGGTGCAGAAGCTCGAAGAGGCCGTCGGTCATCGCTTCGCCGACCGGGAGCTTCTCCACCGCGCGCTGACCCACAGCTCGCACGTCCACGAACGGCCTTCGGGACTCCCCGCGACTCTGGCGGACAACGAGCAACTGGAGTTTCTGGGCGACGCCGTTCTGGGCTTTCTCATCAGCGAATCGCTGGTGAGCCGCTTCGCCAGCTTTTCGGAGGGGCGCCTCTCCAAGCTGCGCGCCCACTTGGTCAGCGCCGTGCACCTCTATAAGGTCGCGCGCAAGCTCGACCTGGGCGACTACCTGGTGCTGGGACGCGGTGAAGAGATGAGCGGCGGCCGCGCCAAGAAAACGCTGCTCGTGAATGCCCTGGAGGCTCTGATTGCCGCGCTCTACCTGGACGGCGGCATCGAGACGGCCCGCCGCTTCGTGGCCGGATTCGTGCTCGGAGACGGGATCGAGGGCCTGGGCGAAGAGGCGCTGGCGACGGCGGTCGACTACAAGAGCGCCTTGCAGGAGCTCGCCCAGGCGCGCAAGCTGCCCGCGCCGCGCTATGCCATCGTCCGGGAGCTCGGACCCGATCACTCCAAGACCTTCACCGTCGAGGTCCGTGTCGGCCGCGAGTGGGTCGCCCAGGCCGAGGGCGCCTCGAAAAAAATCGCGTCTCAGGGCGCGGCCCGCGGCGTCCTGCAAAAGATCCAGGAATCGAACAGCCCTCCAGGGTGCTAAGCTGTCTATCAAGTGGTGAAGGCATGATCCCCAAGACCCTGATGACGCCCGGAGAATTCGCAGCCCTGCCGGACGACGGGATGCAGCACGAGTTGCGGAACGGAGAATTGTTTACGATCCCGCCCGCCAAGCGAACGCACACACGCTGTGAGGTGAAGATGATTCGGGCGCTGGGGAACTTCGTCGAAGAGAACGGCCTCGGGGAGGTTACGTCCGGCGATGGAGGGTTCCGGCTGAATCCTCGCACCATCGTGGCGCCAGACGTTGGTTTCGTCAAGAAAGGGCGCCTCCAGGAGGAAGACGATTACTACCAGGGCGCACCCGACCTGGCGGTAGAAATCGTTTCGCCAACTGACCGGGCCGCGGACGTGAAGGACAAGATTGAACTCTACCTGCGGGCGGGCGCTGGGGCAGTATGGGTGGTGTATCCCAAGAAGAAAGAGGTGAGAGTACACCGGCCTGGCCTTCCAGTGAACACGCTAGGGCCCGGTGACACCCTGGAGGCGCCCGAGTTGCTGCCCGGCTTTCGCCTGGCGGTGCGCGACGTTTTTGCCTAACAACCCACCTCCGGGCGGGGAGCGTACCTGTCTTCGAATTGGTCCTGATGCTCGGCCAGCCGCCGCTTCATCTGCTCGAGCCTCGATGCATGCAGGGGTTTCGCCGCCAGGTCGTCGATCTCCCAGGGATCGTTGGCCAGATCGAACAACTGGAACCGGTTGATCTTCGGATACCAGATCAGCTTCCAGCGCGAGTCGCGGACCATCCGCTGGCAGTCTTTGTAGACTGCGAAAAGCGAATCGCGTACCTGGCGCTGCTTCCCCCGGATAATCGGAGCGAGGCTCGATCCCTCGACACCCGCTGGAATCCTCACGCCGGCCAGATCGCACAACGTGGGGAACAAGTCGTGCATGTAGACCAGCGCGCTGGATCGGCCGCGCCGGATGCCGGGTCCGGTCACGATCAGCGGCGATTTGAAGTGCTCGTACAGGTTCTGCTTTCCCATCAACCCGTGCCGCCCGCCTACTGCCAGGCCCTGATCGCTGGTGGACAGGACGATCGTGTTCCCAGCGCGCCCGGTTTCCTCGATCGACTGGAGGATGCGCCCGATGTGAAAATCCAGACAGGTGATGCAGGCGTAGTAATCCGCCAGGTGCCGCCGCATCACGGCGGGTGTGCGCGGGAAGGGGGCCAGCATCTCGTCCCGAATCCGCAATTCGCCGTTATCGAAAGGATGCTCCGGCATGAAGTTCCTGGGCAGCGGGAGCCGGGCCGGATCGTACAGATCCATAAAGCGCTGAGGCGCTACCCGCGGATCGTGCGGCACCGGCGGCGCCAGGTACACAAAAAACGGAGCACTCTGCCGGTGTCCCCGGATGTAGTCGATCACGGCCTCGGCGCTACGCTCGCTCTGCTCCGCCCGGACCCCGAACCCTTCCTCGGCGTAGAGCGTCTTCTGAAAAGCCTGGCTGGCCGCCACGTACGTGTTCCCCGGCTTCCCGATGTGGAAGGTGCTGTAGCCGGCGCTTTCAAACGCCTTCGGCAGCAGCGGATAGTTCCCAGGCGGATCGTTGCGCCCCGGAATATGGAAGACCGATCTCCCCGTCATCAGCATGGTGCGGCTGGGCAGGCACATCGCTCCGACCATTCCGCCCTGGGAGTAAACATTCGAGAAGCAGACGCCGCGGCCGGCCAGCCGGTCCAGATTGGGAGTCTGAATGTCCGGATTCCCGAGCGCGTGGATGGTGTCGAAGCGCTGGTCGTCGGCGTTAATCAGAATGACGCTGGGGCGCCGGAATCCGGCGGCCGCGGCGGTGGCGCTGAAGAGTTGCCGCCTGCTGATCGGCTCGCGCATGGTCCTCCAGAGTAGAATAGCTCGCCGCCGGTCCCGCCGTATTATATGCTCCATAATATGCTTGCCATGAACCGGCGCGCCGCGCTGGCCGCCTTGCCGGGCGTGCCCCTGCTGGCTCAAAGTCAAATTACCCCGCGGGGCCTTCCTGCGCTCAAGATCACCGACGTCAAAGTCATCCTCACCCAGCCCGGCGGCGACCACCTGGTCATCGTCAAGGTCCTGACCAGCGAGCCGGGCCTCTACGGGATCGGCTGCGCCACTCACCGCGAGCGGCCGCTGGCCGTGGCCACCGCCATCGAGCAATACCTGAAGCCCTTTGTGCTCGGCAAGAACCCAGCCGACATCGAAGACATCTGGCAGTCGGCCTACGTCTCTTCCTATTTCCGCAGCGGCGTGACCCTGAACAACGCCTTGTCCGGCATCGACGGCGCGTTGTGGGACATCCTCGGCAAACGCGCCAACCTGCCGGTCTACCAGTTGCTAGGCGGAAAACTGCGAGCCGCCGCCCCGCTGTACGCCCATGCCAGCGCGCGCGAATTGCCCGCTCTGGAGGACCAGGTGCGGCGCTATATGTCCGAGGGCTACCGCCATGTCCGTGTCCAGCTCGCGGTGCCCGGCTTTTCCGGCTACGGCGCCAGCAACCCCACCTCGGAGGAAGTCCAGAAAGCGCGGCCGCGCGGCGTCCAGCCCTCCCCGGTGTTCGAGCCGACCCCCTACGTCAACAACACCATCAAGATGTTCGACTACCTTCGCCAGAAGATCGGCTTTGACGTGGACCTGCTGCACGACGTGCATGAGCGCGTCCCGCCCAACCAGGCTTTGGTGCTGGCCAAAGCGCTGGAGCCGCACCGCCTGTTCTTTCTGGAAGATCCCCTCGCGCCCGAAGACGTGCACTGGTTCCAGGTGATGCGCCAGCAGACCACTACACCCCTGGCCATGGGCGAGCTGTTCGTCAACCGCAACGAGTGGCTGCCGCTGGTGGCCAACCGCTGGATCGATTTCATCCGCATCCACATCTCGGCCATCGGCGGGCTCAGCCTGGCGCGCAAGATCGCCTGCTGCTGCGAGATGTTCGGGGTGCGGACGGCCTGGCACGGCCCCGGCAACGTCTCGCCGGTGGGGCACGCCGTCAACCTGCACCTGGATCTGGCTTCCTACAACTTCGGCATTCAGGAACAAAACCTGTTTTCGGCGGCCACGCGCGAAGTCTTTCCCGGCGCGCCGGAGATTTCCGGCGGCTACCTCTACGCCAACGATCGTCCCGGCCTGGGCGTCGATCTCGACGAGAAGGCCGCCGCCCGCTTCCCTTACAAGGGCGCCGGCGGCAGCCGCGGCAACGATCGCCGCCTGGATGGGAGCATCGTGCGGCCCTGAGCCATGGAGATCCGCGAGATCGCTCAGAAAGCCGCCCAGTTCCAGTTCAAGCTGGACGCGGTTAAAGCGCAAATCAACCCCGCCACTTTCGGCTGGTACCCCTACGACTCGCTGGGCAGCTTCTACACCCTGGACGAAATCCTGACCGGCGAGCGGCGCGGCCTGCTGGACCTGATCGGCGGCGACCCGGTGCTCGATGCCGGCTGCGGCGACGGAGACATCGCCTTCTTCCTGGAATCGCTGGGCTGCCGGGTGCACGCCATCGACAACGCCTCGACCAACTTCAACGGCATGCGCGGCGTCTGGTCCGTCAAGTCGGTCCTGAATTCCGGGGTCGAGATCCACCCCGTCGACATCGACTCCCAGTTCGACCTGCCCGGCCAGCGCTACGGCGCCGCCTTCTTCTTCGGCGTCCTCTACCACCTGAAGAATCCCTTCTACGCGCTGGAGAAGCTGGCCCGCCACGCACGTTACTGCTTCCTCACCACGCGCATCGCCGCCCTGACCCCCGACCGCCGCATCGACTTCCACGATGAGCCGCTGGCCTACCTGCTCGCGCAGGGAGAAGCCAATTCCGACGCCACGAATTATTGGATCTTCTCCGACGCCAGCCTGCGCCGCCTGCTGGATCGCGCGCACTGGGAAATCTGTGACTACCGGATCGTGGGGGACGCGCCGGGCGCGGGTCCGGGCGCGGGGCAGAGCGACGCGCGCGCCTTCTGCGTGGCGCGCAGCCGGCTTTTCGACCTGCTCGGCTCAGCCCAGCTTCTCAAGGGATGGCACCAGCTCGAAGAGAGTAGCTGGCGCTGGACGGAGAAGCGCTTCTCCGTCGTGTTTCCGGATCCGCCCGCGCCCGGCGCTTTGCACTTGCAGTTCGCGATTCCCGAACCGCTCATCGAGCGGCTTGGCCCGATCACGCTAGCGGCGCGCGCCAACGGCGTTCCCCTGCGTGGCGAGACTTACCCGGACTCCGGCGCTCACACTTATGTGCGGGATCTCCCGCGCTCCGCAGGACCGGTGACCGTGGAGTTCGAGCTGGACAGGGCCCTGCCCCCCAATCCGCCCGATCGGCGCGAGCTGGGCGTCATGGTCCTCTCGGTTGAGGTGGGAACGGGTTATCGGGCGTCCACCAACCTCCCACTCTCCACGGACCATACGTAGTCGTACTGACGCATCGCCGCCGGATCGGGCTTGGGGTTCAACTGGCTGAACCTCTCGATCACCAGCGAGCGGTCTTGATAGGCGAGCTGCGTCAGGAAGACCGCGCTCCAGTTGTCGCCGAACGGGTCGTTCCGCCACAGGATACGGCTTCCCGGGTGCACCTCGGGATGCCGGCTGCGTAATTGATCCAAGAAGTCCTGCACCTGCCGCCCCTCGGTGCGCATCTCTTCCTCCACCGGCAGATGCGCCCATTGCCATCCTCCCCACAGAATGGCGACCGCCAGAAACCAGCCTGCCTGCTTCAACGCCGGCAGTTTCCGCACAGGCTGAGCCAGCCAGGCCGCCATGGAGATGGCCAGTCCGGTGAGCGGAATGTACGCGGCATCCAGACCCCGGACATGAATGAAGACCAGCGGCAGCATCCCCACCAGGAACAGCGCCCAGCAGAAACGCAGGTACGGCCAGCGCCAGGCGGCGGTCAGCCAGACGGCCAGCAATAGCACGGTAATCCAGGCATTCAGCCGGCCGCCAAGAAAGAAGAATTCGCCAATGTAGAACTGGTAGCCCCCAAGAGCGGTAGCTGCCGACAAAGACGGCTGGTACAGATCCGTTGCCGCCAATCCTTGCGGGGAGAGGACGCGGCCCCAAATGAAAGCCGCCGCGATCGTGGCGCCCATCCCCGGCAGCCAAGCCTTCCGCGCGAGTGCGCGGGGATGCATCACCAGCTCATAGAGACCGATCACAACGGGCAGCGTCACCGCCATTTCTTTCGAGTTCAGAGCGGCGACGTAGAGACCACTCAACACCGCCAGTTGTCTCCACCCCAGTCGCTCGCGGACGCGCAGGTAGTACAGCAGGGTGGAGTAGTAGAAGCCGAAACAGAGCTGGTCGTAACACAGGGCGCTGCTGTAGTACATCCAGGCCGCTCGCGCGTGATAGCCGTGCACCAGGGCCGCCAGCGCTCCCGCCGTGCGCGATCCGGACAGGCGCAGGCCGAGACGGTAGGTCAGGAACATGTTAGCCAGCAGCAGTGCAAAGCAGAACAGCCGGTACGTGAAGGGATTCAACCCAAACCATCCAAAAAAAGCCTTGTAGAAGACTGCGCCCAGGGGCCGATAGGTAGGCGTGAAACGAAAGAAGAGCAGGTGATCGAGCAGCAGGTCGCCCCAGGAACGGTTCCAGGCCCGCCACAAGTTCATGAGTTCGTCCAGGGTGAAACCGGATCGCAGACCGCCGCCAGCGAACCAGAAGAAGTACCCTGCCAGGAAAAGGGCAGCCAGAATCCGCCAGCCGCGCGCGGACACTACTGAACCTCGCTCCCTGAGAAGCTGTGAAAAATGCCGGCAACCATTCGTGCTGCAACGAACGCGCCTACCGAGCCGCGGGCGTGAGCAAGGTGCGCAAGAGCCTGTGAAATAACCGGATTCCGCACCGGTACCACGAATGGTACCGAGCCGCGACCGTGAGGGAGCGGTGCGCCGATCATTTCACAGCTTCTCAGGGAGCGGTTGCCGTGAAAAGGGAAAAAGCAGGATGTCGACTTCCGCGCGGCTCGGCGCGGAAGCCTGCGCTCCCGGCCGTGTCACCGAAATCGCGGCGGCGGCGTTGGCGAAGGGAATCGCCTGCTCCATCGACCGGCCCTCCCCAAGCGCCACGGCCAAGGCGGCGTTAAACGTATCGCCCGCGGCGGTCGTGTCGCGCGCTTCCACACGGAAGGCCGGGAAGCGGCGGGCGCCGGACCGGTTGGCCATCAGGCAGCCCTGCTCGCCCAGCTTCAGGATCACGGTCTCCGGACCCCGATCTCGCAAGGCTTGCGCCACGGCCGGCGCCTCCTCCACGGCTAACCTTCCCGCCGGCCGTCCCAGCAGCAACAAGGCTTCGCTTTCGTTCGGAGTGAGGATATCCACCTGCCGCAGCAGCGTCGCGGGCAGCGCCTGCGCGGGCGCGGGGTCGAGAATCGTGATCAGCCCTTCCTGGCGCGCCAGATCCAGGGCCGCGGCGACGGTATCGAGCGGCGTTTCCAGTTGAAACAGGGCCAGGCCCGATCCCCGAAACACCTTGCGCATCGCCTCCACGTCCGCCGCCGCCAGGTCGTGATTGGCGCCGGAGGCGACCACGATTGAGTTCTGCCCGCTCTTATCCACCCAGATCAGGGCCACGCCGGTAGGCTGGGATCGCGACGCGTGCACGGCGGAGACGTCCACGCCGGCGGCCGACAGGCTCGCTTTCAGATGATCGGCGAACAGGTCGC
>JACOSH010000590.1 GCA_016178945.1 Acidobacteriota bacterium
GCTTCTTCTCCAGGTACCGTCATTATCGTTCCTGTCGAAAGAGCTTTACATCCCGAAGGACTTCATCGCTCACGCGGCGTCGCTGCATCAGGGTTTCCCCCATTGTGCAAGATTCCCCACTGCTGCCTCCCGTAGGAGTCTGGCCCGTGTTTCAGTGCCAGTGTGGCCGTGTGCCCTCTCAGGCCGGCTACCGATCGCAGTCTTGGTGGGCCGTTACCCCGCCAACAAACATAATCGGCCGCGGACCCCTCTTCCAGCGCATTGCTGCTTTCCCGTCTCCTTCTGCAGGAGCGGCTTATGCGGTATTATCCCCGGTTTCCCAGGGTTATTCCCCACAAGAAGGTAGGTCATCCACGTGTTACTCACCCGTACGCCACTTTACTCACAGGATTGCTCCTGCTTTCTCGTTCGACTTGCATGTGTTAAGCGCGCCGCCAGCGTTGATTCTGAGCCGGGATCAAACTCTCGTTTGAAGTTGTGAGAATTGATCGTCCCGGTGAAACTCAGAGTTCTGACGAATTCAATAGTGCGTCCAACCAGATTGTCAAAGATCTGCGCGACCCGCGCCGGGCATCGAAAAAGACGAAACCCAGCCGGTCGCAGGCCTCGAAACTTGGTTCGGCCGAGCGCTCCGCAAAAACCACGGAGAACCTCAAGGCCGGTTAGATAACTGAGAGAACTACAGGAAGGCCGTATCCGCCCCTAGTGATGGCTCACCGGGAGTTTTGTTACCATTCCTTACCAAGAGACCGGCAAGGCCAGCCTCCAACTCGGTACCACTCTGTGTAAGAGGATACCACACCGCTTCGGTTTCCGCAAGGGGAGCTGTTCCCGCCTTGGCGGTGCAACCGGCGACTCATTGAGGATAGCAAAGTGCGGGAGGGGATGCAAGGGGTAATCTACAAGCCCAGGAGGCGGGCGGGGTTGGTCTTGGCCATGCGCTCGATTTCGGCTTCGCCGAAGCCCTCGGCGCGCAGCAGGCCGAAGAAGGCTTCCAGGCCGTCCGGGTGGAGGGGATTGCCGGCCTGGCCCAGATCGCTGGACAGGATGCAATGCTCCGGGCCGACCGCGCGGATGGCCCGGGCGTACTCGGCGGGCGTGAACGATTTGTTGGGGCCGATCAGGGCGTTGTAGACGAACTCCAGGTAGGCGCCCAGCCTGGCTGCATCCTGCATCTGCTCGACGCTCATTCCGACCGGCGCCAGCATGGCGTGGGTAACCACGATGCGCTCAATTCCGGCCTCGCGCGCCGCCCGAATCAGCATCAGGTTTTCGGACGGAGTGGAGTGGCCGGTGGCCAGCGCCAGCTTTGCGCGTCCCATGATGGCCAGCACTTCGCGCACTTCGGGAAGCACTTGCCCCAGTCGCGAGACGGAAACAAACGGGCGGTTCTCCTTGGAGAAGCGAACCTGGTTTTCGGCGTCGAAGGTGGGCATCCAGACCACCCGGCCCCAACCACCCCGCACGCGGGTCATGCGCTCGACCGCCGCCGGGTTGATGCCTCCCACGGTGCGATTCAGAGCGATGCCGCCGTAGAGCTCGATGCCCGGCACTTCCTTGCGCACCAGGTAGGCCAGCGAGGCGGTCGGCTCATAGTGGTTCTTGAGCAGCAGGGCGCGAAGACCCTTGGCGCGGGCCAGCTTGGCGATGTCGATGGCGTCAATGGAGCGCGGTACGCTATCCGGGTCGGAGTGGACGTGGATATCGACCACGCCGGACAGGCTCTGGCCCCACAGCGCGCCGGAAAGGCACAGGAGGACGAGCGGCCTAGTCGTCGCCGGCGGCACGCTTCTTGGCCCGCAGCACGTCGGCCGGCTTGCGGCCGTTCTCGATAGCCAGGTCGAACCATCCGATCATCATCTCTTCCCAGCTTTGATCGCCCCACTGCACTTCGGCCTTGGGGTCGGGGTTGGCCGGGTTGTTGGGCGAATTGTCGAAGTGCGCGGTGCACTCGATGCGGGTGCCCTTGGGCAGCACCAACTGCCGGTCCAGGTAGTAGAAAAGCTGCCAGTTGAAATCGTAGCGGGGCACGCGCAGGATGGTCTGGGTCTCGCCGGTCGGGTAGACCAGGCGATATTCGAAATCCTTGCCGCGCAGGTGCATGTGGGGCATCAGGTCCACCAGGCGCGCCTCTTCCTGCAAGGTGACCTGGGAGGTGACCTCGTGAGCCGGCGCGCCGGCCGGGATCACGAACTTGCTATTGGTGGCGTTGGCCGTGAAGATCCGCTCGGTGGGCGGCTCCTTGGCGAAGGTCAGGCCGATCCGGCTACGGTCGGTGACCGCCTTGCCGCCGGCGGTGTAGTGCATCTGCAACACCAGATCGGAGCCGGCCTTGACCAGCTTGGCCTGCCCCGGTTTCAGCTCCATGGGGGCCATGCCCGGCGCGTAGCCGACCAGCAGCTCGACCGAGGCGGCACCGCCGTCATCGCCGCCTCCCTCGGAGTTGTTGTTGTTCTGGCGGGAGCGCTGCTGGCGCTTGGGCACGAAGGGGACTCCGGGCTGGGCATCCTTGAGCCACTTGGCCCCGGGCTCGCGCACGAAGGCGATGATGTGGTGAACCACCTTGCGGTCGCCCGGGCGGGCCTCGGCGGTCCGCACCCACTTGTCCTCGGTGAAGCCGGTGGGGATGACGATGTACTGATACTCGATGGTTCCGGCCGCGGGCACGGCGAATTCGTGGGGCATTTCCACCACGGCATCGGGCTTGCCCATGGCCCAACCGTCCACCCACTGGACGGGTTTGGGAGCGTGCCTGGAATCCCCCTCGGAAGCGCCATTCTCGGCCCACGCCGTCAGGGTCCGGACTTCCTCGGGCGGCAGCGTGCGGTCGTTGGAGAACTTGCCGAAGTGCGGATCGGCGAACCAGGGCGGCATCTTCCGGCTCAGCACCGCCTCGCGAATGGCTTTGGCCCAAGGCCGGACGTCCTGGTAGGTGAGGAAGGACATGGGGGCCACTTCGCCCGGCCGGTGGCAGCCTTGGCAGCGGGCCTGGAGGATGGGCAACACATCCTTGTGGAAGGTGGGAGCGGAGGTCTTGGAAGCGGCCAAGGCCGCTCCGGCAACCAGGGCGAAAGAGAACCAGCGCAGACTCATCTGCACCTCCGAGGCTTTAGTATAGATCGAAGTCCGGCCCGGCGTCCAGCCGTGAAACGGGTCGCTGGCGCACCCCCCCTCGCATTGAGCCGTCGCTCGTATTATGATAATTCCGGCGTTAATTGCATGACGGGCCGCGTCATCTCACACTACCGGATCTCCGACAAGCTGGGGAGCGGAGGGATGGGGGTGGTGTATCGCGCCGAAGATACGCGTCTGGGGCGTTCCGTGGCGATGAAATTCCTGCCCGAGGACATTGCCGGCGACAGCCCGGCCCTGGAGCGGTTCCGCCGGGAGGCCCGCGCCGCCTCGGCCATCAATCATCCCAACATCTGCACCGTGTACGACATCGGCGAGGACCAGGGGCGGCCGTTTCTGGTGATGGAACTGCTGGACGGCGCCTCGCTCAAACACCGGATGAGCGGCCGGCCGGCGCCCACCGGTGAATTGCTGGAATACGCCATCCAGATCGCCGACGCATTGGAAAGCGCGCACGCCAAAGGCATCGTGCACCGTGACGTCAAACCGGGCAACATTTTCATTACCAAGCGCGGCCAGGCCAAGATCCTGGATTTCGGACTGGCCAAGCTGGTGGCCGACGCTCATAGTTTTTCCGAAGAGCCGACGCAAAGCGGGGGGCCGCTCAGCGGGGAAGTCCACACCGACCCCGGCGCCACTCTGGGGACGGTGGGTTACATGTCGCCGGAACATGCCTGCGGCGAGGATCTGGATGCCCGCACCGACATCTTTTCCCTGGGCATCGTGCTGTATGAGATGGTCGCGGGGCGCCATCCCTTCGCGGGCACCACACCGGCTCTGCTGTTTGACGCCATCCTGAACCGCACGCCTGAATCGCCGCGGAAGTTCAACCCGGCCACGCCACCCGATCTGGAGCGGATCATCCGGCGGGCGCTGGAGAAGGACCGCAGCCTGCGCTTCCAGACCATGGCGGACCTGCACGCCGAGCTGCTGCGTTTGAGGCGCGACACCAGCTCGCGCTCCCTGCCGGCCGCGGAGCGCAGGCCCAGCCGGAGCCTGTTGCCGCTGGTGATTGCGGCCGGGAGCCTGCTGGCGCTGCTGACCGCCATCGGCGTGAAGCAGATGTTCTCGCCGCCGGCCGCGCCGGTCCGGGAGGCCAAGCTCACGCGGCGGACCGCCAATCCGGTCGAGCTGCGGGTCGATTCGGCCGGCCTCTCGCCGGACGGCAAGTATCTGGCGTTCTCCGATTCCCGCGGCATCAGTCTCCTGCTGATGCGAACCGGCGAGACGCAACTGCTGCCGGAGACGGCCGGATTCTCGTTTCACTCCTGGTATCCGGATGGATCGACCCTTCTGGCAGGCTCCCTGGGGCCCGACCCACCGGAAGTCTTCTGGGCGGTCTCCATCCTGGGCGGAGGCCAGCGCAAGCCGGCCACCTTTGGGCGCGTATCGCCCGACGGCTCGCTGAACCTCACGCTTCGACCGAACCCGCCGGGCTGGGCAATCTGGGTGGAGGGAGTCTCCGGAGAGAAGGGGCGCCAGATCGCCAGCCTGGAAGGCGATGGGGGCCATATCTGGCCGGTTTGGGCGCCGGATGGCAAGCGCATCGCCTACTGCGCGAAGAATCCGGCCGACGACCGGCCGCAGATCGAGAGCCGGAGCTCAAACGGCGGCCAGGCCACTGTCCTGCTGCTTCCCGGCGCCGGACGAGTCATCAGGGAGCTGGCGTGGCTGCCGGATGGCCGTCTGGTTTTTGCGCAATCCGAGCCGCCCCCGCGCAACGCGGAATACAACCTTTGGGAAATGCGGATCGACTCCGCAGCAGCGAGCGAGTGGGAGAGCCCCGGCAGTTGACCAAGCTTTCCGGCTTCTACATTGAATCTCTGAGCGTGCAGGGGGACGGGAAGCGGCTGGGTTTTGTCTTGACTCGCAGGCAGTCCGACATCTATCTGGGACGGCTCGAGGCCGGTGGTACGCGTCTGAGCCCCCCGCGGCGCCTGACTCTGGACGATCGAGAGGATGAACCTACGGGTTGGACCGCGGACAGCAAAGCGGTCATCTTCAGCTCCGACCGGAACGGCACGCCCGACATCTTCGTGCAGGAGATCGGCAAAGACTTCGCTTCGCCGCTGGTGGTTGGCCCGGACAACGACAGCAGCCCGCGCCAGAGCCCCGACGGCGCTTGGGTTCTGTTCAACCGGATTTCCTCGAACCCCCGCGCCAAGAGATTGATGCGCGTTCCGGCCGGAGGCGGCCGTCCCGAGGAAGTGATGGCGGTCGGCGCCCGGACCATGTTTGAATGCGGTGTCGTGCCAGGCAGTCCCTGCGTTCTGGAGGAGCGGGTGGGCAAGGAGGTCATTGTGTCGCTGCTCGATCCGGCTCGCGGCAAGGGCCGGGAGTTGTTCCGCGCGGAGTACCTGAACAACGCCGACATCACCGGCGACGGCAAGCGTCTGGCGATGCAGGTGGAGCGGAACCGGATTCGGGTGGTTTCGCTGGACGGGAAAACCGAGCGCGAGGTGGTGGTGGAAGGCGTCTCCGCGGTGCGCTCTCTGGCCTGGGCCGCGGATGGCAAGGGCTTCTACACCGGCAGCTTCGCGCCCCCCAACAGCGAGACGCTCCTTTACGTCGATCTGCGCGGCAAGGCGCGGGAGCTCTGGCGGCAGGCCAGGTCCAGCCCCATGTGGGCGGTGCCCTCTCCAGACGGCAAGTACCTGGCTATTCGCGCCGAGACCCGCGACAGCAACGTCTGGACGCTGGAAGACTTCTGACCCGGGAAATCCAAGTCCTCGTCTGATTCGTATCCACACATGTTAGGCGGCCCGTGGGAAAATCGCTCCCTTGGAAGCTGTGAAAGATATCGGCAACCGCTCCCTCACGGTCGCGGCTCGGTACCGTTCGTGCTGCGACGAACTTACAGAGCCGCGACCGTGATAGGGTCGCGGCATCCCGGTGACGGGTGGTTTTTGCCAGGGCTGCCAGTCCAAGTGAATTCCATTTAGGAGGTGGAGTATGAAGGAGAGTATTGTGCGAGCAGGAGCGGCCGCTCTGCTGCTGATGTCCGGCGCGTTCGCCGCCAGCCATCGCAACGGGCCGCTGCTGCTCGAAGATCAAACCGCAAACCTGAACGACTTCTACATCTTCCGCAGTTGGGAGACGGGGCGAAGTGACCGCGTGGTCATGAGCATGAGCGCTCAGGGATTCCAGAATCCAAGCAACGGGCCAAGCTATTACAAGTTTTCCGATAGCGTCCTGTACCGCTTCAACATCAACAACTCGCGAGGGTTGGACGGCAATCCGGACATCCAGCTCGATTTCGTTTTCAAGACCACGCTGCGCGAGAATCCCACGTTTGTGTCGTATTTCGGAGTCATCGACTCGATCGACAGTCCGGGGATTCTGCTGTATCAGACGTATACGCTGGTGGTCCGGGACCTGAAGAAGGGCACGCAAGTCGCCTACGACCGGGACAAGAACGGCCATCTGCTTTCCGTGGCGCCTCCCAACCAGGGGCCCAAAGCGACTCCCAGCTATGAGGACAAGCTGGGGAGAACCTCGGTATTCGAGTTGGCCAATGGGATGCGGGTTTTCGCCGGACCGCGCGACGACGCCTTCTACTTCGACAGCTCCGCGGTGTTCGACTTTCTGAACTTCCGCGCGCCGGCGCCGGTGCTGGCGGGTGCGGCCGATCAGGGCCAGGGCGCGGCCTATCCGGCTGCGCAGGACGGCTTCGCGGGATATAACATCAGTCTCATCGCCGTGGAAGCCCCCATCAACATGCTGACGGCGGATGGCTCGGTTCCGTCGGACCCCCGGTCGGCGAACGCCAAGATCGGCGCCTGGGCGGCCACGCTGCGCCAGATCGTCACGGTTCGGCCCAGCCCGGCCGACCCAATGCACTTTGGAGAGTACGTGCAGATCGACCGGGTCGGCAACCCCCTGACCGTCGAGCTGCTGATCCCGCTGCCGTTGAAGGACCGCTGGAACCGGAACGACCCGGTGAACGACATGCAGTTCGCGCCGTTCATCAGCGATCCCATTTTCGTCTCGGCGATCCTGAAAGGCGTCTTCGGGTTGAACACGCCGCCGGCGCCGCGCGCCGACCTGATGGGCGTGTTCGTTCCCGACATCACGCGCATCGACCTGACCATTCCTCCGGTCGCGCCCGGCTCGCAGGGCTATAGCCGCCTGGGTCCGCTGGGCGGCGATAACGCCGGATGGCCCTTCGGCGGCCGCCGCATCGGCGACGACGTGGTGGACATCGGACTGCGCGCCGCGGCCGGCGTGCTGGTTCCGGGATTTGGCGGGGCGCCGAACAACCAGCTCGGCGACGGCGTCAATTCCAACGACGTACCGTATCTGAATCGCTTCCCCTTCCACGCGCCTCCGCACGCGGGATTTCTCCACAGCGGCCAGGAGGGCACCAACGGACGAGGGATGCCGACGCAGTAAGCCGTTGCCGGGGGCCGGCCTTCGGGCCTGCCCCCGGAATTTTTTTCCAGGGAGCAAAGAGTATGAAAAGCACCACGCTTCTCTTGATTCTTTCCGCCGGCGCGCTGTTCGCCCAGAGCGGCGAGCCCGACCGGCTGATGGAGGCGCTGGAAGACCGGGCCATGGCCGATCAGATCGCGCGCATGAAGACCGACCAGCGCATCTCCGTGTACGAGGCGCTGATCGCGCACAAGGCGGGGAATCTTCACTATCAAAACCTGCTGGCTACGGCCTTCATCCAGAAAATGCGCGACACCACCGATGCCGCCTACCTGGATCGCGCCGCCAAGCTGGTGGACGGAGTGCTGGCCGCCGAGAGCGGCAACTATGAGGCGCTGCGGCTGCGCAGCCAGATCGAGCTGGAGCGGCACAACTTCGACCGGGTCGCCGAGAATTCCCGGCAGTTGACCCGGCAGGCGCCGGACGATCCGTGGAACTGGGGCACGCTGGGCGACGCGCTCATGGAATTGGGCGATTACGGCGGGGCGGCCGAAGCCTATCAGAAAATGGTGTCGCTGCGGCCGGACCTGGCCAGCTACAACCGGGCCTCCTACTACCGCTTCGTGACGGGAGACGCGGAAGGAGCCATCGCCGTGATGAAGCAGGCCATTGCCGCGGGCAGCCGCTCCGCGGAGAATGTCGCCTGGTGCCTGGTGGATCTGGGGAATCTGTACTGGAAGACCGGCCGGCTGGCGGAGGCGGAGCGCGCCTACCAGGCCGCGCTGAACGCGTTTCCCGGGTATCATCCGGCGCATTTCGGCCTGGGCCGGGTGCATGCCGCGCAGGGCAAGACGCCATCCGCCATCGAGCATCTCAAGCGGGCCCAGGCCGCCGTTCCGCTGGTGGAATACGCGGCCGCGCTGGAAGATCTGTACTCCGCCGCGGGTCGAAGCGAGGAGGCGCGCGGGCAGCGCGACATGATCGACATGGTCGACAGGCTGGAGCGGGCGAACAATCAGACCGCCAACCGCGCGCTGGCGATGGTCTACGCGGATCACGACCGGAAGCTGGACCGGGCGCTGGATCTGGCCGAAGCCGAGCTGAAGGTCCGGAAGGACATTTACACCTACGACGCGCTGGCCTGGGCGCTCTACAAGAACAAGAGATACGCGGAAGCCGCCCAGGCGGCCGAGCGCGCGTTGCGCCTGGGCACTCCCGAGCCGGGCTTCTATTACCACGCCGGAATGATCGCCGGGGCCGTGGGCAACAAAGAAGAGGCCCGAAAGCATCTGGAGAAAGCTTTGGCGGTGTACACGAAACTCGATCCGCGGCAGGCGCCGCTGGCGGAGGCCGCATTGAAGGAGGCCCGGCAATGAGAGGCTGGTGGCTGGCGCTGACGTGTGCGGGTCTGGTTTCCGCGCAAGATGCGGAAGATGCGGTGAGCCGGATGCTCAGCGAGAAACTGACTTCGGCCCAACGCAGCGATGCCTGCCATGAGCTTCGCGGGAATCGCTCGGCGCCGGCCGTCGCCGCCATGCGGCAGGCGCTGTCGAGCGGCGCCTTGCGGGCCTGCGCGGGGCGCAACCTGCGGGAGGCCGGCGCGGTCGAAGAGCTCCGGAGCGCCCTGGCGGACTCCGACACGGACGTGCGCGCCCTGGCCGCCAGAGAACTGGGGGCGATGCGGCGGCCCGAGCTGATCCCGCTGCTCGACCAGGCCGCGTTCGACCCCCATCCTTTGGTGGCTCTGAACGCGGTCGACGCGCTGGCCGGATACCAGGATCGGAGCGTGCTGCCGTCTTTGGTCCGCATCGCGGGAAAGGGCCAAATGGCGGGTGTGTCGGCGATGAAGCACGCGGCGCAGCTCGGGGACCCGGCCATCCTGCCCGTCGCCCGCCAGTATCTGGACGGCCCCGATGTGGCGGCCCGGGTCATCGCGGTGGGTGTGATCGGCGAGATGGGCGGCGCGTCCGACCTGCCCCGGCTGCGGGAGATGGCGGCCAAGACCGAGCCGCTTTCCCAGCAGGGCCGGGGATTCGGCTTGATGCCGGCGATCAGCCTGGGGCAAGCGGCGCGCAACGCGATCGAGCGGATCGAGGCGCGGCGGAGTAAGGCGCAAGACAGCGCTTACTGACGTGCGCGGCTCTGAAGGTTGACGTGCGCGGCTCTGAAGGTTCACGTGCGCGGCTCTGAAGGTTCGCGTGCGCGGCTCGGGCTGGTGAGATAGAAGCTGAGCCCGCTAAGGACCACTCACGGAACGATGCTAAGCTCGGGGACTCGCATGGCGTCGGCCACGCGGCGCAGGGCCGCGGACAGTTGGTCGCGGCGGACGGGCTTGACCAGGTAGTCGTCGAGGCCGGCTGCCAGGCATTTTTCGCGGTCGCCGTGCATGGCGTGCGCGGTCAGAGCGATCATCGGGATGTGCGCGCCGCTCTGGCGCTCCTCTCCTCGGATCTGGCGGGTAGCCTCGAACCCATCCATATTGGGCATCTGGACGTCCATCAGGACCACGTCGAAGGGCTCCGCGCGCCAGCGCTCCAGGGCCTGAAGGCCGTCAGTGGCCGTGGTCACCTGGTGCCCCATTCTCCGCAAGATCTCCAGGATCAGCTTGCGGTTCACGGGATGGTCCTCCGCCACCAGGACCCGCAGGGGAGGCATGCCGGGGTCCGCGCCGGGAGAGACGGGCGCAGGCGATTTCGCGGCGGCCGAGGCGGGGACCAGCACCTCTAAAATGGCTTCCAGCAGCTCGGACTGCACCACCGGCTTGACCAGGCTGCGGGCAATCCCGAGCTGGCGGCACCGGCCGGCGCTGTTCTGCAGGTCGACCGAGCTCAGCATCATCATCACGGCGCCGGCCAGCTCGGCTTCCGCCCGGAGCCTCTGGGCCACTTCGAACCCGCTCATCTCGGGCATCTGGGCGTCCAGAATCACCAGCTTGAACGGATCGCCCGCCCGCAACGCTTCGTGGAAGGCGGCCAGCGCCGACAACCCGCTCTCCGTGGTATGCGGCCTCATGCGCCACTTCCGCAGGATGCGCTCCAGGATCTGGCGGTTTGTGGAGTTGTCATCCACCACCAGGACGCGCTGGTCCTGGAGCGAGGACAACGCGGGTGCGGTCGCGACGGCGGGCTTGGATTGCCCGATCCCGAAACAGGCGTCGAAGGAGAACCGGCTCCCCAGACCCACTTCGCTTTCCACCCGGATGCGCCCGCCCATCAGCTCCACCAAGCGGGAGGCGATCGCCAGGCCCAGGCCAGTCCCGCCGTAACGGCGCGTCGCCGATCCATCCACCTGCTCGAACGACTCGAAGACGGTTTGCAGCTTGTTGGCGGGAATCCCGATGCCCGTGTCACTGACAGCGAAGCACAGCCGGACCTGGCCTTCCGCGGCCGCCTCGGAGCGAACCGAGGTGCGGACTTCTCCGGATTCGGTGAACTTGACGGCGTTGCCCACCAGGTTCACCAGCACCTGCCGCAGCCGCAGCGGGTCGCCCACGATCATGTCCGGCACGCCCGAATCGATGTCGCACAGCACCTCCAGCGACTTGCGGTGCGCGCCCACGGCCAGGGTCTTAAGCGTGTCGCAGACGGTCTTCCGCAAGTCGAATTCCACCGGGCTCAGGACCAGCTTGCCGGCTTCGATCTTGGAGAAATCCAGGATGTCGTTGATGACGGTCAGCAGTCCCTCGGCCGAATTCTTCACCGTGGACAGGTAGTCGCGCTGCTCGTAGGTCAGCTCCGTATCCAGGGCCAGATCGGTCATGCCGATCACCCCGTTCATGGGCGTGCGGATCTCGTGGCTCATGTTGGCCAGGAACTCGCTCTTCAGTCGGGTGGACTCCTCGGCCTTGTCCTTGGCCGAGGTAAGCTGGGTGTTCAGGCGCACCAGGTCGGCGGTGCGGCGCTCCACTTCGGCCTCCAGGTTGTTCCGATGCCGGACCAGCTCGGTGTCCCGCTGCTCGACCGCCTCCACCATCTCGTTGAAGGCGTCGATCAGCAGGCCGGTCTCATCGTTGGTGTCCTTCACCGCCCGGACCGAGAAGCTCTTATTGACCGAGATCTGGTGCGCCGTTGCCGCCAGGCGCAGAATGGGCCCGGAGATGATGCGCTGCAGGCGTGACGACATCAGCAGCGCCAGCAGACAGGCCGCGGCGATCACGGCGATCAGCAGCAGGGAATACCTTTTCAGGCGGGAATCGATCTCCTCGAGGTCCGAAACAATCAGGATGGCGCCGATGGTCTCGTCGAACAGCCGGATGGGCCGCGACAGAAACAGCTTGGCCGGCGTGAAGTCCATGCCGGTTTTCGCTAGACGGCCCGGGAGATCGGCCGGCGCCGCGGCGCTCCGGGCGTAGCTGGCAAAGGCCGCGCCTTCCGGGCCGTAGATGCGCGCCGCCACGATATGAGGTTGGGCCTTCAGAGCCGCCAGGATCTCACCGGCGGCCTTGGGGTCGTGAAACGTGAGGGCGGCGGAGCTGTTGCCGGCGATCATCTCCGCGATCGCATCCGTGTCTTCCACCAGTTGCTCGCGCAAGTTCATCCATTGGGCCGCGGTGGTCGCCACGCCGGCCGCCACCAACGCCGTGAAGGTGGTCAGCATCGCGATCAGGATCAACTTTCGTTGGATGGACCTCATGGGATTGCCGCCGCCCTCACCGCTTCTGCGCCAATGAGTCCCGGGTGATCTTCCCCAATGCGAGCAAGCGCGAGCTCACCTTGAGCCCGGCCCGGGAAGCGGCATCCATGTTGACCTCAAACGCAAGTTTCTTGCCATCGCGGAGGATGCGGATGATCCCGCCGGCGCTCATGAGCGGTTCCCCTTCGCCGATGGTCAGCGCGGGAGTTCCTTTGACGGCTTCGATGATCTCGGCGGCCCGCTTGGCGTTCCCACTTTCCGAGAAAA
>JACOSH010000591.1 GCA_016178945.1 Acidobacteriota bacterium
GCGAGTTTGAGAAGATCCTGCGCTTGTGCATGGATCGCGGCGTCTATCTGATCACCGACGAATGCTACTGCCACTTCCTCTATGAGGGCTCGCCTTTCTCCATCGCGTCGGTTCCCGGCGCCAAGGAGACGGCGCTGGTGGCGGGCACCATGTCCAAGACCTACGCCATGACCGGCTGGCGCATCGGCTTCGCGCTGGCCCCGGCGGCGATTATCGGCGCGATGCTGAAGCTGCAAAGCCACTCCACGTCCAATCCGAACTCGATCGCCCAGAAAGCCGCCGTGGAAGCGATGCGCGGTCCGCAGGAGTCGGTCCAGGTCATGCTGGCCGAGTATCGCCGCCGCCGCGACTTCGTGGTCGAGCGGCTGCGCCGGATCCCCGGCGTGGGCTGCAACCAGCCCAAGGGCGCCTTCTACGCCTATCCCAACATCGGCCAGGCCATGGCGAAGAACGGGATCGCGAGCACGCTGGAATTCTCCCAGCGCCTCCTCAGCGAGGCGCATGTGGCGGTGGTCCCCGGCGAGGCCTTCGGGACCTCCCAGCACGTGCGCATCTCCTACGCGACGTCGATGGCGGAGCTGGAGCGGGGACTGGACCGGCTGCACAGGTTCATCGAAGGGTAGAGGTGATTCGCCTCCCTCCGTCGTTTCGAGAAAGGGTCTGGGGCAGCGCCAACCTGGAGCCCTGGTTTCCCGGCGTGGCCGGCAGGATCGGCGAAGTTTGGTTCACCGCCGATCCGCCCCATCCCATCCTGGTCAAGTTCCTGTTCACGACCGGGAATCTCTCCGTGCAGGTGCATCCGGCGGGGGACGCCGGCGTGGGCAAGACCGAGATGTGGCACATCCTGCGCGCCGAGCCGGGCGCCCGCATCGCGCTGGGCTTCCGCGAGCCGGTGACGCGCGAGCGGCTCCGCGAGAGCGCGCTCAGCGGCCGGATCGAACAGCTCCTCCAATGGTTTCCCGTTCAGGCCGGCCAAACCTACTTCACCCCGGCAGGCACGGTGCACGCCATCGGCGCTGGGATTACTCTCTGCGAGATCCAGCAGAACTCCGACATCACCTACCGGCTCTACGACTACGGGCGGCCGCGCGATTTGCACCTGGAGGAAGGCGTCGCCGCGGCCGATCTCGGCCCGCACCCGGGTGCCTCGGCTGGAGCGCCACTCGAGGACGGATGGACCCGCCTGGTCCACTGCCCTTACTTTGTCACCGACCTCATCGAGACGGCCGCCGAGACGACGTGTCCGCCCGGGTGCCTGCTCGTGGTCTTGGACGGGCACGGCAAGGTCGACGGCGAAGCGGTCCGCGCGGGGCAAGTCTGCCTCGACGCGATTCGCATCCGCCCGGAATCCCCGATGCGTCTGCTGCGCACCTACGCACCCGTTTCCGCGCTGTCCCGATAGCCCAGCCGGCACGCCCGGGCCCGCACCTTCGCACCCGGAGCTACGGGCACTTCACCCGCGTAGAGCTTCCACCGCGCCCCGTCCGTGGTGTAGGCAATGGATGAGCCTTCGGTCGCGCACGCGATCCGCAGCTTCCCATCCTGGAGGGTAATGGCCGGCGTCGCGGTCGTCATCCACTTCCCGCCGGGCCGCATGCGTTCATGCAGCTCCGGCTCCGGAAGCAGGCCCAAGTCCCTGGTTTCGCGCCGCCACTCCAGATGCGCCTGCCGCAGCCGCTCCAGGACGGCGGCGTGCCCGGCCGATCCGGCCAGGTTGTTCACCTCGTGCGGATCCTCGGCCACGTCGAACAGCTCCTCCTCGGGCTTCCGGTCCTGGAAGAACAGCCTTTGCGCGCCGGTGAGCTTCCCTTCGGCGTCGAGACGCCGCATCTCCTTCATGGTGGGCATCTCGTCCATATAGGCGATGTGCTGCGCGTAGGGCCTGCCCGGCTGGTAGTTGCGGATGTACTTGTAGCGGGTGTCGCGCACGCAGCGGATGGTGTCGTAGGTTTCGTCCATGCGGTCCCGCGCGGCGTAGATGTATTTGCGCGGCGCGGGAACGCGGTCTCCCAGGAACGGTTGTCCCTGCAAATGTTTCGGAATCTCCACGCCGGCCAGAGCGAGCAGCGTCGGCGCGAAGTCCAGCGAGCTGACCAGATCGTCCCGGACCGAGCCGGCGGGGATTCTCCCCGGCCAGCGCGCGAGCAGCGGGATGTGGATGCCCGAATCGTAGATCCAGCGCTTGGCGCGCGGCAGCCCGCGCCCGTGATCGCCCCAGAAGAGCACCACGGTGTTGTCCGCCAGGCCATCCTCCTCAAGCTGGCGCAGCAGGCGCGCCATCTGGAGGTCCATGGCCGTGATGTTGTCGTGGTAGGTGGCCCAGTCCTTCCGCACCGCGGGCGTATCGGGATAGTAGGGCGGCAGCACCGCCTTGGCCGGATCATGCCGGTCCTCGGCCCGCAGCTCGCGCGTATTCCGCGCGTATTGCTCGGGCGCCGCCCGGATCTGGCTCTCGTGGGTGACCAGGTTATTGAACACCGCGAAGAACGGCTGCCCTTTCTCGCGCCCCCTCCAGTGCGCCTTGGGGCCCGACTCGTCCCAGGCCGTCAGCGGCGCGTCGAAGTTGTAGTCGGTCTTGGCGTTGTTGGTGCAGTAGTACCCGGCCGCCCGCAGGTACTCGGTGAAGCACTTCACGTACGGCGGCGGCACGCCCTTGGACCGCATGTGATGCGTCCCCAGCGTGGTCGGGTGCATCCCGGTGATGATCCCGCTGCGGCTGGGCGCGCACACCCCGGCCACCGTGAACGCGCGGGTGAAGCGCGCCCCCTGGGCCGCCAGCTTGTCCAGGTTCGGCGTACGGGCGTACGGATCGCCGTAGCAGCCCATGTTCGGGCTCATGTCTTCCGTGCTGAGCCAGAGGAAGTTGGGCCGCTCGGCCGCGCGCGACCTCCCCCCGGCCAGCGTGAGCCCGCCCAGTACCCGCCCCAGGTCGCGGCGCGAAAAATCGCTCATCTCTCGATTGTACTCGTCGATAAGGAAGGAATATGGAGATCCTCAACCTGGCCCTGGAAGGCATGCACCGCGCCGAGCAGTCGTTGGAAAAGACCGCGGCCCGAATCGCGCGCCTCCCTCTGACGGTGGATGCTCCACCCCAGGACCAGGTCGACCTGTCCGCGGAAGCGATCGCGCTGCTGGAAGCCCGGAACGCCTTCGCGGCCAACGCCCGCGCCGCCAGGGTGGATTGAGGCGAGGCCAACGCGACGTCACGTTGCTTACGAGTCAGGGACGTGGGAGCGTCCGGTGGATGGACAACCTGCCGCGTCTCGAGCGCGAGCGGCCCGGCGGCGAGTTCAACTGTGGCTGGCCCGCCGCCATCCTGAATTCTTCCGGTCAGTCCAACGACTCGGCGTTCACCGTCGCGCCGCCTTTTGGGGCGTCCGATCCAACGCCTTGCTAGGCAGCCGGACCACCTTCGTCATGTTCAGGACCGCACGCAGCGCTTGATTCACAGCGGCATCGGTGGGAAAGGCCTCGGCCACCTCCGGGTCAAGGAGCACGAGGTTGGTCCCGGCGCGGTACTGCGCGGTGTACTTGCCGCGAACTCCCCCCTTCATGGACGCGAAGTCGTACTCGGGAAGCATATCGTTTGCCGGCTTGCGGCTAACCTTCGTCATAAAATCTTCGTTCGTGACTCGATGCGCGCCTGGCGCTGATGATCCGAATCATGTTGTCGTGCTGGATATGGACCACCACCAGGATGCGGCC
>JACOSH010000138.1 GCA_016178945.1 Acidobacteriota bacterium
GACCGTCACGGCCAGCAGGCGTAGCGGGGAATCGCCGCGGCCCTCGACCGCCGCGCGCATCACCGCGCCCGACCCGTGCACGGTCAGGAACTTCACGCCGGTGCGGGCCACTTGCGCGACCGCGCGCTTTACCGTCTCGCCAATGTCGTAGAACTTCATGTCGAGGAAGACATCCTTGCCCTCCTCGAGCAGCTCGCGCACGATATCCATGCCCGCGGCGGCATACAGCTCCATCCCGACCTTGTAGCACTGCGCGTGCGGGCCGAGACGCGCGACCAACGAGCGGGCCTCCGCGGCGGAGTCCACGTCCAGGGCGACGATGAGTGGGTTCATAGCAAGCGAATCAGGGAGTCCCCTTGGGGCAGCACGCGCCCGATGCGATAGGCGCCCTCCAGGGCCGTCTCCAGGCGCGCCGCATCGGCGCCGGGCAGCGAGACGAGCAGGCCGCCCGAAGTCTGCGGATCGTAGAGCAGGCTCTCGATCTCGCCGGACACGGCGCCGTCGCGCGCCACGCAGCCCGAGGAGAACTCGCGGTTGTTCTTGAGCCCGCCGGCCAGCGCGCCCTGGCGGGCGTACTCGACCGCGCCCGGCAGGAAGCGCACCAGGCGCGAGTCGATTTCCAGCGTGACGCCGCTCGCCGCCGCCATTTCGCGGGCATGGCCGATCAGCCCGAATCCGGTGATGTCGGTCAGGCCGTGCACGTCCAGTCCATCGAGGACCTCCGCGGCGCGGCGGTTTAGCGCCAGCATGGAATCGACGGCCGCGGCCACGTGCTCGGGCGAGGCCAGGCCGCGCTTCAGCGCCGTTGCGATGACGCCGGTTCCGAGTCGCTTGGTGAAGACCAGCGCGTCACCGGCTTGGGCCGTGGCGTTGGCCCTTACCCGGCTGGGGTGAATCGTGCCCGTGACCGCGTAGCCGAACTTGATCTCGTCGTCGGTGATGCTGTGGCCGCCCAGGATGGCGCAGCCCGCTTCCCGCATCTTCTCGGCGCCGCCCCGCAGAATCTCGGTCAGATCGTCGAGATCGCCCTTGCCGGGATAGGCGACGATCGACAGCGCGGAAATCGGGCGGCCGCCCATGGCGTAGACGTCGCTCAGCGAGTTGGCCGCGGCGATCGCCCCGAAGGTGTAGGGATCGTCGACGATGGGGGTGAAGAAGTCGACCGTCTGCACCAGCGCCAGATCCGGCGTCAACCGGTAAACTCCGGCGTCGTCATTGGTGTCGAAACCCACCAGCACGTTTTCGTTGGCCCAGCGCGGAACGCGGGCGAGCACCTGGTCCAAAACCTTTGGACTCAATTTGGATGCTCAACCGGCGGCTTTTACGTGGGCGGTCAGTTTGGCAGTGGACACGTCGCATCCACTATCATAGGGCACCGGAGCCGGCGCGCGCCTCAAGCTGTTCCTCCTAAACCTCGCGCGAGAGGGAGAAATAGCACCACTCGCAGCCATCCCTCAGGTAGCGCTTCTCGAAACTCAGGCCGAGCTTTTGCAGTACCCGCTGGGAAGCGGCATTCTCCGGCAGCGTGACCGCCACGATGCGGCCCAGCCCCAGGTCCTCGAATCCGTAGATCAGCAGCCGCGCGGCCGACTCGGTGGCGATTCCCCGGCCCCAGGACTGCCGCCTCAGCCGGTATCCGATTTCAACCTCATCCGGCGGGTTCAGCGTCTTCAGCGCCACCCAGCCGTGGACCTGCTCCCCGGCCCGGTCCTCGATCGCCCACAACCCGAGGCGCGGCGAACGCCGGTCGATCGATATGCGGGCTTCCGCCTCCCACAGCGCTTGATCGCGCGTGGTGATGTGGGTCGGGATGTGCCGCATGACATCCGGATCCACCAGCAGCGCCGCCATCCAGGAGGCATCCGACACACGGAGCGGGCGGAGCACCCAGCGCGGGGTGTGCAACGTGCTCCTCACGGTCCCTCTATAATAGGGCACTGGAGGTGTGCGTGCGCGGCTCGGCGATCTTGTCACTGGGGATGTTGTTTGCGGCGGCGGTGGGGTTGGTGTCGCGGGAGCCACAGCTCGATCCGCGATTGAAGAAGGCGGTCCGCCACGCCGAACAGGGCGGCTGGATTTTCGTCCACCTGGAGGGCGCGCCCGCCGAGATCGGATACCAGCACGGCTATCTGCTGGCCCCGGAGATCCGCGAGGCCCAGAAGGTGATCGAGCTGGAGCTGGCGCACGACACCAAGAAGGATTGGCCGTTCTTCCGCGAGGCGGCCCAGCAGGGGCTCTGGCCGCATATCGAGCCGCAGTACCGGCAGGAGCTGGAGGGCATCGCCGAGGGCGTTCGCGCGCGCGGCGTGAAGCTGGACGTGTGGGATATCGTCGCCACCAATGCCTGGCTGGAGTGGCCCTACTACGTCACCTGGCGCGACAAGCAGAGCGGCGTGGCCGCGACAACCCGCGCCGACGGCACCAAGCTCACCGCTCCGGAGCATTGCAGCGCCTTTGTCGCCACCGGCAGTTACACGCGGGACGGGCGGGTGGTGATGGGGCACAACGCCTGGACCGGATATCTGGACGGCGAGCGCTGGAACATCGTCTTCGACGTGGTCCCATCGAGCGGCCACCGTTTCATCATGGATGGCTTCCCCGGTTTAATCCACAGCGCCGACGATTTCGGCATCAACGCCGCCGGCATCATGGTCACCGAGACTACAATCAGCCGCTTCCTAGGATGGGACCCCAACGGCATCGCCGAATTCGTACGGGCCCGCAAGGCGCTGCAGCACTCCTCGTCGATCGACGATTTCGCGCGCTGGATGACGGAAGGCAACAACGGCGGCTACGCCAACAATTGGCTGGTAGCCGACCGCAACACCGGCGAGATCGCCAGTCTCGAGCTGGGCCTGAAGAACGTGACCCTGCGCCGCACTCGGGACGGCTACTTCGGCGGCGCCAACTTCC
>JACOSH010000139.1 GCA_016178945.1 Acidobacteriota bacterium
GTCGACAACCAGGACGGCGCCGGCGTCCCGGGCGATCTGGGCCAGCCGGTCGATTGCGCCCACCCGCAGCAGCGGGTTCGAGACGGTCTCCATCAGGATACAGCCCGGCTTGTGCTCGGCGACGGCCTGGGAGACGGCGTCGAGATCGCAGATATCCACAAAATGCACGGCGACGCCCAGCGGCTCGAGCACGTTCATGAGCAGCTTGATGGTGGCGCCGTAGAGCGCGTTGGCGGCCACGATGGTCTTGGGGCGGTCCGTGAGGGCGGCCAGCAGGGCCAGGTGCAGTGCCGCCATCCCCGAGGAGCAGGCCAGCGCCGCAGCCCCGGCTTCCAACGCGGCCACCTGCCGCTCCAGCGCCACATTCGTCGGGTTGTCGTAGCGCGAGTAGCTGTACCCGGCCAGTTCCTGGCCGAAGACCTTATCGAGGTCCTCCAGGTTGTCGTAGATGTAGGTCGAGGCGTTATAGATGGGGGTGGTCGAGGGAATCCCTTGCGGGGCCTTCCCGCGGTCGCCGGCGTGAACCGCTTGAGTGTGGATCTTCATGGAGGTCACTTCCGTTTCCAGCGGGCGCCGTCCTTGGTGTCTTCGAGCACGACACCCTGGTCGAGCAACTGCTGGCGGATCTGGTCGGCGCGGGCAAAGTCGCGCGCCTTTTTGGCCTGGGCCCGCTCGGCCACCAGCGCCTGAATCTCGGCGTCGCCGATCGCCCCCTGGCTCAGGGCCGGGCGCAGCACGTCGAAGACCGAGTCGAACCGGTCCAGCAACGCCAGAGAGGGCGGGACGGCGCTGGAGGGGAACTCTCCTGCATCCATGCGCGTATTGGCCTCGCGTACGAACTCGAAGACCGCGGCCAGGGCCTCGGCGGTGTTGAGATCGTCGTCCAGGGCGGATTCGAAAACGGCCAGGGCCTGCCGGGCGCGGGCGGCCATGGAAGGATCGCCCGGCGCGGGCATTCTGGCCGTCTCCAGCCGCAGCTTGAAACTGCGCAGGCGCTCGATGGCCGCCGCCGCCGATTTCAGGCCATCAAAGGTGAAGTTGAGCTGTTTGCGGTACGGCACCGAGGCCAGCAGGTAGCGCACCGCCTCCGGCTGGTAGCCACGGCCCAGGATGTCGCGCAAGGTGTGGAAGTTGCCCAGCGATTTGGACATCTTCTGGCCTTCCACCAGGAGGAATTCGGTGTGCAGCCAGAAGCGCGCAAAAGGCTGGCCGGTGAGGGCTTCGGCCTGAGCGATCTCGTTCTCGTGGTGGGGGAAGGTCAAGTCGATGCCGCCGGCGTGGATATCCAGTGTCTGGCCCAGATACTGGATGGCCATGACGGAGCATTCGATGTGCCAGCCAGGGCGGCCCGGACCGATTTCCGTTTCCCAGAACGGTTCGCCGTTCTTGGGCGCTTTCCAGAGGACGAAGTCGCGAGCATCGTCCTTGTCGTACTCGTCGACGTCGACGCGAGCGCCCGCCAGGATGCCGCTGAAATTCTTGTGGGAGAGCTTGCCATACTCCGGGAAGCGGGCAATCCGGTAGTAGACGGAACCCTCGCTCCGATAGGTGTACCCCTTCTCGCCCAGCTCGCGAATGGAGCGCGCCATCTCCTGGATGTGCTCGGTGGCCCGCACCAGGCGCTCGGGCGGCTCCAGGCGCAGAACGGCGCAGTCGTCCAGGAAGGCCTGGGTGTATCCGGCCGTATATTGGTCCAGGGTCTTGCCTTCGGCCATGGCGCCGCGGATAATCTTGTCCTCCACGTCGGTGATATTCATGACGTGCTCGAGGGTGAAGCCGCGCGCCCGCAGCCAGCGGCGCAGCAGATCGTAGAAGGTGAAGGCGCGAAAATTACCGATGTGGGCGTAGCTATAGACGGTCGGCCCGCAGGTGTACATCCGGACGGTGTTATCCCGGACGGGAGAAAACTCCTCCACCCGCTGGGTCAGGGTATTGAAAAACCGCAGGGCCATAAGAAGACGGTGATCTTCCTATGGTACCGTACGGCGCGGCGCCCTTCGGCCAGCCCTCAGAACCGGGCCGCCTGGTACATCGGGCGGCCCCGCAGCGGCGCCGCGGCGCGCAGCGCCAGGCGCAGAGCCTCTTCATAGCCGCGAACGAGGTAGTAGATCGAGCGGTCGAAGAAGCGCGACACCTGGAGCTCCAGTTCCTCCTTGCCGTACAGTTCCAGCACCGTTTCGGACAATTCCGCCGAGCGGGCGAAGTTCAGGATCTCCTCTTTGGTGAGCAGCAGCGCCAGGACCACCTCATGCAGCGGAATAGCTTCCTGACGCCGTTGCCGGCCCAGCTCCTCATAGTGCACCCGGATCTTCTCCTCCGGCTTGTCGGCGAGCCATTCGCCCAGATGCTTGCATACGTCGAAAATCCGGTCGTAGAGGTTGCTGTCCGACAGCGAATGATAAGCGACCAGATTGGGTTCCTCACGCAGACGGCGGGTGATGCGGGTTGCCAGTTCGTCGGCGTGATCCTCAATGCGATGCAGTAATCGCGTAGAGAGCACGATCCACCCCCTTGGTCGATGAGTGTAACTCTAGCTGAAGGGCGGTGCAAGGGGGTAGTCGCGTGGTAGGATGTGCCAATGTGCGCGCGTCCCCTTTTCTCCACCCTGCTCCTGGCGGCTTGGGCGTGGGCCGGGTCGCTTCCGGCCGGCAAGCCGGAAGAGGTCGGCCTGTCCTCCCAACGCCTGGCGCGGATCCGGCCGGCCATTCAGCGGTACCTGGATCGCAATGAAGTCGCCGGCGCCGTCACCCTGGTGGCGCGCCGCGGGCGGATCGCGCACCTGGAGACCCACGGGGTCATCGACCTGGAAAGCAAGCGGCCCGTTGAGCCGGACACGCTGTTCCGCATCGCCTCGATGACCAAGCCCATCACCTCGGTCGCGGTGATGATGCTGTATGAGGAAGGCCGCTTCCAGCTTCTCGACCCGGTTTCCAAGTTCATCCCCGAATTCAAGAACCCTCGCGTGGCCGTCGTTTCCCAGCCGCACGAGCTGACCGAGGCCGCTTTCCGGACCGTGCCCGCCGAGCGCGAAATCACCATCCGGGACCTCCTCAGCCACACGGCCGGTCTGGCCAACAACTATAACGGGCCCACCATCGAGCTGTACAAGAAGCTGGCCCAGGAGCGCAAGCCCGAGGACTCGATCGGCGACGCGATGAAGCGCCTGGCCAAGCTGCCGCTCAATTTCCAGCCGGGTACGGCGTGGTCTTACGGACCGTCCACCGACGTGTTGGGCTACCTGGTGGAGGTGATCTCCGGGCAGACGCTGGAGCAGTTCTTCGAGCAGCGAATCTTCCAGCCGCTCGGCATGAAGGACACGCATTTCTACCCGCCGCAGTCGAAAGAGTCGCGCTTCGCCTCCACCTACGCGCCCGCGCAAGGCTCGGGATTGCGCCTGGGGCTGGCGGGTCGGAACACCGGCGCCCGGCGCTACTTTTCCGGAGCGGGCGGGCTGGTGTCAACCGCGCCCGACTATCTGCGCTTCTGCCAGGCGTTGCTCAACGGCGGGCAGCTTGACGGCGCGCGGCTGCTCAGCCCCAAGAGCATCCAGCTCATGACCGCCAACCACATCGGATCGCTGCCGCTGTGGAAGAGCCTGGCCGGGCACCGCTTCGGGCTAGGATTTCGCGTGCTCACCGACCTGGGAGAAGCCGCCATATTGGCTTCGCCGGGAAGCTACGGCTGGGGCGGCGCCTTCGGCACTTACTTCTGGATCGATCCCAAGGAGCAGATGATCGGGATCTTCATGACCGGCATCCGCCCCTACGGCCATCTCAACATCCGGCAGGACTTTCAGGTCCTGGCGACGCAGGCGATCGTAGAGTAAGTGACAAGGCCCTATGGCTCTCCGCGTCCTGATTCCCGAAGAGAAGATCCAAGCCCGCATCCGCGAGATGGGCGCGCAGATCGACCGGGACTATCCGGACGGAACCCTTCACCTGGTCTGCATTCTGAAAGGCGCGTGCATCTTTCTATCCGATCTGGCGCGCGCCATCCAGCGCGACGCCACCATCGAATTTATGGGGATCTCCAGCTACGGGCGGGGCAAGACCACTTCCGGCGAAGTCAAGGTGACCAAGGACCTGGATACCTCCGTGGAGGGAGCCGACGTGCTGATTGTGGAGGACATTGTCGACAGCGGCGTGACGTTGAACTACCTGACCCATCTGCTGCAACAGCGCAGGCCGCGCTCGGTGCGGATCGCCGCACTGTTGGACAAGCCGGACCGGCGGCTGCGCCCGGTGGATGTGGCCTACGTGGGCTTCCAGATTCCGGACGAATTCGTGGTGGGCTACGGGCTGGACTACGCGGAGAAGTACCGGAATCTGCGGGACGTGTGCGTGTTGGAGCAGACGCCGTAGCTATCTCGCAAGGAGACCAAGATCGCCAAGAACGTCCTTGCCGTGCTACAGTGAAGTTGTAATTTCACCTGGAGGTTAATTCCATGGGTCCGCTGGGTTGGCAGGAGACGGTCTTCATCTTCCTGCTCGCTCTGCTTATCTTCGGCCCCAAGAAGTTGCCGGAGCTGGGCAGGACGATCGGGAAAGCGATGACCGAATTCCGCCGCGCATCGAGCGAACTGAAGTCCACGTTCGATCGAGAGATGCAGAGTCTGGAGCGGGAGACTGAACCGATCAAGGAAGTCGCCAACAGCATCAACTACAGCCATAGAGGCGCCGGAAGGCGCCGTTGCGCAAGGTGAAGTAGTTGCCGCCGGCGCGGCTCCGGACGCGGCCCCTGTTCCGCCGCCCGCTGCCGAGACGAAGGCTGTTTCCAGTTAAGCCATAGAATGGGATCTTCGGAAGAAAACAAGGGAGCGGAAGCTCCTGAAGGCGGCGCCTCGCCGTCTCAAGTCTCTTACTCTCAGACGACGGATGCTTCCCCGGCCAACGAGGATCCTTACGCCTATCCGGATTCCACGCCTGCTCCGGTGGCTGCGATAGCCGCGCCCGCAACGGGCGGCGGCAGCCCGCCGCCTCCGCCTCCACCACCTGCCGACGAGGGGGACCAGGAGGAGGACGGCATGCTGCGTATGTCGTTCCTCGAGCACCTGGAGGAGCTGCGGACCAGGCTGATCCGGATGCTGATGGGCGTGGGTATCGCTTTCGTGCTCAGCCTCACCTACGCCGAGAGGCTGTGGCTGATCGTGCAGGCGCCCGCCGAGGAGGCGCTGAAGAAGATCGGGATTGCGAATACGAACCTGGTGGCCATCGAGCCCATGGAGCAGTTCAACGTCATCTGGATCAAGCTGCCCATTCTCTGCGCCGTTTTCCTCGGTTCTCCCTGGATCCTGTATCAGATTTGGGGCTTCGTGGCGCCCGGGCTCTACAAGCGGGAGCGGCGTTGGGCGGCGCCCTTCGTTCTCTTCTCGGCCGGCTTGTTCCTCTCCGGCGGCGCCTTCGCCTACTTCGTCGCCTTCCGCTTCGGGCTGACCTTCCTGTTAGGCATCGGACGGGACGTGAAAGTGACGCCCTTCGTCACCATCTCGTCCTACTTCGACCTGTTCGTCAACGTGATGCTGGGGGTCAGCCTGGTCTTCGAGATGCCGGTCCTGATTTTCTTCCTGACGTTGCTCCGCATGGTGACGCCCGGTTTCCTGATCCGCAACAGCCGCTATGCCATCCTGATCATCACCATCATCGCCGCCGTGGTGACGCCCACGCCGGATGTCTTCAACATGATGCTGTTCGCCGTGCCGATGTGCCTGCTCTTTTACGTCGGCATTTTCGCTAGCTGGCTGCTGGTATTGAGCCGGGAGGGCAGGAAATTCCCCTGGCGCAAGGTCCTGCTGATCGGCGGCGCGGTAGCGCTGGTCATAGCGGGAATGGTATACTTCGCCATCGTCAGGTTCGGGTATCACTGGATAGGGCGGTGGCCGTTCCTGACCCGTTAGGGAATATGGACATTGAAAAGGCACTGCGCGAGTTGCGCGGGGAGAAAAAGAGACTGGACCGGATGATCGCGGCCCTGGAGCGGCGCCAGGAGGGAAAATCCCCTGGAGGGCGGGTGTGGAACGCCGCGGCGCGCGGGGCCGCGAGCGAGCGGATGAAGAAGTACTGGGAGCAGCGCAAGCAGGCGACGGGCGGGGACCCGCCCGCGGGAGGCTAACGGTGTCGAACCAGCCGGTGCCGGCCGTCTGGCTGGTGGTTTGCGCCGCCGCTGTGTGTCCCGCGGCCAGCGTCCGCTTCTCTCCCGACGTCATTTCCATCCTGACCATCAAGGGCTGCAACGGCTCGGGCTGTCACGGCTCTCCGGCCGGGCAGAACGGCTTCAAGCTGTCCCTATTCGGATCCGACGTCGAGGCCGACTATCGCGCGATCACCCCTCGGGTGAACCTGGACAAGCCCGAGCAGAGCCTGCTGCTGGCCAAGCCCAGTTTCGCGGCGCCCCACGGCGGCGGGCGAGTGCTGGCGCCCGATTCGGAGGAGTATCAAGTCCTGCTGGACTGGCTGCGCCAGGGCGCCCCCTTGAGCGGCGGCGGCCCGCGTCTGGCCCGGCTGGAGATCGAGCCCGGGGAAAAGGCACTGCGAGCCGGAGGGGCGACGCTGCAGTTACGTGTGGCCGGGATCCTGTCGGACGGCTCGGCCAGCGACATGACCCGGCAGGTGCGGTACCTGGCGGCGGATGACGCCGTGGCCCGCGTGACCGGCCAGGGGGTGGTGACGCCGGTATCCCGCGGCCTGACCACCGTGATGGCGCGGGCCATGGGCCAGGTGGCGACCGCACAGATTGCGGTGGTCACGGCGGCGCCCGATCCGAGCGCGCCGCCGGCGAACGGCAACAACTTCATCGACGAGCTGGTCTTCGCCAAACTCCGGGAGATGTCCATCGCGCCCTGGCCGCTCACCACCGACCGGGAGTTCGTTCGCCGCGTGTACCTGGATGCCATTGGTGTGCTGCCGTCTCCGGACGAGGCGCGCGCTTTCCTGGACGATCCGCGTCCCGGCAAGCGCGCCCGGCTGATCGATGCGCTGCTGGAGCGCCCGGAATACGCCTCGCACTGGACGGTCAAGTTCGAGGACTGGCTGCGCAATTGCCAGTTGCACATGCAGGGCCGCTCCATGGGGGTGTTCAAGGACTGGATTCACGAGTGGGTGGCGGCGGACCGGCCTTACCAGGAGGTCGTGCGCGAGCTGCTGACCTCAATGGGCGACACCATGCTGAATCCGGCGGCCAACTTCTGGCATCCGGCCACCGACTTCATGCTCAAGAAATTCGAGGTGAACAAGGTCACCCCGACGGTGAGCCGGCTGTTCCTGGGCGTCCGGCTGGAGTGCGCCGAATGCCACAACCATCCGCTCGAAAACTTCACGCAGGACGATTTCCTCGGTTTGTCGGCGTTTTTCGCGCGGCTGCGCGTGAAACACGGCTACGGCGAGTACCGGCGGACCTGGTATCTGGACTCCGGCGGGGAGCTGATGCATCCGGTGAGCAAGCAGCCGGTGAAGGCGAAATTCCTCGGGGCCGAGACGCCGGCCATCCCGGATGGCGTGGATCGCCGCGCCGCGCTGGCGGAGTGGATCACCAGCCCCGCCAATCCCTACTTCTCTCGCGCCACGGTGAATCGCATTTGGAACGAATACTTCCAGACCGGGATCGTCGAGCCGTTCGACGACTTCCGCTCGACCAACATGCCCACCAACCGTGCCCTGCTGGATCGCCTGGCGCGCCATTTTGTGGAGAGCGGATTCAAGCTGAAGGCGCTGCACCGGGCGATCCTCAATTCGCGGGTCTACCAGCTTTCGTCGCGCGATGCCTCGCGAGAACCCGGGACGCTGGAGCGGCTGCTGTTCGCCCGCTATGAGCCGCGCAAGTTGACGGCGGAGGTGCTGCTGGACGCGATCGGCCAGGTGACCGGCGTGGCTCACGGGTTTCGCGGGTATCCGGCGGGAACCTCGGCCAAGGACTTATATGTGCCAGACGGGCCGGACTACTTTCTGGTGACCTTCGGACTGCCGCGGCGCGATATTCTGGCGGGCCGGCCGAAGTCGCCGAC
>JACOSH010000606.1 GCA_016178945.1 Acidobacteriota bacterium
CATCCGCTTCAAGGTCGGCGATACCGCGGCCGAATAGGGACCGCCCGGTTCGCCCATGGACCCGTACAAACGCATCCTGCTCAAGCTCAGCGGCGAAGTGATGGCCGGGCAGCAGCCCTTCGGCATCGACCCGGAGCGGGTCAAGAGCCTGGCGGCCGAGGTCGCCGAAGTGCCTCGCGCCGGCGTGCAGCTCGGCGTGGTAGTGGGCGGCGGCAATTTCTTCCGCGGGGTGGCGGCCGCGGCTCAACAGATGGATCGCGTCACCGCCGACCACATGGGCATGCTGGCCACCGTCATCAACTCCCTGGCGCTGCAGGACGCGCTCGAGCGCCTTGGCGTCTACACGCGGGTGATGAGCGCCATCCAGATGCACCAGGTGGCCGAGCCCTACATCCGCCGCCGCGCCATCCGGCACCTGGAGAAGGGCCGCGTCGTCATTTTCGCCGCCGGCACCTCCAATCCCTATTTTTCCACCGACACGGGAGCCACGCTGCGCGCCCTGGAGATCCGGGCCGAGGTGATCGCCAAAGCCACGCGCGTGGACGGGGTCTACGACAAGGACCCGCTGCGGCACCCGGACGCGGTGATGTTCCACGAGGTCGGCTATCAGGAGGTGCTGGCCAAGAATCTCAAAGTGATGGACGCCTCGGCGGTGGCCATGTGCCGGGACAACCAGTTGCCGATCCGGGTCTTCAATTTGAACACGCCAGGCAATATAATGCGAATGTCGATGGGCGAAGCGGTCGGAACCATCATTCACTGAAGGACGTCTTTCGGAGAGCGAGCGATGAAACAGGAACATCACACCCCCTCAAGCGGACCCGCGTTCAACAGCGTGAAGGAAGTGGAAGCGAGCTGCAAGACCCGGATGGAGAAGGCCGTCAGCGATCTGCAGCATGACATGGCCGCCATCCGCACCGGGCGGGCCTCGGTGAGCATTCTGGACCATATCCGCGTGGATTACTACGGCACGCCCACGCCGCTCAACCAGATGGGCAACCTGCACGTGCCGGAGCCCTCGCTGATCACCATCACGCCCTGGGACGTCTCGCAGATCGGGCCGATCGAGAAATCCATCCGGGCCTCGAACCTGGGGCTGAATCCGGCCAACGACGGCAAGATTATCCGCCTGCCGATCCCCCCGCTGACAGAGGAGCGGCGCAAGGAGCTGGTCAAGCACCTGCACAACGTGGCCGAGAACCATCGGGTGGCCGTCCGCAACATTCGCCGCGACGGCAACGAGGCGGTCAAGAAGCTGCTCAAGGACAAGAAGATCACCGAGGACGACGATCGCCGCGCCCACGACGAGATCCAGAAGATGACCGACAGCTACATGCAGAAGCTGGATCAAGCCGCCAAGGGCAAAGAGAAAGAGATCCTGGAGATCAAGTAGGGCCTACTTCAGGCAGTCTTCGAGAACCTCCAGGGCGTGATCGGCCTGGTCCCGCGTGATGTTCAGCGGCGGGGAAAGCCGGAGCGTGTTCGGCCCCGCCCCCAGAATCAGCAATCCGCGCTCGAAGGCTTGCCGGACCACGCGATCCCGCAGTTCCGGATTGCGCTCGCGCGTGGCTTGATCCCGCACCAGCTCGATCCCGATCATCAGTCCCAGCCCGCGCACGTCGCCGACCGCCGGGAACCGCCTCGGCCACTCGCGCAGCCGCGCCATCATGTAGCCGCCCATGCGCGCGGCATTATCGATCAGCTCTTGCTCGAGCAGCTCCACAGTGGCCAGCGCTGCCGCCACCGACACCGGATTGCCGCCGAAGGTCGAGGCGTGCGCTCCCGGAGGCCAGCGCATGATCTCGGCGCGCGCCACGGTGGCCCCCAGCGGCATCCCGCTGGCAATGCCTTTGGCCACGGCAAAGATATCCGGGACGAGGTCGAAGTGGTCGGCCGCCCACATCCGGCCGGTGCGGCCCATTCCGGACTGCACTTCGTCCACCACCAGCAGCATGCCGAACTTGGCGGCGATGCGCCGCAGCTCGTCGAAGAACTTCTGGGGAGGCACCACGTAGCCGCCCTCGCCCTGGACCGCTTCGAGCACGATCGCCGCCACTTCCCCGGCGGGCAGGATCGTCTTCACCAGTTGCTCTTCGATCACCTTGGCGCACTCCACCGCGCAGGTCTCGGGCTGCTTGCCGTAGGCGCAGCGGTAACAGTAGGCATACGGGATGTGGTGCACGCCGGGCACCAGCGGGCCGAAGCCGCGGCGCTGCACCGCTCTGCTTGCGGTGAACGACAGGGCCCCCATCGTCCGCCCGTGGAAAGCCCCGGTGAAAGCGATGAACTTGTCGCGCCCGGTGTGATAGCGGGCCAGTTTGATGGCCGCCTCCACCGCCTCCGTGCCGGAGTTGCCGAAATACACCCGCCGGTCGACGCCGCCGGGCGCCAGGCGGGCCAGCTTCTCGGCCAGATCCACCATGTTCTGGTAATAGAAATCCGTACCCGACATGTGGATCAACTGCGCGGCCTGCCGCTGGATCGCCGCGACCACTTTGGGGTGGCAGTGGCCGGTGGCCACCACCGCGATTCCGGCGTTGAAATCCAGGAAACGATTCCCGTCCACGTCCTCGACGATGGCGCCTTCCCCTTTGTGCGCCACCAGCGGGTAACTCCGGGTGTAGGACGGAGAGATGAACCGCGAATCCCGCTCGATGATTCGCGCAGCCTTGGGTCCGGGCAGAGGCCCCTGAATAAAGGGGAGATCCGCGCGGACCTCGTCAACCCATGTATGCATACGCAATCCTCCAACTGCTTTACTCTTGGGAAAAACCGGCAGCCGCGGAAGGGAGGGTTAATCGGCGCCGAACAACCCCGGTCGTGATGTGCTGGGCCGAGGGTTCATACTTCCATTATAGCCTGACTGGCTCGAACGGGATTCCCAGGAGACACCTGGGCCTACGCCCTGATTCGCCTTAGTTACCGGCCGCCTCCGGCGCCAGTGCGTCACCCCCGAGGAACTCGACGATCAGGCGCCTGCATGTATCCGGGTCGAGAGACGGATAGTGCCAGCGCCGGGCCCAGGGCGCACGGCAGCCGCCGCCTTGCCCGCGGAGCGCGTCAAGCAAGTGGAGCAAGTCGAGCGCCAGGGATGCGTTGTCTGGGGTAGCGCCCACGAAGCTCGGATTTGCTATCATTCGGTAGCAGTCGAGATGAGCATCACGCTACACATCCCGGATTCCGTTGCGCGCAGCCTTCGTATCCCAGAAGGTGAGGCCGAGCAGCGCCTGCGACAGGAATTGACGGTCGCGCTTTACGCGCGCGGCCTGTTGTCCGTCGGCAAAGCGTCAGAACTCGCCGGGACCAGGCGCTTCCTCTTCGCCGACATTCTGACTCAACGGGACATCGCCCGCCACTACGGAAAAGAGGAACTAGCCGAAGATCTCACTTATGCCGGCGGTGAGTAACACCTCACCGATTTCCAACTTGGCATGGATCGGCCGGCTGAATCTTCTTCTTGATCAATTCCGCGAGATCTGGATTCCGAAAGCCGTAGAAACGGAGTTGCAGAACGTTCCCGGCGCTGCGGTTCGGAAGGCCGTCGACGACGCAAGACGCCAGGGATGGTTGAAGTCGCGTGCTGCCTCGGATACAGCGCTCCTCAGCCTCCTTATGGTCGAGCCTCATCCTGGAGAAGCCGAGGCCATCGCCTTGGCTTTTGAGATGAAGGCGAACCACCTACTGATCGATGAAAGAGAAGGGCGGACCCAGGCTCGTCAGTTGGGCTTGCCCTTGACCGGCGTTCTGGGCGTGCTTCTCCGGGCAAAGAAGAAAGGACTGATCAAGGCCGTCAAACCAGAAATTGATGCTCTGAGAAGCAAGGCCCGATTCTTCATCGCCCCCGCGTTGGAAGCCTCCATCCTCACGAAGGCGGGAGAGTAAGACCCACACCCCTGGTTCACGCACATCTCCGTGCGGCGGCCTTTCGGGCGCGCCCAAAGATCACCTTCGAACAGGCACGGTTCAGAAAAACGATTCCGAGCGACCTCGCCGCTGCAAATCCGCTGCAAATGTGAGCCTTTGGAATCAGGCCGACCTTCAGCAGATTTCTGAGTGAATTCAGCGCCACATGGCCCGACGCCTCGGAGTTTGCGCGGGGCTACGAACTCTTGGCGACTTCAGTGGCGTCTCTGCTCAACGCGCTCGCCGCCGGCGTCACACGGAACCGTGAATTGAATTGAAATGGCTGGGAGGCAGGGATTCGAACCCCGATACGCAGATCCAGAGTCTGCAGTCTTACCGTTAGACGACCTCCCAGCAGGGTGATCTCCTTCTATTCTCGCTCGATCGCCAGCCGCTCGTCAATCGCGCTCAGCCTTCGTAGTAACATTGTCGTGCAACGGTGCTGAGGCGAATCCCCACATTCGGCGGCGGAATCATCCTGGCGCTCCTCGCCACGGCCTGCGCGCGACGGGCGCCCGCGCCTCGCGCCGGATCCCCGTACGTCGACGGCCGGCAGTGCGCCGGCTGCCACCCCGCCCACTGGAAGACCTTCCGCGAGACCGGCATGGGGCGCTCTTTCTTTCGCGCCGTGCCCGCCAACATGGTGGAGAACTTCGAGCGCGGCGCGCGCTTTACCCACCCGGCGTCAGGCCGCCATTACCAGATGATCCGCCGCGGCGACCGCTACTTCCTCCGCCGCAGCCAGACCGGCTTCGGAGGCGCGGAAACCAGCGTGGTCGAGCAGGAGATTCACTACGTGATGGGCTCCGGCAACCACGCGCGCAGTTATCTCCATCGCACGCCGCAGAACCGCCTGGTGCAGATGCCCCTCACCTGGTATCCGGACAAGGGCGGCTACTGGGCCATGAGCCCGGGCTACGACCGGGCCGATCATCTCGACTTCCGCCGCAAGATCACCTACGACTGCATGTTCTGCCACAACAGCTATCCGGAGATTCCCTCCGGCCGCGATGGCGCGGGCGCCGACCCGTTGTACCCGGACAAGCTCCCGGAAGGCATCGACTGCCAGCGTTGCCACGGTCCCGGGCGCGCGCACATCGAGGCCGTCGAGCAGCGCCGCGCGCCGGACAGTGTGCGCGCCGCCATCCTGAATCCCGCCAGGCTGAGCGCCGAGCGCCAGTTGGACGTGTGCATGCAATGCCACCTGGAAACCACCAGCTTCGCGCTGCCGAATTCGATCCAGCGCTACGAGCGGGGCGCCTTCTCCTTCCGGCCGGGCGAGCCGCTCGGCGACTACCTGCTCCATTTCGATCACGCCCCGGGATCCGGGCGGGCGGATAAATTCGAGATCGTCAGCTCCGCCTATCGACTCCGTCAATCCGCCTGTTTCCAGAAGAGCGGCGGTACGCTGCTCTGCACCACCTGTCATCCTCCCCATCAGGCGCCGCGCGGCGAGCAGGCCGTTGAACACTACCGGGCGGCCTGCCTGAAGTGCCACGCCGAAAGCCTGCGGGTCGCCGGTGGCCGCCATCCGCCGCAGCGCGATTGCCTCGCCTGCCATATGCCCAAGCGGCGCACCGAAGACGTGATCCACGCGGTCATGACCGATCACCGCATCCAGCGGCGAAGACCGACGGGCGATCCTCTGGCCCCGCTGGCCGAGCGCCGCGACACTTACCGGGGCGAGGTGGTTCTCTACTACCCGGCGTCTCTGGCGCCCTCCGCCGGGCGCGATCTCTACCTGGCCGTCGCGCAAGTGGGACAAAGCAGCAATCTCAAGGCTGGGATCGCGCAGCTCGAGACCGCCCTGCGGACGCATCAGCCTCGCGACCCGGCCTTCTATTTCGACCTGGCGCAGGCCTACCTGGCGGACGGACGGCCCGACCGGGCCATCGCGATGTACGAGGCCGCCCTCGAGCGCGACGCGCGGTTTCTGCCCGCCCTGCGGAGCCTGGGCGCCGCCTGGTTGAAAGCCGGGAACCGCGGCCGCGCCGTAACCGCCCTGGAGCAGGCCCACGCCGTGGATCCCCGGGACCCCACCACCCTGCACGAGCTGGGCCGCGCGTATCATGAGCTGGGCCGCGGCCCCGAAGCCGTCGCGGCGATTCAGGAGGCGCTGCGCGCGGACCCGGACTTCCCGGAGGCTCACGACACCCTGGGTAGCGTCTACTTCCAGATGGGAGAACGCCCCAAGGCCGAGGAAGCCCATCGGGAAGCCATCCGGCTGCAGCCCGACTTCGCCTCGGCCCACGGCAATCTCGGGAACGTGCTCATCGCGAACGGCGCTTTCGAGGAGGCGTCGTATCACTACCAGGCGGCGATCCGGCTGGCCCCCGTCGACCCTCTGCCCCGCTACAGTTACGGCGCGGCGCTAGCCGCACGCGGCCGTTTCGAGGAAGCGCGGCAGCAGATCGAAGCCGCCGTGCGCCTGAAGCCGGATTTCGCCGAGGCCCGGGAAATCCTAGGCAACCTATTTGCCCGCCGCGGCGACTGGCGCGGCGCGATGGGGCACTACCAGGAAGCGCTGCGCGCTCAGCCCGAGTTTGGCCGCGCGCAGTTGGGCCTGGGAACCGCGCTGGCGGCGCTGGGCGATTTCACCGGCGCGCGCACGCACCTGGGCAAGGCAGCCTCCAACCCGAATCCGGCCGGGCGGCAGGAGGCAGCCGAGCTGCTCCAGGCCTTGCAGGCGGAGCGCAAGTGACCGGCCCTACAGGCCGAACATCGGCCGCCGGACGTTCTTATAG
>JACOSH010000544.1 GCA_016178945.1 Acidobacteriota bacterium
TACAATCTGAACCCCCGCCCGGTGACCGTGGACGGAACCACCTACCAGCCCGCCATGTGCGGCACAAACACCTGCGATCCGCGCGCGATCGGCCTGAACCCGGTGGTGTCGCAGATCTGGAACAAGTACATGCCGCTGCCCAACAACCCGGAAGGGGGCGACCGGTACAACACTCAAGGGTATGTCTCCCAGATCGCGCTGCCGGTGAAATCGAACTTCCTGGTGGCGCGGCTGGATCGCGACCTGGGCCCGAAGCACCGGCTCATGCTGAGCTACCGTTACTTCCACCTCTACCAGAGCACGACCAGCCAGGTGGATATCGGCGGCTTCTTCCCGGGGAACACGCTGGGAGTTCCAAAGTCGATGACGGACCGGCCGCAATTGCCCTCCTTTTACGTGGCCGGGCTGACCAGCGTGCTCTCGCCGCGGGTGATCAACGATTTCCGCTTTAACTACACGCGCAACTACTGGGAGTGGGGTTCGGCCGGGGCTCCGGCGCAATTGCCGGGGCTGGGAGCGGCCGTGGATCTGCCTTTGCTGCCCTACGAGGTGAACCGGAACAACTCGTTGTCGCGCTACTGGAACGGGCAGGACAAAGTCGTCAAGGACGATGTCAGCCTGATCCGCGGCGATCATCTGTTTCAGATCGGCGGCGCTTACACGCGCTGGTTCCTGCAGCATCAGCGCAACGACAACGGGCTGAACATGACGACCACTCCGACTTACTTGCTCGGCGCGGGAGAAGGCATCCGCACGCCGACCACGTATATTCCCTCGACGGTCCCGGCGAATCAGTACGCCAACTGGAACACGCTGTACTCGCAGGTGCTGGGCTTTGTCGCGGAAGCCCGGGAGTTTTATCCTCGCCGGGGCGGAGTGCTGCAGCCGTTCGGCTCCTCCATTCAGTCGCAGTCCGTGGTCGGAAATTACAACGTGTACTTCAGCGACACCTGGAAGATGCAGCCGTCGTTCACGCTGATTTACGGTCTGGGCTACCAGGTGCAGTTGCCTCCTTACGAGCTGAACGGGAATCAGCCCATGGTGGTCGACGGCGATGGCAACTCTTTCGCCTCCGCCGACTACCTGGCGGAGCGCGAGAAAGCGGCGCTGGCGGGCAAAGTCTATCAGCCCATCATCGGGTTCTCGACGATCCGGAATATCGGCAAGGGACGGAAGTATCCGTTCGATCCGGTGTATTCGGTGTTCAGCCCGCGTCTGGCGGCGGCGTGGTCGCCTTCGTTCGACCGCGGCGTGCTCGGCAAGCTCTTCGGCCAGAAGACGACGGTTTTCCGCGGCGGATACGCGAGGATCTACGGCCGCGTGAACGGCATCAACGTCGTGCAGGTTCCTCTGCAGGGAACCGGGATCGGACAGGCGGTGGCCTGCGTGGGAGGCTCCCGCGACGGCCAGTGCCGCGGCTCCGCGGGCGTGGACCCGGAGACGGCGTTCCGCATCGGAGTCGACGGCATGGCGGCGCCCCTGCCGGGCGTGGACCGGGTTCTGGAGCAGCCCTACTTCCCAGGCATACGCAATAACGCGCCGCTCGGCGAGACCTGGATTCTGGACACCAAGCTGCTCCCGCCGCGCACGGATCAGTTCACCTTCTCCATCCAGCGGCAGATCTCCAGAGCGCGGATCGAGGTAGGCTAGGCTACATCGGCATGATCAGCCGCAACGAACAATGGCGGGCGGAGTTGAACGCGGTGCCGTACATGACCACGCTGAACGGGCAGAGCTTCGCGCAGGCCTTCGCGGGAGTCTATCGGGCGCTCGCTTCCGGCGGCGCGGTCGCGGCGCAGCCGTTCTTCGAATCCGCCATGGGAGGGCCGGGCTCGTCGTATTGCGCGGGGTTTGCAAGCTGCACGGCGGCCGTGGCCAGCCGGCTGCGCGCCGATATCCTGAACACGAATGTGAGGCGGGTTTGGTCCGGCTTGGACAGCGCGCCGGGCTGGACGCTGGGACGTACGCTGACCAGCTCCAATCCCGTTCAGACCCTGCGGGTGCCGAGCGACGTGAGCGGCGCCTCGTCGAACTACAACGGGATTTACCTGTCCCTGGGGGTCTTCGACTGGCGCGGGATCACGGCGACGTCGAACCTGACGTTCAGCCGCTCGCTCGGCGATGGGGGGACCACGCAGAACGGCATTACCAGCATGGACACGTTCCACCGGGAGACGGACTATCGTCCACTGGGCCAGGACATTTCGTGGGTGTACAACTTCTACGCCCTTTACGATCTGCCCTTCTATCGCTCGCAGCATGGAGTGGCGGGGCGCCTGCTGGGCGGCTGGTCGATCGCGCCTCTGTTCCGCGCGCAAAGCGGAGGTCCGCTGTGCGTGGGCACCGGCGCCGAAACCTTCGGCAGTTGGTCGGGCGGATGCGCCGTGGGTCTTTCCCGCTACACGGCGGGCAACACGGCGCACACCAGCGTCGTGGCGGCGGGCACGGCGGGACGCGACGGCAACGCCTCGCGCGGCGGCTCGGGCATCAACATGTTCACCGACCCGCAGGCGGTCTACGATCAATTCCGTCCCATGGTGCTCGGCATCGACGGCCGCTTCGGCAATCTGCTAAGAGGCTTTCCGCGCTGGAACCTGGACATGGCGATCAAGAAGACCCTCCTGGTACGGGAGGGCATCGGCGCCACCCTGAGCTTCGAGTTCCTGAACTTCTTCAACCATTTTGCTCCCGCGGACCCGGCCCTGAACGTGTTTGCGCCCACGAGCTGGGGCGTGGTCAACGGCCAGGCCACCGAGCCGAGGCGCGTGAACCTGGGCTTACGGCTGTTCTTCTAGCGGCCGCGTGGCTCCTGTTGCCGAGTTGCAACCGGGCTGAACGCTGACGCCTGACCGCTGACCGCTTGCCTTGACAGCCATCTCATTAGACGGTACCATCTGGTTATGCAACCAAGTGGTTATGCACGAGGGGTGGCTGTTGGTCTGGACGCCACTTTTGCGGCGCTCGCCGACCCCACGCGCCGCGCCATCCTGGCCCGGCTCGCCTCGGGTGAGGCGTCGGTGTCCGAACTGGCGGAGCCGTTTGCGATCACGCAGCCGGCGATATCGAAGCATCTCAAGGTGCTCGAACGCGCCGGCCTGATTTCGCGCGACCGTGACGCACAGCGGCGGCCGAGCCGGCTGGAGGCCAAGCCGCTGGCGGAAGCCAGCCAATGGCTGGAGAACTACCGGCAGTTTTGGGAGGCTTCATTCTCGCGCCTGGACGGCCTGCTTGGCGAATTGCAATCCACGACGAAGAAGCGTAAGCGGTCTGCCCGCAAGAAACGATAAAAGGAGATGACTATGTACTATCCCGACAGCTTTCAGGTTTCGGCGCCCACCGATCTCGAAATCGAAATTTCCCGCGATTTCCACGCTCCGCGCCAGTTGGTGTTTGACGCCTTCACAAAACCGGAGCTGGTGAGGCGCTGGTTACTTGGCCCGGACGGCTGGAGCATGCCCGTGTGCGAAATCGATTTGAAGGTTGGCGGAGCGTATCGTTATGTCTGGCGCAAGAACGGAGTCAAGGACATGGGGATGGGCGGGCTGTTCCGCGAGATAGCGCCGCCCAGCCGGCTGGTCGCCACCGAGAAGTTCGACGAATCCTGGTACCCCGGCGAAGCCTTGAACACGACCCTGTTCGTCGAGCAGGGTCCCGTCACCAGGACCAGAATCATCGTGCGCTACGAGTCGAAGGAAGCTCGCGACACGGCGCGCAGGTCCGGCATGGAACACGGCATGGCCGCGGGCTACAACCGGCTTGAGGAGCTCCTGTCTTCGATGCTGGCGGAAAGAGCGGAGGGCGCATGATCGAGACACCGCGGATCACTCACACAACGCCACAGTTAGCCGCCATCATCCACCTCACGATTCCGCGAAGCCAGATACGATCCGTGATGGGCCCCGGCATCAGCGAAGTCATGGCGGCCGTCCAAGAGCAGGGGCTCTCTCCCACCGGGCCATGGTTCACCCACCACCTGAAAATGGACCCGGCGACGTTCGACTTTGAGATCTGCGTGCCCATTTCCGCCCCGGTGGCCGCGGCCGGCCGCGTGGTGTGCGGCGAGATGCCCGCTGTTAGGGTTGCACGCGCCATTTACCAAGGACCGTACGAAGGCCTCGGTGCTGCGTGGGGCGAATTCAAAGACTGGATCGACGCTAACGGCCATGCTGCCGGTCCGGACCTCTATGAATGCTACCTGGTGGGACCCGAGTCGAATCCCAACCCGGCCGAGTGGCGCACGGAACTCAGCCAGCCGCTCATCGGTCAGGTCGCGGCATGAAAGCCGCCGCGAAGGAGAGCGCCGCGAAGACCAAGGCAGCCAAGTCCCTCGACGAGGAGGTGAGGGAAGCGCTGAAATGGCTGAAGAGCCGCGGCACTCGAGCCATACGGGACGGGATGGCGCGCTATGCCATCCCGTCGAAACACGCACTCGGCGTTGCGATGAAAGACATCAAGACGCTTGGCAAGCGGCTCGGCCAAAACCAGGAGCTTGCCGCCGCGCTCTGGGAAACGGGCGTGTATGAGGCGCGCATGCTGGCCTCCTTCGTCGGGGATCCGGCGCGGATCACACCCGCGCAAATGGACAGATGGTGCAAGGACTTCGACAACTGGGCCTTTTGTGACGCGATGTGTTTCAATCTCTTTGATCGCACGCCGCACGCGTGGAGCAAGGTCAAACAATGGAACGGGAGCAAGGCGGAGTTCGTCAAGCGGACGGCGTTCGCGCTCCTGTGGAGTCTGAGCGTGCATGACAAGGGGGCGGGCGACGAACTCTTCCTCCAGGGCCTCGTACTCATCGAGAACGCTGCCCATGATGATCGCCATTTCGTCAAGAAAGCCGTGAACATGGCCCTTGGGGCCATCGGCAAACGGAATCGGGCGCTGAACGCATCCGCGGTCGCGGTGGCGCGTAGGCTCGCAAGCTCATCCAACAAGACGGCGCGTTGGATTGGGACGGACGCGCTAAGGGAGCTCACCAGCCCGGCGCTCGCGGTTCGGCTCGGGCGTATGCTGTAACGCGTCCAACAGAGGCCGGATTCCGGTAGTGATGGGCCCATCGCCGTGAAGCCGTTTGGCAATACGGACGGCCTCATCAAACGATCGACGA
>JACOSH010000545.1 GCA_016178945.1 Acidobacteriota bacterium
CCGCTCCAGAGCGCGCCGTCCTGGATCCATTGGCGGAAGGCCTCGACGTCCCCCGCGTCGAGGGCCCTGTCCGGCGGCATGCGCCCGGCCTTCACCCATTGATACAGGCGGCTGCCGGCGGCGTCGCCGGGTACCACATCCACGCCCTGCCCGCCCCCTTTCAGCAGCGAGGCGCGCGTGGTCAAGTCAAAACGGCTGAAGGCGGCCGCTCCGCTGTGGCACTTCGCGCACCGCTCCACCAGCACCGGTTTGATCTTCGACTCGAACAAGGCCGGAGTCTGCGCCATCGCCGGCAGCGCCACTCCCAGCAGCCAAAACCTCCGCATACTCAAGCAGAATATCATGCGGATCAGGAATAAAAGCCCGCCCGCGCGCAACAACCCGTCTTCGGACAAACATGCGCGGCGCACTTCAATCGCACTGGCCGGAATACCTGATGGAAGCGGCGGGACTGGGCTGCTTCATGATTGCGGCCTGCCTGGTAGGCATTCTGCTGCAGCATCCCGCGTCTCCTATTGTGCAGGCCATTCCCGGCCCCACGGTGCGGCGCGTGCTGTTCGGCGTCGCCATGGGCCTGACCGCGCTGGGCATTATCCATTCGCCCTGGGGCCAGCAGTCTGGGGCGCACTTGAATCCCTCGGTCACGATGACTTTTCTGCGCCTGGGTAAGATCGCGGTTCCCGACGCCTTTTTCTACATAGTGGCGCAGTTCGCCGGTGGGCTGGCGGGCGTGCTGCTGGTGGCCTCGGCGCTGGGGATGCTCCTCTCGCACGAGTCGGTGCGCTGGGTGGTCACCTCGCCGGGGCCGTGGGGCAATGGCGCCGCCTTTGCGGCTGAGTTGGTCATCTCGTTCGTCCTGATGTCGGTGGTCCTGACCACATCGAACAGCGCGCGGCTGGCACGCTATACGCCTTTTTTTGCGGCGAGCTTGGTTGCCGCCTACATCAGCCTGGAGGCGCCGGTCTCGGGGATGAGCATGAACCCGGCGCGGAGCTTGTCTTCCGCGCTTCCGGCACGGGCACTGCAAGCCCTTTGGATTTACTTCACCGCTCCTCCGCTGGGCATGCTGCTGGCGGCGGAGATCTACGTGCGGCGGCGCGGGATTCACCGTGTCTTCTGCGCGAAACTGCACCACCACAACGAACGGCGCTGCATCTTCCACTGCGGAAAGATGAGGATGGCCGCGGAGGCCGGCCAGTGACACACTACGACGTCATCATCATCGGAACCGGCGCGGGCGGCGGAACGCTGGCCTGGCGCCTGGCTCAATCGGGCAAGAAGATCCTGCTGCTGGAGCGCGGCGGCTTCCTGCCGCGGGAGAAGGAGAACTGGGACTCCAAGACCGTCGTCATCGAGAACAAGTACCGCACTTCGGAGACCTGGCTCGACAAGGATGGCCGCGAATTTCATCCCGGCATCCACTACTACGTGGGAGGACAGACCAAGTTCTACGGCGCGGCGCTGGTTCGCTTCCGGAAGGAAGAGTTCGGCGAGCTTCGGCACTTTGGCGGCGTCTCGCCGGCCTGGCCGATCGGCTACGAGGACCTGGCCCCTTACTACACCGAGGCCGAGTATCTCTACTCGGTGCACGGCGAGCGCGGCAGCGACCCGACCGAGCCGCCCGCCGACAAGCCCTACCCGTATCCCGCGGTCAGCCATGAGCCGCGCATCCAGCAGCTCTTTGACGATCTGAAGCGCGCCGGACATCGGCCCTTCCCGCTGCCCATCGGCATCCAGCTCGACGAGGACAATCCGGAAAGCAGCCGCTGCATCAGGTGCAGCACCTGCGACGGCTTCCCGTGCCTGGCGGACGCCAAGTCGGACGCCCACGTCACCTGCGTGCGTCCGGCGATCGCCAAGCCAAATGTCACGCTGGTGACGCACGCCTTCGTGTCGCGACTGGAGACGGAGGGCTCCGGCCGGGCCGTCGCCAAGGTGCACGTCGAGCGCAACGGCGAGCGCGAAGTGTACAGCGGCGATATCGTGGTCGTCTCCTGCGGCGCGGTCAACTCGGCGGCGCTGCTGCTGCGCTCGGCCAGCGACCGGCACCCGCGCGGGCTGGCCAACCGGTCGGACGCCGTCGGGCGCTACTACATGTGCCACAACAATTCGGCCATGCTGGTGTTGTCCAAGACGCCCAACCCCACCAAATTCCAGAAGACGCTCGGGCTGAACGATTTCTACTTTGGCGCCGAGGACTCGGAATTCCCGCTGGGCCACATCTCCATGCTGGGTAAGATGGACGCCAACGTTTTCCGGGTGGGCTCGCCGGTGCCCGCGCCGGGCTTCACGTTCGAAGCCATGGCGCAACATTCGCTCGACTTCTGGATGACCTCCGAGGACCTCCCCGATCCGGACAACCGCGTGATCGTCAACGACAAGGGCGGCATCTCGCTCCACTACACCGAGAACAATCTGGAGGCGCACACCCGGCTGGTGGCGAAGTTCAAAAAGATGCTCCACAAGATCGGCTGCGACGGGAACCACATTCTGCCCTGCCAGGCCTACCTCGGCAAGAAGATTCCGATCGAAAAGGTGGCGCACCAGTGCGGGACGGTGCGTTTCGGGCGCGATCCGAAGAGCTCGGTGCTGGACGTTCAGTGCAAAGCGCATGAGCTCGACAACCTGTACGTGGTGGACGCGAGCTTCTTCCCGTCGTCGAACTCGCTGAATCCGGCCCTGACCATCATGGCCAACGCCCTGCGCGTCGGCGATCATCTGCTGGAGAGGCTGGGATGAGACACTTCGTTCTTGTCGCGCTACTGGCCGGGCGCCTTCTGGCGGCGGTGGAGGCCGTCGATTCGGTCCGCATGACCGTCTCGGACCTGGAGCGCGCGACCGCGTTCTACACCCAGGTGCTGGGCTTCGAGCCGGTCTCTGCAAACCGCCTGCGGCTGGGCGATGAGTTCATCGAGCTCAACGCCTGCGGCGGCGCGGGCCGCCCCATCCCGGCCGATTCCCGCAGCCACGACCGCTGGTTCCAGCACATCGCCATCGTCGTCGGCGACATGGACCAGGCCTACCGCGTTCTCGTGCGGCACAAGGTGCGGCCGCTGTCGGCCGGGCCGCAAACGCTGCCGGCCTGGAACAAGAAGGCCGGCGGCATCAAAGCCTTCTATTTCGCCGATCCCGACAACCATCCGCTGGAGATTCTCTGGTTTCCGCCGCGCAAGGGCGACCTGAAGTGGCAACGGAAGGACCGCCTCTTTCTGGGCATCGACCACACCGCCATCGTCGTCGCCGGCACCGAGACCAGCCTCAAGTTCTATCGCGACAGGCTGGGCCTGCGGGTCGCGGGAGAAAGCCTGAACTACGGCGTCGAGCAGGAGCGCCTGAACAATGTGGCGGGGGCGCGGCTTCGAATCACGGCTCTGCGCGCCCCCTCCGGGCCGGGCGTCGAGTTCCTGGAGTATCTGAATCCGCGCGACGGCCGGCGCAACCCTTCCGACGATACGCCCTGCGACCTGGTGCGCCGGGAAACCGTGATGCACGACTCCGGCGCGCCGGCCGGCGCGCTGCGCGATCCGGATGGCCACGTAGTGCGGTTGGCGCCGCCGCCACGCTAACTCAAGGTGACGATGCCGGCGTCCCCGTCCACGGTGACGCTTTGCCCGCCGCGGATACGTTCCGTCGCGACGCCCGTCCCCAGCACCGCCGGGATGTGATATTCGCGCGCCACGATGGAACCGTGGCTGAGCGGTCCGCCCACGTCGGTGACGACGGCCGAAGCCAGCGCAAACAGGGGCGTCAACGCGGGCGTGGTAAGTTGGAGTTTCAAGCACAGCGTTCATTTAGAAAGATTTCGTATCCATTCTCCGAAGGAGGTGATCGAATTTTGAGACTCGTC
>JACOSH010000546.1 GCA_016178945.1 Acidobacteriota bacterium
CTTCGCGCCGCCCGCTAGGCCAGCGGATCTCCAGGTCCGCTTTCTCTTCAGGACCCAGCCCGAAGTGCAGCCGCGTGTCATTGACCGAATAGAAGCTGGACTGGGCCAGGACTTCCTGGCTCTGCCGCCGTCCGCCGTATATGGCGGTCACTCGCGCGCCAATCGCGCTGCGATTGCTCTCCACGCCGATCAATTTCACCTTCAGCCAGTGGTTCTTGTTGCCGGCGGCCAGATCGTTCCGCAACAGCGACGGCGGCTCGTTCATATTGACCACCAGGACGTCCAGGTCGCCGTCATTATCGAAATCGCCGAAGGCGCACCCCCGGCTGGAGTGGGCCGCGCTGACCCCCGGCCCGGCCCCTTCCAGCAGCTCCTCGAACTTTCCGCCGCCCAAATTGCGGAACACCACGCGCGGCGTCCGGTAGGGATATCCGGGCAGCTTCCGCTCGACTTCCGGGTAGACATTGCCGGTGACCAGGAACAAATCCGGCAGCCCGTCGTTGTCCAGATCCACCATCCCGGCGCCCCAGCCGATAAACCGCGTTTCCACGGCCAGCCCGCAGCGGGTGGTCACGTCCTCGAAGTTGCCCTTGCCATCGTTGCGGTACAGGATATGGGTGTCGTCGGCGAAGTGCGTCTTGAAGATATCGAGGTTGCCGTCCAAATCGTAGTCGCCGACTCCCACTCCCATGCCGGCCTGCTCCATGCCGTCCTCGTTGAAGGCCACGCCGCGTTCCAGCGCCTCCTCGCGGAAGGTGCCGTCGCGGTTGTTGCGGTAGAGCAGGCTTTGCGTGGAATCGCAGGCCACGTAGATATCGGGCCAGCCGTCGTTGTCGAAGTCGGCGGCCACCGCCGTCATCCCGTAGGTGTTGCGCGCCTTGCCCACTCCGGATTCCAGGCTCACGTCGACGAACCCGCCCTTCCCGTTGTTGCGATAAAGCGCGTGGCGCGCCGGCGGCAGCCCACGCGGGCCGCAGTTGACCGGCACCCCTTTCCAGTTGCAGTTGACGTTGCCGCCGGGCCGCGGCACTTTGTCGAAATCGAACTCCAGGTAGTGGGAGACAAACAGGTCCAGGTGACCGTCGCGATTGTAGTCCACAAACGTACATCCGGCGCCCCAGCGCGTCTCCGGATGGAGCAGGCCCGCCTCCCGGGTCACGTCCGTGAAGGTGCCGTCGCCGTTGTTGCGATACAGGACGTTGTGCCCCCAGTAGGTGATGAACAGGTCTTCGAAGCCGTCGTTGTTATAGTCGCCGACCGTGACCGCCGAGGCCCAGCCTTGGCGCACCAACCCGGCCTTCTCGGTGACGTCGGTAAAGGTGCCGTCCCGGTTGTTCTTGTAGAGGCGGTTGGTGGCGTCCTTGGGCGCACCCTCCAGGCGCGTCCCGCACAACATCAGGATATCCAGCCAGCCGTCGTTATCGTAGTCCAGAAAGGCGCAACCGCAGCCCACCGTCTCCAGAATGTAATCCTTGCGGTCCACTCCGCCGTAGATGGTGGGGGCGCGCAGCCCGGCCTGCTCGGCGATATCCGTGAAACGCGCCAGGAAGGGGCGCCCCGAAGGCTTGCCGCGCGGCGCGGGCGTCACGTTGCGCGAGGCCACTCCCTGGGCGAACAGCGGGGCGCCCATCCAGCCCAGCCACTGCCGGCGGGAGAAACGCCTCATCGGACTTTCCTGGCCTTGATCTTGATCACCACCGGCGTGCCGCGAAAGCCGAACTGCCGGCGAAGCTGGTTCACCAGGTAGCGCTCGTGGGAGAAATGCAGCGGGCCGGACTTGTTGGTGAACAGCACGAAGGTGGGCGGACGGACCGACGGCTGGGTGACGTACAGGACCTTCCGGTCCTCGAAACGCAGCCGTTCCACAAAACGGTTCAGCTCGCCGGTGGTCACCCGCTTCGAAGCTGCGTCGTAGACCTCGCGAATCGCCTGGAACAGCGGCTGGACGCCCGCGCCCAGTTTAGCCGAGGCAAAAAGCAGCGGGGCGTAGTCCAGGAATTTCATCTGGTCGCGCAGGTTCTGTTCGAAGTCGTGCTTGGCCTCTTCAACCAGGTCCCACTTGTTCACGCACAGGATGACGGCGCGCCCGCCCTCGTGGGCGTAGCCGGCGATGGTGGAATCGAGGCCCAGCACGCCCTCAGCGGCATCCAGGAGCACCACCACCACATCCGCCAGACGGATATGGCGCCGCGCCATCACCACGCTCAGCTTCTCGGCCATCTGCTTGGTCTTGCCCTTGCGGCGGATGCCCGCGGTGTCGACGAATACGTATTCGACGCCGTCGTGGAGCACGCTCTCATCCACGGCGTCGCGGGTGGTGCCGGCGATGGGCGAGACAATGGCCCGCTCCTGGCCGGTCAGCGCATTCAGCAAGGTCGACTTGCCGACGTTGGGCCGCCCGATGATCGCCACCTTGATACGGGGCGTTTCCGCCTCGGCTTCCCTGGCCGGGAAGCCCGCCGTGACGTGTTCCAGCAGCGCGTCCATTCCCAGGCCGTGCTCGGCCGAGACCGGAAACACATCGGCGATGCCCAGGGAGTGAAACTCGTGGGCCAGATCGGCCCGCGCCGCGGTGTCGGCCTTGTTGACCGCCACCGAGACCGGCTTGCCGGTCCGGCGCAGCATCTGGGCCAGGTCGCGATCGCTGGCCGTGATCTCGCCGCGCCCGTCGACCAGGAAGATCACGTGGGCCGCCCGGTCCAGGGCGATCCGCGCCTGCTTCAGGATCTGGGCCGGGATATAGTCGTCGTCCCGCGCGATAATCCCGCCCGTGTCCACCACTTCGAACCGCCGCTGGTCGAAAACCGCCTCTCCATGGATCCGGTCGCGAGTGATCCCCGGCTCGTCGCCGACGATGGCGCGGCGCTGCCCGGTGATGCGGTTGAACAAGGTGGATTTCCCTACGTTGGGCCGGCCCACGATCACCACCGTGGGCAAGGGCGTCGGCTGCGGCATCTCTTCCATCTTAACGGACCGCCGGGCAGGACGGCCCGCGTCGTACACTGAGGGAGTAATGGCGGCTCACCTCCAGACTCCCGGCGCGCGACAGTTCTTTAGCCGGCGCGGGATGCTTTCCAAGTGGCATCCGCAGTACGAGTTTCGCCCCGGGCAACTGGAGATGGCCGAGGCGGTCGAGTCCGCGCTGAAGGAGCGCAAGCACCTCATCGTCGAAGCCGGCACGGGCACCGGCAAGACCCTGGCCTACCTGGCGCCGGCTATCCTCTCGGGGAAGCGCATCGTGGTCTCCACCGGCACCAAGAACCTCCAAGAGCAGCTCTACTTCAAGGACATCCCGTTTCTGCAACAGCACTCCCCCGGCCCGCTGAAGGTCTGCTACATGAAAGGCCGGGGCAACTATGCCTGCCGCCAGAAGATCTACGACGCCGACAAGCAGGCGGTCCTGGCCGGACTGGAAGAGGTGGCCGACTTCCAGATCATCCAGGCCTGGGAGAAGACCACCCAGATCGGCGACCGCGCCGAGATCAAGACCTTGCCCGAATCGAGCGGCGCGTGGGGCAAGATCGACGCGCGGCGCGAGTTGTGCGCCGGCAGGAAATGCCAGCAGTTCGAGCGCTGCTTCATCACCCTGATGCAGCAGCGCGCGCACGAGAGCGACATCATCATCGTCAACCACCATCTGTTCTTCGCCGACCTGGCCATCAAAGACCAGGACTTCGATGGCATCATTCCCGAGTACCACGCCGTGGTCTTCGACGAAGCGCATGAAATCGAAGACGTGGCCGGGCAGTACTTCGGCGTCAGCGTCAGCAACTACCGTTTCCAGGAGCTGAACCGCGACATCGCCGCCGTCGCGCGCCAGAAGAGCTTCGGATCCCAGGAGCTCAATCGGGTGCTGGATACGCTGAGCGACGCGGTCGGCCAGTTTTTCATGCTGCTCCCCGAGGTGGAAGGGCGGGCCGGATTCCCCGCCCGCGAGGCCTTCCTGGAGCAGCACGAGGACGCCTACCGCTCGGTCCTGCGGGGTTTGGAACTGGTGGGCGCGCACCTGCAACTGCTGAAGAGCCCGCCCGAGGAAGCCATCCCTCTGTTCGGACGGGTGCAGGAGCTGGGCAAGAGCCTCCAATTCGTGCTTGAAAGCCGCGATGCGTCCTACGTCTACTGGATGGAGCGCCGTGGGCGCGGCTGTTTTCTCCAGGCCACCCCCATCGATGTCTCCGCGCTGCTCCGGGAGCGGCTGTTCGACAAGGTGGGCACCGTGATCCTGACTTCGGCTACACTGGCCGTGGCCGGCGGATTCGACTACACCCAGAAGCGCCTGGGGCTCGACCAGGGACGCTCGCTCATCGTTCCGGGACACTTCGACTACCACAAGCAGGCGCTCCTCTACGTACCGCAGCATCTGCCCGATCCGCGCAACCAGGCATTTCCCAAGGCTGCCTGCGAAGAGATCGTCCGGATCGTCCGCCACAGCCGCGGCCGCGCGTTTATCCTGTTCACCAGCTACCAACAGATGCGCCTGGTGTATGATCGCGTTTCGCTGGAAATCGGCTACCCCTGCCTTCTCCAGGGCACGGGCCCCCGCGGCGCCTTGCTGGACGAATTCCGCTCCACGCCGCACGCGGTGCTGTTCGCGACTTCCTCGTTCTGGCAGGGCGTGGACGTGCCCGGCGAGCAATTGAGCTGCGTGATCATCGACCGGCTGCCCTTTGCGGTGCCCAGCGACCCGGTGGTCGAGGCGCGCATCCGCAAGGTGCGGGAGGACGGCGGCAACCCCTTCTACGATTACCAGATCCCCCAGGCGGCCATCGCCCTCAAGCAGGGGTTCGGACGGCTGATCCGCTCCCGCACCGACCGCGGGGTGCTGGTAATGTTGGACAATAGAATTACCAAGCAGCGCTACGGGCAGATCTTCTTCGACAGCCTGCCCTATTACCGGTTTACCACCGAGATCGAGGATGTGGAGAGATTCTTTTGATGTTTGAAGTTTCCGTGGAAGAGACCTTCGCCGCCGGACACGCTCTGCGCGGCTATCGCGGCAAGTGCGAGAACGTGCACGGCCATAACTACCGGGTGGAAGTCGCCGTGGTAGGCGACGAGCTGAATCAGATCGGGCTGCTGGTCGACTTCGCCGACTTGAAGAAGCTGATCCGCGCCGTGGTGGCGCGCCTGGACCACCAGTTCATCAACGACCTGGAGCCGTTCACCGTGCTCAACCCGTCGGCCGAGAACATCGCCCGGTACTTCTACCAGGAGATCACCGCCGGGCTGGACCCCGGCGTGCGGATTGCCCAGGTGAAGGTCTGGGAAACGGACACGACCACGGCCACCTACCGGCCGAAGTAGGCGGCGTTACGCGGGGTGAATTCGGACCACTTCTCCGGCAGATCGTCCAATGCGAAGATCGCTGAAACCGGGCACACCGGCACACACGCCCCGCAATCGATGCACTCGACCGGATCGATGTAGAGCATCTCCTCGGTGGCGTGTCTGGGGTCGTCCTTCTTGGGGTGGATGCAATCCACCGGGCAGGCGTCGACGCACGCCGTGTCCTTGGTTCCGATGCAGGGTTCCGCGATGATGTATGCCATGGTCTTGGTCCTTAGTGAGCCGCTCTAGGGCAAGAGATCCTTATAACACATCGGGGAGCGAAAACTCAATTTCGAACTCCTACGGGCGGCCCAGCAGTTCTTCCAGACTCCCCGCCTGGAGAACCCGGTCGTTCCAGCCGCTGAGCTGCTCCTCCTTGGCGGCCCTCACCTTCGCCTCGGCCCACCCCGGCAACGCACCGAAACGCTGCGCTAACACGCTGAGGAGAAAGGCGCCTGCTGCTTCCGTGCGGCCCTTTTGATACAGCTCGCGACAGAACTCGTCTTGCATGGGGTCGATCAGGACACTCATATGCCGTACCTCCTCGAAGACCTGGCCAGCCAAGCCTCGCACCACTGATAATACCAGAAGCAGTCGCAACGCCCTCTTCCTGTCTTCCCCTTCCACCTTCGAGAGCCGCTCGACCACTCGCCGCACCCGGACCCCAGCCTCCGGGGCCCGGCACAGGATGGCCAGCACGTTCTCCCCGGCATTGCTGCTCCGCAGCAGCTCCTCGGCGTCGAACTCGCCGGCGTCCGCCAGGTCGTAGCTGTACTTGAGCCGCGGGTGGTCCAGACCACCTGGCATCCGCAGCTTCTCGTTACCGATGTACAGCACGGTCTGCAGCGGCGGCCGGTGATGCCGCCTGAGCAGCAGAGCATAGTACTCCAGCATCCGCTCCGCCATCGCTGTGTCATTACTGCTCTGGAACTCCAGATGAAACAACGAGCCGTCCTCCAGCCACGCCACTAGATCGACTCGAGGGGCCACTGTCTGTGGCAGCTCAACGTTGAGCCACTCTCGCGCTGGCGCGCCGGCCAGACGCTGGGTGAGTCCGCCGCCGAAGCTTTGGAACAGCTCTTTTAATGCCCGATCCAGATCCTGCATAAGGAGATTTCATCACAGCGGCAGCCGGTTGGGGCCGCCGGCTAATGAAGTGAGGGGGTTTTGCCGATTCCTTCTCTTTCTGCTATGACTCTGCTTATGGGCCCCCCGGCCGCACGCTCCCGCGCGGTGAACTCCAAGGTGGAATGGTTCAACGCTCACGTACCCTGGCCGTTCCGCGTCGTGATCATTCTGATCCTGGGTGTGCTTTCCTGGGCCTTGACGATGGGGATGCTCCCCGGCGTCCTCTCCAAATCTTCCGGCAAGGCGGACTGCACCTGGCCGGAGATTCTGGCGGTCCCCTTTCAAAACCTGGCCTGGACGGCGACCCAACAGTATTACAACTGGTCGGTGAAAATCGTGGAGCGCGATCCGAAACTGGATCTGCAACGGGTCTCCGCGCCCGAGCGCAGCTACTGGATTCAGGGCAAGGGCTCCCACCTGGGCGGCCGGGACCTGCTGGCCTACCTGCTGACCGAGCACGCCAGCATGGCGCGAGCCAATCCGGCCGAACGCGTGCGGCGTGGCGACATCGTACTGGATTGCGGGGCGCATATCGGTGTGTTCACCCAGGAGGCGCTCCGTCGCGGGGCCCAGAAAGTGATCGCCATCGAGCCCGATCCCATCAACCTGGAATGCCTGCGCCGCAACTTCGCCCCGGAGATCGCCGCCGGGCGCGTGGTCGTGTTCCCCAAAGGCGTTTGGAGCGAGGAAAAGGTCCTCACGCTGTTTGTCGGGAATGAGAACTCCGGGATGAACAGCATGCTCCAAGACCAGGGCGCGGGCAAGGTCGAAGTTCCGGTGACGACCATCGACAAGATGGTTGCCGAACTCGGACTGAGCCGGGTGAGCTATATCAAGATGGACATCGAGGGCGCAGAGCGCGAGGCTCTGAAGGGCGGGTTGAACACGCTGCGCCGGTTCCGCCCGCGCATCATGCTCGACACCTACCATCGCCCCGACGACATGCAGGCGCTGCCGGCCATCCTGCGCGCCGCGCACCCGGACTACAAGCTCACCTGCGGGCCCTGCCAGCCCCTGTCGCTGCAATCGGACCGGTTCGTGCCGCACGTGACATACTACCAATAGAACCCTCGGCCGCCGCCCGGCTCGCGATTCCGCTAGAATGAGGGCGTGGCCGAGTCCGGACCAGAGCGCGCAGTCCTGGTGTCCGTCGTCACGCCTTTTCGGGACGACGAGCGGATCGACTTCACGGCTTGGCAGCGAAACCTGGAGATGCTGGCGGCCAACGGGATCGCCGGCTTCGTCGCGCTCGGAGAGGAAGGCGAATTCCGCACCCTGTCGGAGGAAGAGCGCATGGTCGCCCTGCGCTTCTGCCGCCAGACGCTGGGTCGCGGCGCGCGGCTCTACGGCAACGTGGGCAGCGACAGCACCAGCGAGTCGATCCGGCTGGCCCAGACCGCTGAGGCCGACGGCGTGGACTGGATCGTGGTGCTGCCGCCGCGCCAGGACTTGAGCCCGGAGGAGCTGGCCGAGCACCTGGCCGAGATTCGCGCGGCCGTGCGGACACCGGTCGCCTCCTTGGCGGAGCTGACCGTCAGCGCCGCGGCCAATGTCGCGCCGCGACTGGCGCTGGAGCGGGAGCGCGCCCACGCCACGGGCCGGCTCGAGGATGCCGCGCGACTCCAGGGCCTGCTCGATCCCTTGGATCAGGCCTTCCAGCTCCACACCTATCCGTCCATGGTCAAGGAGGCGATGCGGCGGAGCGGCTTCCCCTCGGGTGCCTGCCGCCGGCCGGTTGGCCTGGCGCCGGCCCCGGCTGCGGAGCGGCTGGAGCGAGTGCTGCAGGCCCTGCGCGCGGCCAACTGGCTGCCGGAACCGGCGTCGCGGTCCAGCGCGGGACACGCGGCGTGATCCGTAATACCGCCATCACGCTGTTCTGCGCCTATTTCGCCGCGGTCCCCCAGCCCGCCCCGCCAGGAAAGGCCAAAACCATGCACACCAACCGTCTCGCTCAGGAAAAGAGCCCCTACCTGCTGCAGCACGCCCACAATCCCGTGGACTGGTACCCGTGGGGCGAAGCGGCCTTCGAGAAAGCGCGCAAGGAAGAGAAACCCATCTTCTTGTCCATCGGCTATTCCACCTGCCACTGGTGCCACGTGATGGAGCGCGAGTCCTTCGAGAACGAGCAGATCGCGGCCGTCATGAACCAGCACTTCGTGTCCATTAAGGTGGACCGCGAGGAGCGTCCCGACGTGGACCGGATCTACATGACCTACGTCCAGGCCACCACCGGCGGCGGCGGGTGGCCGATGTCGGTGTGGCTGACGCCGGACCTGAAGCCGTTTGTGGGCGGAACCTATTTCCCGCCGGATAACCGCTACGGGAAACCCGGCTTCCCGGCCGTCCTGGAGCGCATCGCCCAGGCCTGGCGCGAGGACCGGGAGCGGATCCTCGCCTCCAGCGCCAACGTCCTGGAGGAGCTCCGCCGCCAGACCGAAGGCGGCGCCCGCCCTGGCGCTCCGATCCGGGGAAAAGACGCGCTGGATACCTGCTTCTTCATACTACGGCGCACTTTCGACACCAAGCTGGGCGGCTTCGGCGGCGCGCCCAAATTCCCACGGCCGGTGACCCACAACTTCCTGCTCCGCTATCACGCCCGCACCGGGAACCGGGAAGCCCTGGACATGGTGCTCCTGACGCTGCGCGAAATGGCCAAGGGCGGGATGAACGACCAACTGGGCGGCGGCTTCCACCGCTACTCGGTCGATGAGCGGTGGTTTGTGCCCCACTTCGAGAAGATGCTCTACGACCAGGCCCAACTGGCGGTCTCCTACCTGGAGGCCTTCCAACTGACGCACGACAGGGAATACGCCAACGTCGCGCGCCAGATCTTTGACTACGTGCTGCGCGACATGACCGACCCGGACGGGGGCTTCTATTCGGCCGAAGACGCCGATAGCGTCATCGATCCGGCCCATCCCCAGGAAAAAGGAGAGGGCGCCTTTTACATCTGGAAGCAGCCGGAGATCGAGAAGATTCTGGGCCAGCCGGCGGCCAAGTACTTCGGCTACCGCTACGGCGTGGAGGCGGACGGCAATGTCCAAAACGATCCGCACCACGAGTTCACCGGCAAGAACATCCTATATCAGGCGCGGTCGCTAGCGCAGACGGCGGAGCATTTCGAAGAGCCGCCGGAGGAGATCGCAGCGTCGATTGCGGCTTCCCGCGCCAGGCTGGTCGCCGAGCGATCCAGGCGCGTGCGTCCCCATCTGGACGACAAGATCCTGACGGCCTGGAACGGCCTGATGATCTCGGCGCTGGCCAAAGGCGGCGCGGTGCTGAACGAGCCGCGCTATGTGGACGCCGCGGATCGCGCCGCACACTTCATCCTGGGGCGCTTGTACAATCCTGAAACGGGTGTTCTCCTGCGCCGCTTCCGCCAGCGGGACGCGGCGATCCCCGGATTCCTCGACGACTACGCTTTCTTTACGCAAGGCCTGCTCGATCTCTACGAAGCCGCCTTCAACCTGCGCTACCTGCGCAGCGCCATCAAGCTGACCGAAAAGCAGATGGCTCTGTTCGAGGACCGCGAGCACGGCGCGTTTTTCAGCAGCGCCGCCGGCGACTCCAGCCTGGTGCTGCGGATGAAAGAGGATTACGACGGCGCCGAGCCCTCGGGCAATTCCATCGCCGCGCTCAATCTGCTGCGGCTGGCCCAGATTACCGACCGCAAGGAGTTCCGCGAGCCGGCGGAGCGCTTGTTCCGCGCCCTGGCGCCCACCATCATGGCCTCGCCTGTAAGCGTGCCGCAATTGCTGGCCGCCTTCGAGTTCAGTTTGTCCAAGCCGAAGCAGATCATCCTGGCGGGCGACCGTTCTCCGGAGTTGCTGGCCGAGCTCCATGCGCGGTTCGTCCCCAACCGCATTGTGCTGCTGGTTTCGAGCGCCGAGGAGCGGCGGTTCCTGGCCGGCTTTCTGCCGGTGGTGGAGACCATGACCGCCTCCGGCGGCAAGCCCACCGCCTACGTGTGCCAGGACTACACTTGCAAGCTGCCCACCACCGATCCGAAAAAGTTCGCCGAGTTGCTACAATAGGCAAGTTCACACTTATTACAAACCTGGAGGCTGGATGGAACGACCTGGAGCTACGACCATGAAGGGCAACCCCCTGACCCTGATCGGTCCCGAACTGAAAGTGGGCGACAAAGCCCCCGATTTCGAAGTGGTGGACGGGGCCCTGGCCCCCGTGGGCCTGGCCGGCACGGGCCACAACGTGCGTATTTTCAGCGTCGTGCCGTCGCTGGACACGCCCGTGTGCGACGCCCAGACCAAGCGCTTCAATGAGGAAGCCGCCAAGCTGAGCGGCGTCGACATCTACACCATCAGCATGGACCTGCCCTTCGCTCAGAAGCGCTGGTGCGGAGCGTTCAACGTGGAGCGGGTGAAGATGTTGTCCGATCATCGCGCAGGCTCGTTCGGCGCCGCCTACGGCACGCTGATCAAAGAGCTGAGGATCGAAAGCCGGGCCATTTTCGTCCTGGACAAGGACAATGTGCTGCGGCACGTGGAATACGTCAAAGAGGTGCCCGATCATCCGAACTACGACGCCGCACTCTCCGCCGCCCAATCCGCCCGAGCGTGATTCCTGGGTAGACCGCGCCCGCGCCGTCGACAGCCCGCTGGTTCGCGGCGGCCTGATGATCACTGCGGGCATTGTCGCCGGCAACATCATCGGCTTCGCTCGCGTCGCGGTGACAGCTTACTTGCTCGGCACCGGCGATGCGGCCGACGTCCTGGCCGTGAGCCTGGGCTCGCTCGACACCTTTAACCAGATGTTGGCCAGCACCATGGTCTTCGCCTTTGTTCCGATGCTGACCACGCTGAACGGCGGCGAGAGGACGGCCTTGTTTCAGCAGTTAAACCGGGCCTTTGCGGGCATCTTCCTGTCGCTGACGGCGGCCATCGTGGTGTTTGCGCCGGGCCTGATCAATGTCCTGGCGCCCGGCCTGGACCAGGAGCACTTTGCTCCGGCGGTCGCCGTGCTGCGCGTGGGCGCGATATCGACCGCGGCCGTCGGCATCGCCGCGGTCCATTCGGCGCTGTTGTTCACGGACCGGCGTTTTGCACCCTCGGCCTTCCACCAGGCGACCCTGAACACCTTCACGATGGCGGGGGCCGTGTTGCTGTGGCGTTTTTTTGGGGTGTACGCGTTCGCCATCGGCTATGCGGCGGGCGCCTGGGTGCAGTTTTCCATGGTCTATTACGCGGCCCGTTCGTCGATGCCCTCCGCCAAACCTCCCGAGGTTTCGCCGCACTGGGGCGAGTTGATCGCCAAGCCCGTCTCGATCCTCGGCTTCTCCGCGTTGATCGCTTTGAATGTGGTGGTGACACGGGCCTTCGCCACGCACGCCGGACCGGGCACCGCCGCGGCGTTCGACTATTCGATGCGCTGCGTGGGAGTGCCGCTGGCCTTTCTGGTCAGCCCCATGTCCAACTCGCTGCTGCCGGAGATCGCCCGGCTGCGCAGCCTGGGCCGGCTCCGCGACGCCTTTCGTCTCACCGACCGCACCCTGGCGCTGGCCGCCGCGGCGGCCGTCTCGGGCTGCGCGCTGGGGATTGCGCTTCGCAAGCCGGTGATCGCGCTGCTATTCCAGCGAGGCAGCTTTACCGCGGCGTCGACCGAGCTGGTGGCCGCGGTCTTCCTGGGGTTCGCTCCCAGCCTGATCGGATGGAGCTTGTTGGAGCTGACCGCGCGCTCGCTATTCGGACTGGACCTCACCCGTCTGCCCTTGCTCGCCGGCGCCTTCGCCGTGGCTGTGAACCTCGGACTGTTGTCCTTCTTTCGCGAGCTCCGGCCGGAGTTCATCGGCGTGGGATCGTCGGTCGGTCTGATCCTGGGGTTTCTGCTGCTCCAAATCCTGGCCCGCGCGAGGCGCCGCCGGCTGCTCGCGTGACTCGCCGGGTCTTCATTGCCGGCGGCACCGGATACATGGGATGCCGCCTGATCCCCAGGCTCCTGGACCGCGGACATCAGGTGCGCGCGCTGGCCCGGACCGGCTCTCAACACAAGTTGCCCAGCGGGTGCCAGCCGGTGATAGGCGATGCGCTGGATGCGGCCACCTACGCCGGCTATGTCCCGCCCTGCGAAACGTTCGTGCACCTGGTGGGAGTCGCGCACCCCAGCCCGGCCAAAGCCTCTCAGTTTCACTCGATCGACCTGGCCTCGATTCAGGCGGCCGTGCGCGCCGCGTCGGCCGCCCGGATCCAGCACTTCGTCTACGTCAGCGTTGGGCAGCCCGCGCCGGTGATGAAGGCTTACGTCGCCGTGCGGGGCGAGGGTGAAGCGCTCATCCGGCAGGCCGGCTTGAACGCGACCATCCTCCGGCCGTGGTACGTGCTGGGGCCCGGCCACCGCTGGCCGGCCGTGCTGCGGCCCGTCTATTGGCTGGCCGAGTGTTTCCCCGCCTCCCGCGACAGCGCACGGCGGCTGGGTCTGGTCACCCTGGATCAGATGCTGGGAGCACTGGTGCGCGCCGTGGAGGAGCCTGCTCAGGGGATTCGTGTCCTGGAGGTTCCCCAGATCACTTCTTGGGCACATCCGGCGCCGTGAAGTCGGGACGCGGATCGCCCCATAGATAGTGATTGAACCAGGCGAGATTGTGCTGCATCACCGCGCGCATCGACTTGGGCTTGGTGATGCCGTGGCCGTACCCTTTGTAGACCACCATCTCGACCTTCACGCCTCTGTCTTCCAGGCCCTGGCGCAATTCATAGGCGTTGGGAATCGGGACGCGCTTGTCGAACTCTCCGTGCTGGATCAACGTGGGCGTGCGCGCCTGCTTGACATAGGTCATGGGCGAGGTCTTGGCGTAGACGCCCGGATCAACCGCCGGGTCGCCGCCCAGATACTGAATCGTAAAGGGCGTGATGTCGGTGTTGTAGTAGTAGGTGGCCCAATTGGAGATGCCGGCGCCCACCGAGATGGCGGCGAAGCGCGTGCTCGAGGTGGTCAGGAACGCCGAGATGTACCCGCCCTGGCTCCAGCCCATGCATCCCACCCTGGCCGGATCGACCCAGCCCTTGGCGATCAGGTGATCGACGCCGGACAGCACATCCCAGGCGTCGCCGACGCCCAGGTTACGGACATTCAACTGCCGGAACTTTTCGCCATAGCCGGCGCTGCCGCGATAGTTCACTTTGAGGATCAGGGCGCCGCGCCCGGCCCAGATGTCGGAGGGATAGTAGCGCGTATCGAGCAGCGACGGTCGATCGATGCCGGTCGGGCCGCCGTGGATAATGCACAGCAGGGGATATTTCCGGGTGGGATCGAAATCCGCCGGCTTGATCAGGATGCCTTCGATGGGCGTGCCGTCCTGGCTCTTCCAGGAGATCACTTCGCGGGTGCCCAGCACAAGACTCCGGACTTGGTCCGTCATCTTGGTCAAGGCTTGAGGCGCGAACTCGTCGGCCGGCGAGACGAAGACCTCCGTCAACGAAGTGGGGGAAGCGGCGGTGAACGCCATGCGGCGCCCGTCGCGGGTGAGCGAAAACGAGCCGGCCATCAGCGAGTCCGGCCCGGAAATGCGCTTGATGCGGCCGCTCGACGGATCGACCCGGAACAGATGCGAGGCCGTCTTCTGGAGTCCCGTGAAGTAGATGCCGGCGGAGTTCCATTCCACGAAACCGGGCCGCTCGTCGAAACCGTCGCTGATCGAACGAGGGACGCCGCCTTCGGCCGGGATCACGGCCAGGCGCGTGTTGCTGTGGAAGTGGCTCGCATTCCCCATTGCCGAGAAGAACACGATCTGCTTGCCGTCCGGGGACCAGTGGGGACTGTTGTCCGGACCGGGCTGCGCGACGATCTTGCGGACCTGGTTGCCCGCCAGGGTGAGCAGATAGATGTCGGCGGTGCCGCCCTGAATCAGGTCGGGATTGACGGTGGCGCTGAAGGCGATTCGCGATCCGTCCGGAGACCAGGAGAACCCGCCAAGGCTGTAATCCTTGCCCTTAGTGCGCTGGGCGCCGGCCAAGGGAGCCTCCAGCGCCGCCGCCACGTCAATCGTGTAGAGGTGCGAGTGGCGGTACTCCTGGCGCACGACTTCGTAGTCGCCCAGGTGCTCTTTGCGATCCTTGATCGCCTCGGGCGCGGGTTCCGCGGCGGTAAAAGCAATGGTCGCGCCATCCGGCGACCAGGCGTAGGAGGAGACACCGCTCTCGGACTTGGTCAGTTGCGCCGCTTCCCCACCGCCGGGCCGGATGACGAAGATCTGGCTCTTGTCCCCGGCGCGGTTGCTACTGAAGGCCAGCCAATCGCCGGAAGGCGACCATTGCGGGTCGTTGGCGGACTTGTCGCCGCGCGTGAGCTGGAAGCCCGCGCCCGTGACGGCATCGGCCAGCCAGATCTGCGTCACGTGGGCGTCTTGCTTGAAGTCGGTGTTGGTAATCGTGTAGGCCACCCACTTGCCGTCGGGCGAAATGTGAGCGCCACCCACCGTCCGAACCAGCAGGAGGTCATCGACGGTAGGCACGCGGCGTCCGGCGTCCGCAGCGGCCAGCGGCAGGGCCGAGCAGGCCAGCACAAGCAGGCATCGCGGGTTCATCCTGATACGCTAGCGCTCCGGGCCTTCAGGCGCAAGCGTGTTGCTCAAGCCTAGCGGAAATTCTCCACCAACATCAGATCGCTGTTGCGCTGGTCGATCTGAGCGTAGAGGATCCAAAAGCCGTCGGGCGACACGGCCAGGCCGGGGACGCCGCTGATCGGGGGTTTCGGCAGCGTGGCGATCCGGCTCTCCGAACCATTGGGAAATCGGAGGAATTTCAAGACCGGCGGAGAGACGGAGTCCACGTAATAGAGGCCCGCACCGCCCAGCGCCCAGTATCCCCACAATCCCGGTTTCAGGGAGCCTGTGACCAGGACCTCCTCGCCGCCGTCCACCGGGACCCTCCACACACCCGCGCTGGCCGACCCCTTGGCATAGTAGACGAACCTGCCGTCGGGAGATTCGAATGGCGAGAAACCACCCAGCCGGGTCACCGGCGTCGCGGTCCCGCCATGGGCCGGGATCTTCCAGACCTGGAACACGCCGCTCCGGTCGGAGGCGAAGTAGATCACGCTTCCGTCGCGCGACCAACTGGGGACCACATCGGCGCACGGCTCGCTGGTGAGACGCTTGATCGGCCCGCCCTCGGCGTTGATCGTGTAGATGTCCGCATGTCCGTGCGGGCGGGAATCGAAAGCCAGGCTCCGCCCGTCCGGGGACCACCGCGGGGTTCCGGTGAGCGGGCCACCGAACGAGGTGACCTGGACGGGATTCGAGCCGTCGGCGCCGGAGACCCAGATCTCGTGGTTTCCCGAGCGGTTGGAGGCGAAGGCGATCCGGTCGCCTCGGGGCGAGATCTGCGGGCTGGAGTCGGCCCGCGTGGAGGCGATCAGTTTCACGGGTGGACCACCGGAGCCTGACAGCCGCCAGATGTTGGCGTCGTCGGTCGGGGCGTAGGTGTAGACGAGCCGGCTGCCACGCGACGAAATGGCCGGGAACACAGCGTCTTGACCCGTCCCGATCACTGGCGCCGGAGAGCCTCCGCCAATCGGTATGCGCCAAAGGCTGAAGCTTCCCTGCCGGTTCGAGGAGAACACGATTTGGCTGCCATCGGCGGTCCAGGCCAGACCACTAATGCGGCGCTGATCGAAGGTCAGGCGGCGCGGCTCGCCGTCGGCCGTCGCAACCACGTAGAGGTCATCCACGAAAGTGTGACTCGATCGGCGGAAAGCCAAGTATTGGCCGCCCGGAGAAAACGCGGGATCGGTGTCGCCCGAGGATCCGGGAGGAGGAAACGTGAGCCTCTTCTTCTCGCCCCCCGGCTGGGACAGCAGGTAGACGGCAAATGGTTCCTCCGGCGAAGGCCTGTTCACCACGGCCAGGAACTTCCTACCCCAATCCAGTTGACGGCTGGGCGCATCCGGACGGCTGGGAGACAAATCAGCCAGCCGGCGTTCACTCCCCCCAAGCGCGGGAACCAGGTAGACGCCCGCGTCCTCCTTGGAGGTGCGGAGAAAAGCCAGCGCGGCGCCGTCCGGCGACCAGGAGGGAGAAAGGTCCGTTCCCGCGCTGTGGGTCAACCGGAGGGGGGCGCCGGTTTCTACCAACTTGATGAAAATGGAGTACCTGTCGCCTCCGTCGCTATTCCACGCGAAGGCGACCTGTTTGCCGTCTGGCGCAAAGGACGGGTGCAGCTCACTACCAGGGTAGGTGGTGAGGGGGAGTATCCGCGGGGCCGGCGAGGACGAGGGGGCTCGCGAGTAGACGTAGACCGGCAGCAGGCAGGCGCCTGCGAGGAGCGCCAACGCCAGCGCGGCAAACCGCCGGTGGGTCCAAACTCGCTGCGGGGGCTCAACTGGCGGCTTGATGACCTCCCTGCGGCCGAACTGGGGCACGTAGGCGCCCTTGGGAACCGAGATCACCAGCGGATCATTGCCACCCTCGGCCTGGTAGTACCGGGCCAAGCGGAGGCGCAGCTTGGAGGCTTCCACCCGGACGGTGGCATCCAGTCTGGGATCATAGGTTTCCGGTCTGGCGAACACATCCAGGCCGATCCGGTATTCCTTGATGCTGGGCCCCCGTCCGGCCAGCTCCTCTTCCACGACGTAGCGGAGAAAGCGGAGCAGCCGGTCGGCGCCGGCAAACTGGGAACTTGCGGCGATCCGCTCGACCTGTCCGCGGACGGCGGAGGGCTCGACCGGATCCCGCCCGATCATCGTACCTTGCGGCATGTCTGCCCCCTTATGGAACACGTGTAGTGAATCTGGACAGCCGGATCGTTACACGGGGTTCGCCTCCGCCTGGCGCAACGGTTACCCCAACCGTTACCGCTGCGGTTGTAACGACGGTTACCCCTGTTTTCAGTAACTGGAGTTAACTCTTATTGGCGCCCGGCTTCCCTTAGCATGGCATCAGGTAAGGAGTGACCCCATGCAACTCATCATGACTACCGGCGACTGGCTGACGCCCGAAGACCTGGAGGTCGCGCGGCAGGTGCAAGCGCGCCTGCTGCCCCAGGGGACTCCGCGTCTGTCGACCCTGGACTGCGGAGGGTTCTGTCTCCCGGCTCGCTGCGTAGGCGGCGATTTCTACGATTTCCTCGACCTCGGCCCCGAGCGGGTCGGATTGGTGCTCGGTGATGTTTCCGGAAAGGGGGTCTCGGCGGCTCTGATGATGGCCAGCCTGCAGGCCCTGCTGCGCAGCCACTGCTACAAGGCGGTCGACGACGTGCGCACGCCTTTGCGGTCGGTGAACCGGCTCTTCTACC
>JACOSH010000013.1 GCA_016178945.1 Acidobacteriota bacterium
TGGTCCCCTCGTTGTATAGCCCGAATAAGGTCTGCTTCGTCCAGTCGCGGGGCCACTCTGGCGCCTACCATCGCGGCCGTCTGCTGGGCCATATTTCCCTACGCCTACTATGACGTATCAGCATGGAAAACGATAGGGTTGTGGGCGCTACGACGGTGGCTGTCCACCCCACACGGCGCCATGGTTGCCGCATGTAATGTATGGGCAGACCAGCAGTGGCCGCCGAGCCGGCTTCTCCCGGTTCGAGAACCGATAGAACCCGCCTGAGTCCCCGCAGCCGACGCTCCTCCTCCACGAGTTGCCAGGCTCTTTCTGGAAAATCGATCTCCATCGCTTGACGGCCCACCTTACGCTCCAGTTCAGCCAGGCGGCTCTCGTCGGCCCGCTGCACGCCAGGCCCACGAAATGCGCGCCCAGCGTGATCGTCCAGTTCCCTTCGCCAGCGATGTAGATCCGTCGCGCTCAAACGTCCTTCGAAACATCATTCCAGTTTCCCCTTTCGACGGTTTTTATGGGTGAACTGGTTGTCTCAAAAAGTGGGTCCACTCCGCCAGGAGGGTCCCGTCGTCGGCGCCAGCCCTCATCCACCAACTTGCCAAATTCAACCAACTAGGTTAACGTGGTCCCATGGAGAAACGAACGCCGCACTGTAAGCTGGCGGTCGTCAAAACCATGCTCGCGGCGGGCAAGGTCCGCACCACCGTTTCGGCACTCGCTGGCGGCGCGCCCTGGGATTCGGTTTCGAGGAGATCATCGGCGTCGTTGCGGCGCTCAGGCCGAAAGACTTCTACAAGAGTATGACGACACACGCCGATCACCGCGTCTGGCAGGACGTCTACCGGCCGAAGACGCCGTCCGGCGAGGTGTATCTGAAGCTCACGGTCCTGGACGACGTGCTGATCGTGTCGTTCAAGGAACTATGAAGAAAGGGAGCCATGCCATGAAATGCCCATCCTGCGGCGAGGGGAAGCTCGTGCGCGACACGCGCGATATCCCGTACACCTACAAAGGAGAAACGACGACGGTCCCGGCCGTGCGCGGCGAGTTCTGCCGGGCCTGCGGGGAAAGTGTCCTCGCCGCGGCGGAATCGAAACGCGTCGGCGCGGCGATGCTGGAGTTCAACAAGCAGGTGAACGCCGCCATTGTCGATCCGGGCTTCATCGCGCGGGTCCGCAAGAAGCTGGCGCTCGATCAGCGGCAGGCGGCCGCGATCTTCGGCGGCGGCTCCAACGCGTTTTCACGCTACGAGAACGGTAAGACCAAGCCGCCGCTCGCGCTGGTGAAACTCCTCATGGTGCTCGACCGGCACCCCCACCTGCTGAACGAGGTCCGCGTCGGGCGATAGCCGGAATGGCGCTTCCCTCGATCAGGCCCGTGCCGTAGAGTTCCAGGACCTCGCCAGCGCGCGCAGGGTTGCCCTGTGAGACGGGCTGATGCGTGTCGGCGTGCAGGATGGCGCCTTGCACCTGTTCGCCCCGCGAAATAGTAAGGAGCGCGGGCGGGGTCATAGACCTCGGCAGCAGGAAGCAAGGGGACGCCAAAAGGCTGTCTTCCAGGCTACCAACCAGTAAAACGCCGTCGGAGAGGGTCGCCGTAGGCATCGCCGGAGGCCCGGACGCGCCCTTATTTCCAGACGGCGACCGGCATCACCGCGTACGTGAAGAACAAAGGCACGCTGGAGCCGCGCAGCACGTCGCCAACCACGAGTCGCCCCGGACGACGAAGCTCGACGACCGAAGGCAGGATGAGATTTTCGCTCCATGAGGTCGAGCGGATTGCGATTTAGGCTTTCGCCTTGCCAGTTCCCTTTACACCAGCTCGATACGCAAGTCACGGCCGACAGCGCGTGCCGCGCGCGATAGGGTTTGCAGCGTCACCGAGGCATTGCCAGGATCGAGAAGGCGATCAAGCGCTGCGCGGCTTGTGTTCATGCGCCGCGCCATCTCTACCTTGCTGATTTTGTCCTTCTCCATCGCTTGCTGAACTTGCCAAGCCAGCGTCTCTTTCAGCACGACCGCGCGGGTTTCTTCGAGGACGCCTTCCTCTTTCAGGAAGTCGTCCAGTGACGAGCCGATATGCTTGTTGCGCTTCTTCATTTCGTGACCTCCTTCATTCTCCGTTTCGCCAGGGCCAGGTCATCCGCAGGCGTTTTCTGCGTTTTCTTGATGAACCCGTGCAGCACGACGAGCATCTCATCGTGAAAGCACAGGATGAGCCGGGCTGTCCGCTGGCTCGGAAGCGACGAGCGCACTTCCCAAAGACCATCTTTGAGACTTCCCACCAGTGGCCTCCCAATCGGCCAGCCGAACTGCACCCGCATGAGGTCGAGCCCGATAGCGTGCCGGTCGGCCTTGTCGAGGCCGCGCAGCCAATCGAGCACCGGTGCGCTGCCCGCTTCCGTGCGGTAAAACCGGACCGGTATCTCCGGGCTTTGTTCATCTCGCCCCACAAATCCAGTATGTACCAGAAGTGATACATTGTCCAGTACTGTGTTCCGGCCAGAGACGGGCTTTCTATCAGCCCAGAAACTTGCTGGTCACATGCGCCCGCGCGTTTTCATCGCTCCACGCGAGCCGGTCGCCACTTCCCCGGATGTTTATTCCCGCGAAACCAAGCGGATTGATCACACTCATCGTATTGGAGCCGAGCCAGCCTCCTTGGGAGGTGAAGGGGAAGAAGGTGAAGAAGTCGCCATCCGGCCCATTGGGTCGTGGTGACGCGAAGCTGTGGCTTGGCTGGGTGCTTGAGGATATAGTGGCTGCCTGAGGTGTGGTGAACAAAAAAGCCTGCGCGCTGCAGGGGCCCGGAGTACTGCTCTGGGTTTCACTGCCGGGCAGAGTGTTTCTTATCGGGCGCTGGTCCGCTTGATCGCCGATCAACCCGGCAGGGGCGATGACGCCAAGGCCCTCGACATAAAAGGCGTCGCCCGGAGTGGCAGGCGCGGGCAGAATCGAACTGCCATTGCCGGTTTAGAAGACCGGGGCCCTCTCCATTGGACGACGCGCCTGTCGGCGAGCTGGAGGGCCTGCACGGATTCGAACCGCGATCGCAGGTTTAGGAAACCTGTACCTTGTCCGGCTTAGATGACAGGCCCTGGTGGGAGCGGACAGAATTGAACTGTCGTCTTCCGACTTAAAAGGACGGCGCTCTCCCGTCTAAGCTACGCTCCCCGATCTGGCTGTAGGGGTGGGACTCGAACCCACATCCTCTCGCTTAACAGGCGAGCGCTGGACCGATTCAGCTACCCTACAAGAACTTTGGTTGGCCTGGCGAGATTCGAACTCGCTCCCTGGCGGTTAAGAGCCGCCTGCTCATCCTCATGAGCTTCAGGCCAATGGCGGCGATGGCGGGAATCGAACCCGCGCTGACCCGCTTGAGAGGCGGGCGACTTAGCCTCTTGTCCACATCGCCTCATAGACTTTGGCGGAGCGTACGAGAATCGAACTCGCCTGAGCCCAGTAGACAGCCGGGCGCCTCGCCAGCCGGCCTACGCTCCGCAAAAACATGGCCGGCCCGTCCGGGGTCGAACCGGAATTCCAGCCTTCGGAGGGCTGTGCCCTGTCCCTTGGACGACGGGCCGGAAAATGGTACGGGCGGGAGGACTTGAACCTCCAGTCTCCCGGTTCGTAACCGGGCATCCTGTCCGTTGAACGACGCCCGCGTGAAAACCCGTGTGGGGTGACCGGAGAGAATTGAACTCTCGTGGAGCGATTCACAGTCGCACGCCTAAGCCACTCGGCCACGGTCACATCTGGTGTCAGGGGCACGAGTCGAACGTGCTTGTCCAGCTTTTCAGACTGGCGCCTCGACCGCGACGGCCTCCCTGACGAACCTGGTGGAAGAGGAGGGAGTTGAACCCTCATTTGCCGGTTGCGGGCCAGCGGTCCTCCCGTTGAACGACTCCCCCGAAACTGGTTGCGGGCTGGCGAGTTGAACGCCACTCGCATGGCTTATGAGGCCAGCATGACACCGGTTCACTTGCCCGCATCGAAACCGCATGGAGCCCCGTGTCAGACTCGAACTGACTTATCCGGATTACAGGTCCGGCGCATCGCCGTCTATGCTTACAGGGCTCGCGGATCTGGAGCGAGTGCGGAGAATCGAACTCCGTTGACCGGACTGGCGATCCGATGCCCAGCCAATAGGCCACACCCGCGGAACTCGTGGAGCGGACGGAGATAATCGAAATCTCTTCTCTGGGTTGGAGGCCCAGGGCACACCCTATATACCACGCCCGCTTGAACTGCATGAACCCTTATTCAACTGTCAAAGACCGCGCGGGCACACTTCCAGCGTCCCGCTTCCCACGGAAAGCAAGCCCGATAAAACAAAAAAAGAGGGGCGGCCATTTTTGGTGGCCGCCCCTCTTCTTGAAACCGGATGTTATTCCAAGACGGTTAGGTCACCGCGCGCGCAGCATGATTCATGCGCTTTCGCGTACCTTTGAGATCGCTCCCGAATTGGATAACTTGTGTCACGCAGTTCAATCCTAAACGAGTTTTCAGAAAAGGTCAAGCTTCTTAATGTGGCCTTCACGATCCGCTCGACCGGACGTACGGAAGAGTGGCGCCCCGGGGGTGATTCGAACACCCAATCGCGGGTTTGGAAGCCGCTGGCCTCACCATCGGCGACCGGGGCGCATGGTAGGCTCGGCCGGATTCGAACCGGCACTGAACGCGGTCTGAGCGCGTTGCCTCTGCCTGGTTGGGCTACGAGCCTGTGGCCACTCGAACGAATTATCTTTACAGGGGAATTACAGAGTTAACCGGAGACACCAGAGGTGTCCGCCGGAAAGCCGGTGCGATAGGAGGTCGCGACTGGAGAACAAGAACCGCATTCTGAAGCCAGTTTACTACGAAAACCGGCTTTGCGTCAAGACTTAATCCAACCGCTTGCGGAAGCGCAGCGCGCTCGAGCCGAGCACGGCCGCTCCGTACACCGCCAGGGCCAGCACCTGGGGCCACAGCACATCCAGGCCCGAGCCCTTCAGGAACAGGCCGCGCACAATCTCCATGAAGTAGCGCACCGGGTTCAGATAGGTCAGCCACTGCACCGGCTCGGGCATGTTGCGGATCGGGAAGGCGAATCCGCTCAGCATAAAGGCCGGCATCACGAAGATGAAGGTCGCCAGCATGGCCTGCTGCTGGGTGGAGGAGATGGTCGACAGGAACAGGCCCGCCCCCAGCGTGGTCATCAGAAACAGGATGGTCGACCCCAGCAGCAGCAGGGGATGGCCCCGGAAAGGAATACCGAATACGACCATCGCCGCGGTCGTGACCAGCATCATGTCGATCAGTCCCACCGCCGCGAAGGGCAGGGTCTTTCCGACGATCAGCTCGATCGGGCGGATCGGCGTCACCATCAACTGCTCCATGGTGCCGATCTCCTTCTCGCGCACGATGGCCAGCGCGGTCAGCATGATCGTCACCATCATGATGATGTTGACCACCACGCCGGGGACAAAATAGTTGCGGCTCTTGAGCTCGGAATTGAACCAGACCCGGGTCCGCGCGGTCAGGACCGGCACGGCCGTGTTCACCGGCGCCTGCGCGCCCCGCGCCATCAGGAGCTGGTTCTGCCGCCCGGCCAGGCGCTGCTGGGCGTAGCCGGCCACCACCTGGCTGGCGTAGTTGGAGACCAGCGACGCGGTATTGGAGTTGATGCCCTCTACCAGAACCTGGACGGCGGCGGTGCGCCCGCGCAGCACGTCGCGCGCAAAGCCGGGCAGCACCCGCACCACCACCTGGGCCCGGCCGTGGTCGAGAAGCTCCCGCACCTGCTCTTCGCCGGCCGGCCTCGACACCAGGTCGAAGTAGCGGGAGGCCCGGAAGGCGGCCTCCAGTTCCCGGCTCTCCGGCGTGCGGTCCAGATCCATCCAGGCGAGCTGGATATGCTCGACGTCCAGATTCACGGCGTAGCCGAACAACAGCAACTGGATCAGGGGCGGCAGAAACAACACCACTCTCATCCGAGGCTCGCGCAGCGCCTGGAGGAACTCTTTGCGAATGATTTCGGCGATGCGGGCGAACATCAGGCCACCTTTTGCTTCATCTTCCGGGTCGCCAGCACGAACACCAGCGCGGCGAAGACGGCCAGGAAGAGCGTCTCCACCCAGAGAACCTCCAGCCCCACGCCTTTGAGAAAGATCCCTTTGAGCACCGTGATGAAATGGCGGGCCGGCACCAGGTGGGTAATCGTCCGGATCACCGGCGGCATGCTCTCGACGGCGTAGACGAAGCCGGAGAGGAGAAACGACGGCAGGAACGAGGTAATCATCCCGATCTGGAAGGCCAGCAACTGGCTGCGCGCCGCCGCCGACAGGAAGATCCCCCAGAACAGGGCGCCGAACAGGAATATGCAGCTCGACGCCACCAGAAACAGGCCGTTGCCCCGCATCGGCACATCGAAGAACAGAATCCCCACCGCGATGGCGATGGCCGTATCGATCACGCCCACCCCGAAGAAGGCCAGCATCTTTCCCAGCACCATCTCGGCCGGGCGGACCGGCGTCGAAAGCAGTTGCTCCATGGTCCCCATCTCCCATTCGCGCGCCACGGTGAGCGAGGTGAGCAGCGACGCGATGATCATGAGGATCACGGCGATGAGGCCGGGGACGATGTAGTTCTTGGATTGGAGCTGGCTGTTGTACCAGACCCGCAGGCGCGCCTCGGCCGGAATCACCAGGGCCTGGCCGCCGCCCTTGCGGTTCTGGGCGCCTTTCCGCAGCTCGAAGGCATAGGCGCGGATCAGCGCCTCCACGTAGCCCATCGCGATCGAGGCGGTGTTGGAGTCGCTGCCGTCGATCAGGATCTGGACCGGCGCCTCGCGACCCGCGGCGATTTGCCGCGAGTAATTGTGCGGGATGGAGACTCCCAGGAAGATCTCGTTGCGGTCGATGCGCCGCTCGATCTCGGCGGGTCCGGAGGCCATCCCGCGGATCTGGAAGAATCGGGATCCTTGAAAGCGATGGATCAGCTCGCGGGCGCCGCTGCCGCCGTCGGCATCGTAGATCAGGGTCGGGATGCGGTCGACATCCAGGCTCAGGGCCGTGCCGAACAGGAACAGGAGCAGGACCGGCACCGCCAGCGCCATGGCCAGGCTGCGCGGGTCGCGCCAGATGTGCAGCACTTCCTTCCGGGCCATCGCCCTGGTGCGGCGGAAACTCATGCCGCCCTCCGCTCCTGTTCCTCGATCATGGCGACGAACACGTCCTCCATGGAGGGCTGAATCCGCTCCAGACGCTCGATCGAGATGCCGCGCCGGGCCAGCTCCTCCCGGACCCGCGCGGCGGCCGACGAGTTCTCCAGCGTCACGTGCAGCCCGCCGCCGAAGACCGCCGCATCCCGGACGCCGGGCGCGCCGGCCAGGGCCTGCAGGCTCCCAAAAACGTCGGAGGATTCCAGCACAAACAGGGCATGGGAGCGCAATTGCTCCTTCAGCGCCTGGGGCGCGCCCAGGGCGATCACGCGTCCGCGATACATCAGCGCGAGGCGGTGGCAGTATTCGGCTTCATCCATGTAGTGGGTGCTGACAAAGATGGTGTGGCCGGACACCGAGAGCTCGTAGATCAACTCCCAGAAGGCGCGCCGCGCGACGGGGTCCACTCCCGAGGTCGGCTCGTCCAGGAACAGGATAGGCGGCTGGTGCAGGATGGCGCAGCCCAGCGCCAGCCGCTGCTTCCAGCCTCCCGGCAGCAGGCGCGTCAGGGTGGTGCGCCGCCCGGCCAGGCCGGCCATCTCCAGCACGTAGCGCTTGCGCTCCGCCCGCAGCTCGCGCGGCACGCCGTAGACGCCGCTGAAGAAGTGGATGTTCTCCTCCACCGTCAGGTCGTCGTAGAGCGAGAACTTCTGCGACATATACCCGATGTGCCGCCGCACCGATTCCGGCTCGCGGGCGATGTCGAAGCCGGCCACCGCCGCGCGGCCCGACGATGGCGCCAGCAGCCCGCACAGCATCCGGATGGTGGTGGACTTGCCGGCCCCGTTGGGACCCAGGAAGCCGAAGATCTCGCCCGTCGCCACTTCCAGCGAGACCTGGTCGACGGCCACGAAGCCGCCGAAGCGCTTCACCAGGTTGTCGATCTCGACCGCGGGCCGCGTCATTGAACGTCCGCCTTCCTCACCAGGGCGATGAAGATGTCTTCGAGCGACGGCTGGATCTCGCGCACCGTGGCCTGCTCCACCCGCGGCTCCGTCCGGCTGAACACGTGCAGCGTGGATCCGGACGGCTCCACGCTGAGAATCTCCGGCCGCTGCCGCAGCGTCTCGCGCGCTGCCCTCAGGTTGGGCCCTTCGACCTGGTAGCAGCGCTCTTCCAATCCGCTCTTGAGCGCGCGCGGCGTATCGCAGCGGATCATCCTGCCGCGGTGCAGAAAGCCCAGCCGGTTGCAGCGCTCGGCTTCGTCCAGGTAGGCCGTGGTGATGAGCACCGTCATGCCGTCCCGCACCAGGCCGTAGAGGATGGCCCAGAAGTCGCGGCGCGAGACCGGGTCGACGCCGTTGGTCGGCTCGTCCAGGAACAGGACCTGGGGACGGTGCAGCAGCGTGCACATCAGGGCCAGCTTCTGCTTCATGCCGCCGGAGAGGCGGCCCGCCTGGCGGGCGCGGAAGGGCTCCATGCGGGTCATGCGCAGCAGGCCGGGCAGCAACTCCGCGCGCGCGGCGGCGCTCACGCCGAACAGGTCGGCGTAGAACTCCATGTTTTCGTCCACGGTGAGGTCGCCGTAGAGGCCGAAGCGCTGGGCCATGTAGCCGATCCGGTCCTTCACCGCTTCCGGCTCGCGGGCCACGTCGTGCCCGGCCACCCAGGCCTCTCCGCTCGACGGGTCGAGCAGCGAGCACAGCAGCCGCAGCGTGGTGGTCTTGCCCGCGCCATCCGGACCCACCAGGCCGAAGATCTCGCCCCGCGCCACTTCCAGCGTCAGGCGATCCACGGCCGTCAACTCGCCGAAGCGGCGCGTGAGGGCGGTGGTCCGGATCATGGAGCTCACAGCTCCAGCTCCGCGTCGGCCGGCATGTTGGATTTCAACTCATGGTGGGGGTTCTCCAGTTCGATCTTGATCCGGTAGACCAGCTTCACGCGCTCATCCGGCGTCTGGATCTGCTTGGGGGTGAACTCGGCCTCCGAAGCGATGAACGAGACTCGGCCGGCATATACCTTACCGGGGTAGGAGTCCGTGGTCACCTTGACCCTGGTCCCCAGCTTTACCCGGCCCAGGTCGCGCTCGCCGATGTAGCCGCGCAGCCAGGGATGCTCGATGTCGCCGAGGGTCAGGATGGTGGTCCCCGGCGCCACGATCTCTCCGGCATCGGCGGATTTCACGAGCACCACGCCGCCCACCGGCGCAGCGGCCACGGTGTCCTCCAGTTGCGCGTCGATCACGGCGATCTGGGCGCGGGCGCGGTCGATCTCGGCGCGGCGCATGTCCAGCTCCTGCTCGCGCCGCGTCCGTTCCAGCCGCTGCGCCACGGCCCATTGGATGGCCGCCTGGGCGCGGGCCACCTGCCCGCGCGCGCCCTCGATGGTCTCCCGGCGCGGTCCTTCGGTCACCAGGGCGAGCCGCTGCTCCACCTGCCGCAGCACCGCGGCGGCCGACTCGGCGCGGGCCCGGAACTGGTCGAACTGCGAGGTCGAGATGTCGTCCTGCTTGTAGAGCGCCTGCGCGCGCTCCCAGTCCTTCCTGGCGCGCTCGGCTTCCGTGCGCGCCGATTCCACCGCCGCCCGCGCTTCCCGAATCTCCTGGGGCCGGGAACCGCTCTCCAGTTCCCGCAGCCGCGCCTGGGCCGAGCGCAGGTCGGCCCTGCGCAGCTCCAGGTCGCTCTCCGCCGACCGCCGCTGCCATTCCACCGCCGTAATGCCCTGCGCCAGCAGGGACTGCGCAGCCAGCAGCCCGGCCTGCTCGCGGTCACGCTGGCGCAGGAGCTGGTCGCGATCCAGGCGCGCCAGGATCTCTCCCTTGCGCACCACCGCCCCTTCCACCACGTTCAGCTCGGCCAGCCGGCCCGGGGTCTTGAAGGCTATGTTCACTTCGGTCAGCTCGATGTTGCCCGACAGCTTGATCGCGCCCGATTGCGCGTCCCGGCTGCGCCAGGCCGCGTGGTGATACAGCGCCCAGGTCTGATTGTCCCGGGCGCGGGCCAGGCGCGACTGGGCGTCGGTGACTTCGATGCTGCCGGCCACGCCCGCTTCGTAGCGCCGCCGGGCCTGGCTCAGCTCGTTCTCCGCCAGCCCCAGGCCCTCCCGCGCCACCTGGACCTCCTCCTCGGCCGACCGCAGGCTGTCCAGCGCCAGCCGGACCTCCAGGTCGATCTGGTCGCGAAGCTCGTTGGCGCGGATCCGTTCCTGCCGCCACTGGGAGGCGGCTTCCGCGCGCCGCGCGTCGCGGCGGCCGCCGTCGAAGATCGGAACGCGCAGCGACACGCCGAACGTGCGCGTGGGCAGGGCGTGGTCGAGACCGGAGCCGATCGATCCGTAATCGGCGAAGAACCCCAGCGCGGGCACGCGCTCCATCTTGCTGGCGCTGGAGGCCAGGCGCGCGTTTTCCAGCTTCTGCTGCTGCGCCCGGTAGTCGGGGCGCAGCTCGGCCGCCTTGGCCTGGGCTTGTTCCAGCGCCCCCGCGTCCACGGGCGTGTATTCCAGCTTGTCGCTGAGCTCGATCTCCATGTCCAGGCGCAGGTTCATGGCGCGCAACAACTGCAAGTGGGCGCGGCGTCGCTCGTTCCGGGTGGTGAGCAGGCGCTGTTTCTCGTTCATCAACTGCACCCGGGCGCGCGTCACGTCGATCCCGGTGCCAGTCCCCGCCGCTTTCAGGTTCTCCGCCTGCTTCAACAGCGCCTCGGCCAGGGTGACGTTGGCCCGGACGGTCTCGACGTCGGTCTCGGCGCGCAGCGCCGTCAGGTACGCCTTGGCCGCCTGGGAGGCCACCTGGTCGGCCGTGGCGGCCACTTCGAGCCGGGCCGCGCCCACTCCGGCCCGGGCCGCCTGGTAGCGCCGGATCGAGCTCAGGTCGAACAGGCTCTGCGTGCCGGTGGCTCGCACGTCCACCACGTTGAACGGTCCCACGAACTCCGGGAGCCGAAGGCCGGGCAGCGGAGAGCTGAGGCTCAGGCCCAGCGCCGACAGGTTGCGTGTCGAGCTCTGGTGCGAGATCGACGAGTCGATGTTGGGCAGCAGCGCCGCCCGTGTTTGCGCCGATCGCGACTCGGCCTGCCGGGTCAGCTCCGTGGCCAATTGCACCCGGGCGTTGCCTTCGGCCGAGGTCGCAATCTCGACGGCCCGCTTCAGGCTGAGCCTCAGGACGCGCTCCTGTGCGGGCGACAGCGCCGATAACAGGAAGATGGAGATCAGGCTCCTCGTCTTCAACATGCGCTAACTCCTGAATCCGGCCGCTAGAAACCGGATCATGCGGCGCGCCATCCCGTCCATGTCGGAGGTGTCGCACAGGCCCCCGCTGATGGCCTTGATCTCCTCGGTGCACACCAGCGTGTGGGCCATGGCGCCCACGGCGAAATACATCCGCCAGAAGATCTCCTCGCGCGGCGCCTCCGGAACGGCGCGCACCGCCGCCGCCGCGAAGCGGCGAATCACCACGCCGAAGTGTTTCTGGAAGAGAAGCGCGATCAGGTCCGTGCTCTCGGTGTGAAGCCGACCCATCAGCCGCACAAACGGCCGGCCGCCGCGGGCAGGATCGGTGGCCACCCGCAGGGTCGGCACGATGAAGGCTTCGATCACGCCCTCGATCGGGAGCGCCCGGTCCGCGGCCGCCGCCTCGCAGGCATCCAGCATGGCCAGCCGCTCCCGGTTCACCGGCTCTACCCGGCGCAGCACCACCGCCTCGATCAGGTCTTCCTTGCTCCCGAAGTGGTAGTGAATAGCCGCCAGATTGACCTGCGCTTGGCCGATAATCTCGCGCAGCGAGGTTGCCGCCAGGCCCTGCTCCGCAAAAAGCCGCTCGGCGGTATCGAGGATTCTCTGCTTGGTGTCAACCCTGGCGGCCGATTCAGTCATACAATTGATTCAATCATACGATTGATCTGTCCGGGTGTCAAGCCGAAGCGTTATGCTCAGGAGGTGAGAGTCCTGTTCGTCTTCCTTCTGCTCACTTCCCTGGACGCGCGCGAGCCCCTGGACGTGGACCGTGGCGCGGCGGGGCTGCGGCAGTCGCTGCGGCGGCTTCAGACCGCGGCCCGGGCCATGCACATCACAGCGCATCCCGACGACGAGGATGGCGGCACGATCACGCTGCTGAGCCGCGGGCAGGGCGTCGACATGACCCTCCTCATCCTGAACCGGGGCGAGTCGGGCGCCAACCTGGTGAGCGGCGATTTCTTTGAAGCGCTGGGGGCGCTGCGCACGGGCGAGATCCTGCGGGCGGCGGAATACTACGGCGCGCGCGTGCGCTTCACGCGCTTCATCGACTACGGGTATTCGAAGAACGTCGCCGAGACCTTCCGCAACTGGGACCAGGAGGCGGTGCTGCGCGACGTGGTGCGGATCATCCGGCGGGAGAAGCCGCACGTGCTGATCTCGCGCTGGCAGGGCGTGCCGAGGGACGGGCACGGCAATCACGAAGCGGCGGGGATCCTGGCTCGGCTGGCGTTCGACGCGGCGGGCGATCCCCAACGCTTCCCGGAGCTGGCGGCGGAGGGACTCGCGGCCTGGCAGCCGCTCAAGCTGTATTCGAATAACCGCCGGGAGAACGACGAGTGGACGCTGCGCGTCGATTCGGGCGTCTACGATCCGGCGCTGGGCCGGACCTACGCCCAGATGGCGCGCGACGGGCTGCGTCACCAGCGCTCGCAGGGCGCCGGATCGGCCATCTCGCGGCCCGGCCCCCAGGTGAGTTACTACAAGCTGCTGGCCTCCAAGGTGGGGATGGCGGACAAGGAGGCCGGCTTCTTCGAGCGGATCGGCACGCCGCTGCCCCCGGAGCTGGCGCGGCCTGTCGCCGAAGCCGTCGAGGCCTTCTCAATGGACCATCCGGAGGCGTGCGCTCCGGCGCTGGCGCGCGCACTGGAAGCGGCGTCCCGCATCCTGCCGGAAAAGCTTCCGCGTATCCGCCGGGCGCTGGAGCAGTCGCTGGGCCTGACGCTGGACGCGCGGGTCGAGCCCAAGAACCCGCGCGCCGGACCCTTCGCCTCCTTCCAACCCTCGGAAACGTTCTCGCTGGCGACTCCCGGCCAGACCTTCCCGGTGGCGGTCACGCTGTACGGCGCGCCGGCGGTGAAAACGGAGCTGCTGGTTCCTCCCGGGTTCGCGGTTCGGGAAACCGGGCCGGGCCGGTTCAGCGTCACCGTGCCGGAGCATCCTCCCTACACCCAGGCCTACTGGCGGCGCGACTCGGTGCGCGAGTCCTCCTACCGGATCGAGGACCCGCGCCGCTTCACCCGGCCGCTGCCGGAAGCGCCGGCGCGGGCGCGGGTCACCTACCGAGTGGGCGCAGTGGAGGCCACCATCGAGCGCGCGGTCGAGACCGGCTTTCTCGACACCCTCGGGGTGGAGCATCGCAAGACGCTGGCCGTCGGACCGCCCATCGCGGTGCGTTTTTCAACCGAGGCCGGAGTGCTGCCGCTGGGCAAGCGCGAATACGACCTGGCTTGTACGGTGCGGAGCCACGTGGACGGCAAGGCCGCCGGCGCTGTGCGGATCGGGCTGCCGTCCGGCTGGCGAAGCGAGCCGGCCCAAGCGCCGTTCGCATTCGAGAAGGAAAAGGAGGAGACCATCCTCAATTTCCGGGTGATCGCCCCGGCCGGCGCGCCGGCGGCCGAATACAAGCTCGAGGCGGTCGCCGCCTACAATGGCCGCGAGTACCGCGACAGCTTTCGCGAGGTGACGCAGCCGGGACTGTCGAGCGTCTACCTGGCGGCGCCGGCCGTGCACCTGCTGCGAGTGGCCGACGTGAAGGTCGCGCCGGGATTGCGCGCCGGATACGTGATGGGCACCGGCGACCAGGTTCCCGAGGGGCTGCGCCAACTCGGCGTTCCGGTCGACCTGCTGGACCGCACGGCGCTCGAGTCCGGCGATCTGTCCCGCTACTCGACCATCCTGCTGGGCATCCGGGCCTACGCCGCGCGCGACGACGTCAAGGCCTTCAACGGACGGCTGCTCGAATACGTGCGCAACGGCGGCGTCCTGATCGTGCAGTACAACACGCCGGAGTACGATCGCAACTACGGGCCGTATCCGTACACCATGGGCCGCAATCCGGAAGAGGTCAGCGAGGAGGATTCGCCCGTCCGGATTCTCGAGCCGTCCCACCCGGTCTTCACCACGCCCAACCGGATCACCTTGAAGGATTTTGAAGGCTGGGTGGAGCAGCGCGGCTCGAAATTCTGGACCACCTGGGACCCGCGCTACACGGCGCTGCTCGAGACCCACGACACCGGACAGCCCCCGCAGCGCGGCGGCTGGCTGGTCGCGCCGTACGGCAAGGGGCTGTACGTGTATTGCGCCTACGCCTGGTATCGCCAGCTCCCCTACGCGGTGCCTGGCGCGGTGCGCCTGTTCGCCAACCTGGTGTCGCTGGGCGCGCGATAGACGCACGCCACGATCCGGTAGCGCCAGGGTTGGTAGACTTCGCCGGTGGCTCACGAAGTCAGATTTGCCGACGATGTCAAGGAACACCTGCGCGCGCTAACAGTTCCAGAGCGCCCGGCGGCGCTGGAGGCCATCGAGCGGCAATTGCCTTACGAACCACTTGTCGAAACGCGCAGTCGAAAGCCATTGCGGCCTAATCCGATCGCCCCCCTGGGAGTTGCGAGTCGGCAAGCTTCGGGTATTCTATGAAGTGGCGCCCGGCGAACCGGGCTTGGTGAGAATACTGGCTGTCGGAAAGAAAGATCGCAACGTCCTGCGTGTGGCAGGGCAGGAGATGACCCTTTGAAGAGCATCCAGCTTTTGAACGCATCCCGTCCGCTGGCTGACTATGCCCGCGAGTTAGAGGACGAGATCCTAATAGTGACAGACCCGGGAGGACCAATAGCGGTAGTACCCCTCAAGGCAGTGGATCGGGAGTCGTTAGTGCTGAGCGCACATCCGGAGTTCCTGGATCTCATCGCCCGTTCACGCGCGCAGTTCGCCGCCGGTCAAACGCTCACGCTGGAGGAAATGAAGAGAGCAGTGCTGCCCCGGCGAAAGGCCAGCGAGGCGTTGCGCAGGACGCGCAAGAAAGCGGCGCGCCGTTGAACTCCACCTACCCGGCCTGATTCTCGTTACTTCCTTGAATCCCACACTTCTCGTCGCTCACCCCGGCCGGGTGCGCACTTTGCCAGAACCCGCCGGGTTGGGGCATCATGGTGTGATGGCTCCTTCGCCTGCCCAGACCGTGATCGATTTGGAGAAGCAGTATCTCCTGCAGAACTATGCGCGCTATCCGCTGGTGTTGCATAAGGGCAAGGGGGCGTACGTCTACGATGCGGGCGGCAAGCGGTACCTGGATTTCATTTCCGGCATCGGGGTCAACGCGCTGGGCCACGCGCATCCCCGCATCGTCAACGTGATCCGCCAGCAGGCCGGGCTGCTGATCCATTCCTCCAATCTCTATTACCACGAGTATCAGGGGCCGCTGGCCAAGAAGCTGGCCGAGATCAGCGGACTGGAGCGCTCCTTCTTCGCCAACACCGGGACCGAAGCCATGGAGGGAGCGCTCAAGATGATCCGGGCGCACGGCCACAAGATCCACGCGGACAAGTATGAGATTGTTTCGCTCGAAAACTCCTTCCATGGGCGGACGCTGGGAGCGCTCTCGGTGACCGGACAGGCCAAGTACCGCACGGATTTCGAGCCCCTGCTGCCGGGCGCCCGGTTCGTGCCCGCCAATGACCTGGCGGCGCTGGACCAGGCGGTGAGCGAGCGCACGGCCGGAATCGTGATGGAGTGGATCCAGGGCGAAGGCGGCATCGTGCCGATCAGCCCGGAGTACGCGCGGCGGGCCCGGGAGCTGGCCGACCGGCACAACGCGCTGCTGGTGTTCGATGAGATCCAGTGTGGCGTGGGGCGGCCGGGGACCTACTTCAGCTATCAACTGGTGAGCCCGGTGGTGATGCCGGACGTGGTGGTGGCGGCCAAGCCACTGGCCTGCGGACTGGCTCTGGGCGCCATCATCGCCAACCAACGGGCGGCGGACGCGATCGGACCGGGAATGCATGGGTCGACCTTCGGCGGCAGCGCGCTGGCCTGCCGCGTGGCGCTGGAGTTCTTCGACATCCTGGAGGAGCTGATGCCCTCCATTCTGCGCGTGGGCGAGTATTTCCGCGCCGAGCTCCGCGAGTTCCAGCGCAAGCACTCCTTCATCAAGGAAGTGCGCGGCGCCGGCCTCATGATCGGCGTGGACATGGCGGTCCCGGGCAAACAGATGGTGCTCGACGCCATGGAGGACGGGCTGCTGATCAACTGCACGCACGATACGGTGCTGCGCTTCCTGCCCCCGTATATCGTGACCGAGCGCGAGGTGGATCAGGCGGTGAAGACGCTGGGGAAGATCTTCAAGAAGGAGCCGGGAGTCAGGAGTCAGCACACGGAATGATCGTCGAGACCCAAGCGGTACGGTTTGATTCCATCTCCCTGGACTGCGGCGCCACCTTGACGCCGGTGGATGTGGCGTACGAGACCTACGGGACGCTGAACGAGGCGCGGTCGAACGCGATCCTGGCTCTGCATGCCTTCTCGGGCGACGCGCACGCCGCCGGGATCAGCCACGAGACCGGCAAGCCGGGGTGGTGGGACAACATGATCGGTCCGGGGAAGGCGTTCGATACGGACCGCTACTTCGTGGTGTGCTCGAACGTGCTGGGCGGCTGCCGCGGCACCACCGGACCGGCCTCGATCAACCCGGCCACGGGCAAGTGGTACGCGATGTCGTTCCCGGTGATCACCATCGGGGACATGGTGCGGTTGCAGAAGATGCTCATGGATCATCTGGGCATCCCGCGCTGGCTGGGGGTGACCGGCGGATCGATGGGGGGGATGCAGGCGCTGGAATGGGCGGTGGCCTATCCGGACTCGGTGGTGGCGGCGCTGCCGATCGCGGCCACGGCGCGCCACAGCGCCCAGCAGATCGCCTTCAACGAAGTGGGGCGGCAGGCCATCGTGGCCGATCCGGACTGGAACGAGGGCAACTACTACGACGGCAAGCCGCCCGCTCGCGGTCTGGCGGTGGCCCGCATGGTCGGGCACATCACCTACATGAGCGACGACTCCATGCGCGAGAAATGCGGGCGGCGGCTGCGCAACAAGGATACGCTGGGCTTCGACTTCTCGGTGGACTTCGAGGTGGAGAGCTACTTGCGCTACCGCGGCAGCGAGTTTGTGAACCGCTTCGACGCCAATTCCTAC
>JACOSH010000601.1 GCA_016178945.1 Acidobacteriota bacterium
CAGCGGAATGCGCTGCTGCAGGTGGCCGGCGGACAGTTGACGAATGCGGGACTCGCGCCGCTGCGGATCGAACAGAACGTGAGCGGGCCGGGGTGGTTCCGGTATGCATTGAGCGTGTCCGCGCGGGGCACGGGGAATGAGCGGATCGGCCTGTTCCGGGCGACGCAGACTCTGGAAGACCTGGCGGTGGAGGACGTGGGGACGGCCTGGAAGCGGTACCTGCTAGCTGGGCAGTTCAGCACCACGGAGGAGGGAGTCCGGTTCGGGCTCCAGATCGAAGCGGGGCAGTCGGTCGAGATTTCCGGCCTGCAGGTGGAAGCGCAGGCGGCGGCATCGGTCTATAAGAAGACCGGAGCGCGGAGCGGCGTGTATGGGCAGGCGCGGTTTGGCGAGGACGGACTGGACGCGACGGCGGAGGGTCCGAGCCGGCATTCCTGCGAAGCGCGGATCGTGAGCCGGGGATAAGATGCCGACGGTCTACCAACACAAGGAGCTGGCGACGACGGAAACGCCGGTGCTGCTGTTCGAGTGCCAGTTGACCAACGGGCAAGTGGAGCGGTGGAGCACACACCGGGTAGTGGTCAGCGGCCAGACCTACGAACCACGGGTGGTAGGACACAACCTGTTCGAGATGCAAACGGCGTCGGATCAGGGCGTGGATGCAATCCCCAAAATGTCGGTGACGCTGGCCAACGCGGATTCGCACTTCTCGCAGATCGAGAGGACCGTGGGATTCAAGGGAGCGCTGGTGGCGATCCGGTTCCTCTTTTACGATCTCAAGAACAACGCCGAGGCCACCAATGTGGTGGCGATGTTTCAGGGGATCGCGAATCCGCCGGAGGAGATCACGGAGTCGCGGTTCCGGCTGACGGCGGTGAACCGGATGAGTCTGCAGCGGGTGCTGCTGCCGGAAGTGAGGGTGCAGCGGCGGTGTCCGTGGAATTTTCCGGCGACACTGGCGGAGCGAACCGAGGCGGTGGACGGCGGCGCGCAGGGGCGATATTCGCGGTTCTACCGGTGCGGGTACTCGGCCGACGTGGCAGGCGGCGCGGGGAACCTGAACGGGACGACGCCCTACACTTCGTGCTCGTTCACTCGCGCGGATTGCGAGGCGCGGGGGATGTTCAGCCAGGGGCGGCGGTTCGGCGGGATCGAGTTTGTGCCGGCGTCGATCCTGGTGCGGACCCACGGCGAGAAGGAGCCGCACGCATCGCCGGTGGCGGAGAACGAGGCCCGGTACAACGACTTCGTCCCGATCATTTATGGCACGGCGTGGCACACGCCGCCGATCGTGTTCGCGCGCAATGACGGGAACCTGACGCGGCTGGAGGCGCTGATCGGGATCGGCGAGATCCAGGGCGTGCTGAAGGTGCTGGTGAACGACATCGAGATCCCGCTGGGGCAGGCGGGCGCGAACATGACCGGCACGGGCTGGTTCAACGTGGTGAGCCTGGGGAACCGGACGGGCGGATTCAATCTGGACTTTGCAGACGCGGCGGGGAATCCGCTGGGGGACCCATATGGGAGCCTGGCGTACCTGTCAGTGGTGGTTCCCAACCGGATCAGCGACGGACGGGCGCTGCCGGGCATCAAGGCGCTGGTGGAAGGGTTGAAGCTGCCGCGCTACGCAGCGGACGGAAGCGCGTTAGGCGATCAGTTCACGAACAATCCGGCGTGGGTGCTGCTGGACGTGCTGCGGCGGAGCGGGTGGCGGACTGGGGAGATCGACCTGGCGAGCTTCGCGCAGGCCGCGGCCTACTGCGATGCGCCAATCGCGGCACAGGATCTGTACGGGAATCCGGCGACGGTGGCGCGGTTCCAATGCAACGTGGTCTTGAAGAAACGGCGGACGGCGGCGGATGCGATCCGGGGGATCCGCAACGGGTCGAGGCTGCAACTAACGTACGGGGCGGGAGGGCTGCTGCAACTGCGGGTGGAAGACACGCTGGCGCTGCAACAGCCGGTGAAGCCGGCGTGGAGCAACAGCACCAGTCTGCTCAACGGCGGCTGGCCCAGCTATGAATATGGGGACGGTCAGATCCTGCGGCGGGAAAACGGGGAGCCGAGCGTGCGGCTGCGGTCGCGGACGACGACGGACACGCCGAACCGGTTCGCGGTGGAGTTTCAGGACGCGTTCAACGAGTATCAGCAAGACAGCCTGTCGGTGGTGGATGCGGCCGACGTGGCGCGGACGGGGCAGGAGATCACGGGTCCGCTGAGCGTGCTGGGAATTCCGAACTTCAGCCAGGCGGCGCGGATGCTGCAGTTTCACCTGGACCGCTCGATCCAGGGGAACACGTACGTGGAGTTCGAGACCAGCGTGCGAGCCATCGGGATGCAGCCCGGGGATCTGATCGCGGTGACGTATCTAAAAGAAGGGTTCAACCGGCAGGCGTTTCGAGTGCTGCGCATCGCGCCGGGGCTCAATTTCCGGACGGCGGCGGTGACAGCGCAGATCCATAAGGACACCTGGTATAGCGATACGAACGGGGCAGCCTCGGGGGGGCGGCGGGAAGGCAATCCGGGGCTGGGGCTGCCGCGGCCGCTCATCGGCACGACGCTGGACGCGAACGGCGACTTGCAGTTCGGGGTGACCGAGAAGCCGCACGGGGAGGCCGACGGCGGGGCGACGGTGGACGCAGTGGTGGAGTTCATCACGCCGCCGGCCGGGGTGAGCGCGAGCGCGGGGATCCCGCTGTTGAGCCTGACGGCGGCGATCGGAGGCGGGGGCGCGCTGGCGGGCAATCAGACGCTGTACTACGCGGTAAGCGGAGTGGATGGGAGCGGAGCGGAGTCGCTGTTGTCGTTTGTGGTGCGAGCGACGATCGCGGCGGGCGGAAACACGAACAGCGTGACGTTGGGCGGGCTGAGCTTCTCGCCGGGGACGAGCGGTTTCCATGTATACCGGGGCCCCAGCCCGTCGCAGCTTTTCCGGATCGCGTCGAACCAGACGCCGGCGGCGCAGTTCACCGATACGGGCCTGGCGCGGCAGGCCGTGGCGCCGCCGGATCCGAATTATCACCACGCCAATTTCTACTGGAGGCTGGAGCTCCAGACCGAGTATGCGGCCACGCTTCACACGCCGCTAAGCGCGGGGAACGGAACGATGCAGATGCCGGTGAACGCGTACCGGGGAATGACGGCGCGGATCACGCGGGGCAAAGGAGCGGGCCAGGAGCGGGCGGTGGTCTCCAACACGGCGACGGTGTTGACGCTGGCGAACCGGTGGGACGTGGAGCCGGATGCGAGCAGCTCGTTCGTGGTGGCGGAGTCGGGTTGGCACTTCGGAGCGGCGGGGGCGAGCAGCCCGGTGCAGTTCGAGATTCCGAACCGGTCGGGAGCGGTGATCCACTTGAGCGGGCGCGCAGCCAACGCGAACGACAAGGAGACGCCCTCGGAGATCTCGACGCTGACGCGCTGGGTGATCGGGGGAGCGGGAGCGGGCGGATTCGACGCGGACGTGCCGCCGCAGCCGAGCTTCGGCCTGGCGCTGCCGCCGGCGCTGGGCGGGGTCGTCGAAATCGGCGGGATTTCGTTTCCCACGCTGACCAACACGCGGAGCATCACGGCGGCGACGGTCACGCTGTACTACTGGGACGAGCTGGGCGGACAGCCGCAGACGCAGTTGAGCGCGGGGATCGGCGCGGCGGACACGGCGCTGACGCTCGCGGGGGGAACCGTGGCCGCGGGGTCGTATATCCAGATCGAGCGGGAGATTCTGAAGGTGACGGCGGCGGGCGCGCAGTACCAGGTGGAGCGGGCTCAACACGGCAGCACGGCGGCGGCGCACGCCGCGCAGACGACGGTCTATCCACTTTCGGCGAAGGTCGTGATCGCGCCGTTTGCGCGGGACTTCTTCGGAAGCCCGGCGGGAGGGAACTGGAGCTATCCGGTGCTGCTGCCGGATGTCCGGGTGTCGAGCGCCGAGATGTTCGTCACCAACGCGCTGGGCGTGAGCCCGACCGAGGCGATCAGCGTCACGCAAACCATCGACTCGGGGATGCGTACGCTATCGGGCGGGCAGTTCTCGATCACGGTGGAGGGATTCCTGGCGATCGAGAACGGGGTGGCGCCGGACCTGGTGGTGGAAACGGCGCACGCGGTGCGGGACGTGTACGCGGTGGTGCGCCAAGCTCCGGCGGGGGCGCCAGTCAACATCACGGTGCGAGCGGGAGGGGCGGTGTACTGCACGCTGAGCATTCCGAGCGGGGCGATTCTGTCGAACGTGGCGAGCGGATTCCCGCTGCCGCCGCTTCAGAGCGGGGTCCGGATCAACGCGGACGTCACGTCGGTGGGAACGACGGTACCGGGGTCGGATCTGACGGTGCTGATCCGGCTGTGAGGCGGCGATGCCGGAAATCCTCGAAAAACTGCGCCCGGACCGGGACCTACAGTGCTACTTCGAGCGGCCCTCGGCGGCGGCGGCGCTAAGCGCCTCGAGCGCGAGCGGGTTCACCCTGTCGGGGTCGTGGCGGCAGCAGCTCGACTGGGCGGTGATCGAGTGGAACCGCGACAATGTCTTTGAACATCCCCTGTTCCGCAATCTCCCCGATGGCAATCTGAGCGGCTTGCAGTTGACCTATGAGGAGAGCCGCAGCAACTCGATCCCACTAGACTCCGCTTTGTTTCCGACCGTGGATTGGCCATACCTGCGGGTGTGGGCGACAGCGGGCGGGGCGGAGACGGTCTACAAGGTCCGGCTGCGGGATCATGCGACGCCGGTCGCCGGAAGCTACCAGGGCGCGTCGGGGGTGTTCGACCTTCAGGGCACGGCCACGGCGGGCGATTGGGTGGAGCTGGCCTGGCTGTCTGAGCACTACAGCTACCAATTGACGGCGACCGATACGCTGGCGGACGCGGCGGCGGCGCTGGCGGCGAGCATCAACGCGCAGTCGGCGTCGATAACCGCGTCGCAGAGCGGGACGCAGATCACGCTGCACTACGCGAGCGGCGAAGGGCACAACGGGAACCGCGTGGGTGTGTACGCGAACGTGGCGGGGGCGGGGACCGAGAGCTGGAGCCCGGCGTCGTTGACGCTGAGCGGGGGGACGTCGCCGTCGAAGTGGAGAATCCAACTGAATTTCGGAGCGCTGGTGGATATCCAGGGGGCCAGCGTGCCGGCGGGCGCGGTGCGAAAGCTGCGATGGACCTACGCGGCGGATCAGCAGACGGGCAGCTACGTTCGCGGCGACTTCCAGGTGGTGGTGAGCAACTGGGCGGTGACGGGCAGCAACCGGACCTACGAAATCGCCGGGCCGGGGAGCCGAAGGATTGAAGACGACCGGAGCGAGCTCGCGTATTCGGGGACTTGGACGGAGTCGCGGGGGAACTTTTCGGGGGGATCGATCCGGAGTGTCACGACCGTGGGCGCGTCCGTGTCGCTGACGTACCGGGAGGCGCAGAATCACCGGCTGTACCTGGGAACGAGGAAGCTGGCCACGGGCGCGCTGGCGGGGATCACGGTGGATGGCGTGCCGACCACCGAGAGCCTGACGATCGCGGGCGAGGATGTGCTGGCGCGCCTCCCGCTGGGCAACCTGGCGGGGGGAGTGGATCATACGGTCACGGTGACGCACAACGGGCCGACGGGCAGCTCCCTCTACTTCGACTTCTTCGAGATCGCGATTCCGGCGACGAATTTGCCGGTGGTTGCGGCGGATGGGAAAATGACGCTGGCCACGGACTGGGACACAGACCACTCGATCGCGCTGGCGCCGGAGCGAACCGCGTTGATGATTCACTCGCTGGGGTTTCGGGGCCGCCACAACTACTACGTGGGCGCGCTGTGGTTCTACGAGCTGTGGAGACAAGGGCACAGCTATGCATCCGGGACGGTGCAGCTCAGCGGGTCCCCGGTGTTCAGCCAGATTACGACCTTGACGATCGGGCAGGCGACGATCCAACACGTGAACCTGACCGGCGACACGGCGGCCAGCATCGCCAAGGCGTTCGAGCTGGAGATCAACAACGGGTATACGGGAGTGTGGGCGTCGTCGAGCGGGGCGGTCCTGACGGTGACCTCGCGGCTGATGGGGGCGGCGGGGAACGCGATCGCGCTGGCGGCCAGTCCGGCGAGCGGGGCGTTTCAAGCGCAGACCAGCGGGACGACGCTCGCGGGCGGAGTGGACGGCGACTGGCGCACGGACTTGAACGCGCTGCCGCGGGTGAATCGGGCGGCCACGGACTGGAGCCGGGCCTTCTTCAAGGCGCTGAAAGGGTATGGCCTGGACGCGGCGGCGGCGTTCAGCATGGAGCTGCAACATGGGGACCCGTCGGCGGCGGCGGGAATCGCGCAGCGATATCCGAATGGAGGCGCGGTGCTGCTGAACACGCCGGCGCTGCAGACCAACTTCTCGCCGGCGAGCCTGGCATTCTGGAAGCAGGCGTACCTGGAGATGGCCGGTCTGATGGCGCAGGCCGGGATGACGCCGTACTTGCAGTTCGGCGAGGTGCAGTGGTGGTACTTCCCGGACGCGAGCGGGATGCCGTTCTATGACACCTACACCACATCGACTTTCAGCGCGACCTATGGGCGGCCGATGCATGTGTTTGCGAACAGCCAGGAGAATCCGGCGCTGTATCCGGAAGAGGCGCAGTTTCTGCCGGGGTTGATCGGGGCGTTCACGAACGCGGTGATGCAGTTTGTGCGGCAGAGCTATCCAGCGGCGCGGTTCGAGGCGCTGTATCCGCCGGATGTCAACGACAGTCCGCTGAACCGGGTGATCAATCTGCCGGCGGCGGATTGGACGCCGGCGGCGCTGGACAATCTCAAGACGGAGAACTTCACCTACACGGGGCTGCGAGATCTGAACAAGTGCCTGGACTCGATGCGGCTGCCGATCCAGTTGGGGTTTCCACGGAGCCAGAGCAGTCACCTGGTGGGGAATGGGGATTACACGACGCCGTGGTTGAAGGAGGTGGGGCTGGCCAAGGGGGAGGGGGTGGAGTCGGTGGTGTTGTTTGCGTTGGATCAGTTTTGTTTGATTGGGTATGAGGCGCCTTTGGAGAGGGGGGAGCGGCGGAGTTTGTGGCAGGGGTAGGTGGACAGAAGACAAAAAGGCAAAAGGCAAAAGGCAAAAATCAAAAGGCAAAAGGGATTAGGTGGCTTCGCCGTTTTTTGATTGGAGCTTGCGGGGACTACAGATGGCGGCGGAGGAGGAGGGCCTGGAACGGGGGTCGTTGCGGAGAGGGTCCAGGCGCGAGATCGTCTCTCCTTGCCCAGGACCACGGACTGCTCGACCATGCGGATCGCGAAGCCCAGGCCGGTGTAAGGTGCTAGGCGGCCTTCTGGATTTTGCCGTTGCGGATGCAGGAGGTGCAGACGCGGAGGCGCTTGGCGGCGCCGTTGATCAGGGCGCGGACGGATTGGAGGTTGAGGTTCCAGCGGCGCTTGGTGACGTTGTGGGCGTGGCTGATGCGATTGCCGAACTGGGGACCTCGGCCGCAGACTTCACAGACTCTTGCCATACGAGGTAATTGTAGCAGAAACAAAAAGAAACGGCTACATCGGCGGCTCGGGCGGAGAAAACTGAGTTGGCGGTCATCCGTGTGGCGCATCACGCGCCCGCGACCCATCAAAGGAGGGTGCGATTGGAATCCGACCGCTCTTCAGCCTCTCATCCGCTGCCCGAGATGCCGATGCAGCCGTCCCTCTGACTGGTCCGGCTCCATATCACCTCCCCCGGCCCACTTGGCCGGATGGCTGCGTACTGCATCGAGCCTGTCACTCACCCAGGCCCAACCTCATTGTGCACCCGGCGGGCACGGGCGTCAATAGCAAAGTGGTGAAAGTGGTACTTCAGCGGGCCTGGATGTCGAAGCAATAGAGGTTGTCCTGCTCGCGGAGGAACATGCGGCCGCCGGAGATGACAGCCGGAGTCCAGGTGGGGAATTCGCCACGGGAGATCTCGAAGCGGGACTTTTCTTTGTAGGCTTGCGGAGTGGCTTCGACCAGGCCGATGGTTCCGGTTTCGCCGACGACGTAAAGATGGCCGTCAGCGTAGGTGACCGAGCCCTTGCCTACGCTGCGGTCGCGCCAGGCGACTTCTCCGGTTTGGAACTTCATGGCGGTCAGAACCTGACTGGAAAAACCGTAGAGGTAGTCGCCGATCAGAACCGAGCTGGAGTAGTGATTGCGCATGTCGCGGTTGAAGTAGACTTCTTTCGATCCGCCGCCGGAGAGCTTGAGCAGAGCGCAGCCGGTGCCGTAGTCGGTGGAGAGGAAGACGTGGCCCTGGTGGAAAATGGGCGTGGCGATGTTGGCGGTCCGGTTGGAGATCTTGTCGTAGCGCCAGAGCAGCTCGCCATTGGAGGCCGAAAGGCCGACGGCGGCTTCGCCGGTGAGGGCGATGATCTGGCGGCGCCCGTCCAGGTCGACCGCGATGGTGGAGGAATAGGCGGCCGGATCGCTCTGGGATTTCCAGACCATGGCGCCGGTCTTCTTGTCGAGGGCGACGACGGCCGCGCCGGGGCCGCCTGGAGTGACGATGAGACGGTCGCCATCCACCAGGGGCGATTCGCTGATCCCCCAGTGGGGCGGATTGGCGCGAAACTTGTCGACCATGTTGAAGGTCCAGACGGTCTTGCCGGTTAGGGGCTGAAGGCAGACCAGAGTGCCGTCGGCGGAGAGGGCATAGAGGCGATCGCCATCGATGGTAGGGGTGCCGCGCGGGCCGTGGCCGCGCCGCTCGCGGAAGGGGCCGCCGGCGGGGACTTCCCAGAGCTTCTTGCCGGTGGCGGCGTCGAAGGCGTAAACGAATTCCTGGTCGCCACGCTGGCCTTGCGTGTAGAGGCGTCCTTGGACGACGGCGAAAGAGGAGTAGCCTTCGCCCAGACCTTGCGTTTTCCAAAGCTGCTTGGGACCACCCGCCGGCCAGGACTTGAGGAGGGCGGTTTCGGGAGACAGGCCGTCGCGGGAGGGGCCGCGCCATTGGGGCCAGTCGGCGGCGAAGGCGGGGAGGCAGAAGAGGAAGGCGCACAGGCGAGACATGGGTACTACTATACTGCGGGAAGTGGGGGGGGCGGGCAAGGGGAAAAAAAGGCAAAAGGCAAAAGGCAAAAAGCAAAAGGCAAAAGGGATTAGGTTGGGGCTTCGCCCCTTCTTGTGTTGATTGTGGTACAAGGTAGGGGTATGAGGACTATTTGGATTGGTTTGGCGATGGTGGGGCTTGGTCTGGGGCAGGAGAGGCCTGGGGGGTTCCGCGGGGACTTCTTGCGGCAGTTGGAGGATGTGGAGAAGAAGATTGTGGGGTTGGCGCAGGCCATGCCGCAGGAGAAGTATGGGTGGCGTCCCGGGGAGGGGGTGCGGTCGAACAGCGAGGTGTATGTGCACATCGCGGGGGCTAATTTCGGCCTGCCGAACTTCGTGGGGGTCAAGCCGCCGGCGGGGCTGAGCCGCGATATGGAGAAGACGGTCACCGAGAAGGCCAAGGTGATTGAGACGCTGAAGGAGTCCTTCGAGCATATCCGCAAGGCTTGTATGAGCGTGCCGGATTCGGACCTGGACAAGGAGATCAAGATGTTCGGGCGACCGTCGACGGTGCGAGGGGCGTTTTTCCTGATGGCGAACCATATGCATGAGCACTTGGGGCAGGCCATCGCGTATGCGCGGACCAACGGCGTGACGCCGCCGTGGTCGGAGAAGTAGGCATGAGAGCCGGAATCCTGGTCTTGTTGTGCGCCGCCGCGGGCGCGGAGACGTATCAGCCTCCGAAGGAGAACCTGGAGGCGCGCAAGTGGTTCCAGGATGCCCGGTTTGGGATGTTCATCCATTGGGGCGTGTACAGCGTGCTGGGGGACGGGGAGTGGGTGATGAACAACAAGAAGATCCCGGTCTCCGAATACGAGAAGCTGGCGCCGAAGTTCAACCCGGCCCAGTTCAACGCCGCGGAGTGGGTGTCGCTGGCGAAGGGCGCGGGGATGAAGTACATCACGATCACCAGCAAGCACCACGATGGGTTCGCGATGTGGGGCACGAAACAGAACCAGTGGAACATCGTGGACGCCACGCCGTACAAGAAAGACCCGCTGAAGATGCTGGCAGAAGAGTGCCGGAAGCAGGGGATCAAGCTGTTTTTCTACCACTCGCACCTGGACTGGCACCACCCGGACTACTTTCCGCGCGGGCGAACCGGGCAGAGCGCGATGCGTCCGGAGAGCGGGGAGTTCAACCGGTATCTGGATTTCATGGACAAGCAACTGGGCGAATTGCTGAGCCAGTACGGCGAGATCGGAGGGATCTGGTTCGACGGCTGGTGGGACAAGCCGAACGCGGACTGGCGGCTGGAGCAGACCTACCGTCTGATTCACGGCTTGCAGCCGGCGGCGCTGATCGGCAACAATCACCATCGGAAGCCGTTCGATGGGGAAGATTTCCAGATGTTCGAGAAAGATCTGCCGGGGCAGAACACGGCGGGGTTTAACGCGGAGTCGGAGATCGGGCGGCTGCCGCTCGAAACCTGCGACACGATCAACAACGCCTGGGGCTACAATCAGAGCGACAAGCGGTTCAAGAGCACGCGCAGCCTGATCCACTACCTGGCGCGGTCGGCCGGGTACAATGCCAATTTCCTGCTCAACGTGGGACCCATGCCGGACGGGCGAATCCAGCCGGAATTCGTGGAGCGGCTGAAAGGCCTGGGAGAGTGGCTGAAGGCGAACGGCGAGTCGATCTACGGGACGCGAGGCGGGCCGATCGGGCCGCGTCCGTGGGGAGCGACGACGCAGCGCGGGGGCAAGATCTACGTGCACGTGCTGGATTGGCCGGATGAATGGCTGGCGCTGCCGAGCGCGGCCATGAAAGTGAGCAGGGCCCGGCTGCTGGTATCGGGCGCGGCGGTGGAGACGACGACGGTGAGGGACGGATTGCTGCTGCGGTTGCCGAAGGGGTCTCGGGACGCGGCGGATACAGTGGTGGTGCTGGAGTAAGCCCCGGCGTCGGGGCAAGGAGCATGGCGCAGAAGAGTCTGGGTGTCCCAGTAGTTGCGATTGGCGCCTCGGCGGGTGGGCTGGAGGCGTTCACAGCCTTGCTCAAGGCGCTGCGGACCGACACCGGCATGGCGTTCGTTCTGGTCCAGCACATGGACCCGACGCACAAGAGCCTGCTGCCGACCCTGCTATCGCGGACCACGGCGATGCCGGTGGCGGAGGCCAAGGACGGAGCGCGGTTAGAGGCGAACCATGTCTACGTGAGCCCGTCCCACGCCACGCTGACGATCCGGGAGGGAGCGCTGCGGCTGGAGGAGCGCCGGGCAGGGAGAAATCTCCCGATCGACCGCTGCTTCTGCACGCTGGCGGAGGAGAAGGGCGGCGCGGCGATCGGCGTGCTGCTGTCCGGAGTGGCCTCGGATGGAACGCTCGGGCTGCGGGCCATCAAGACCGAAGGCGGCATCACGTTCGCGCAGGATGAATCTTCGGCGCGGCATTCGGGCATGCCGCACAGCGCGATCGCCGAGGGGTGCGTGGATTTTGTGCTCCCCCCCGACAAGATCGCCGCGGAGCTGGAGCGGATCGCGCGGCACCCGTATGTCGGAGAGCCCTTGCCTGCCCAGGCGGATCATGCGCTGGAGGGCGAGAGCGGTTACGGAAAGATCTGCTGGCTGCTGGAGCGGAAGACGGGAGTCAGTTTTCGCGAGTACAACCCCAGTACGATCATCCGGCGGATCCGGCGGCGAATGGCGCTGGACAAGGTCAGCGACCTGGACGAGTATTTACAACTCCTGCGCGAGAATCCCGCGGGGCTGGAAGCGCTGTACCAGGACATATTCATTCACGTCACCGGATTCTTCCGCGACTCCGAGGCTTTCGAGGCCCTCCAACAGCAGGTTCTGGGCAAACTGCGGGGGAGTGGAAGAGAGGGACGGGGCGTCCGGGCGTGGGTAGCGGGCTGCTCCAGCGGCGAGGAGGTGTACACGCTGGCGATGCTGCTGCTGGAGGCGCTGGGCGACGAGCCATGCGCGAGCGCATCCGGCTTTTCGGGACGGACGTGAGCGAGAGGGCCATCGAGCAGGCGCGAGCCGGCATTTATCCGGAATCCAGCGTCACGGCCGTGGCGCCGGACCGGCTGAAGCGGTTTTTTGTCCCGCATGAAGGGAGTTACCAAGTCGCCAAGATGGTGCGGGAACTGTGCGTGTTCGCCAAGCACGACTTGACCCGGGATCCCCCGTTTTCCAACCTGGATCTGATCAGTTGCCGCAACGTGTTGATCTACATGGGTCCGGCTCTGCAAAGGCGGATTGCCGGGCTGTTTCACCACGCCTTGAGACCGGGGGGCCGGCTATTCCTGGGGAAGTCCGAATCGCTGAGCGTCTACGGAAACCTGTTCACCGTGGAGGACCGGAAGCACAACATTCTCTTGCGGACGGGGGGCGCGACCGCGCCGCAACCGGAGTTTGGGCCGATGGAGGTGGGGACCCGCGAGATCAACCCCTCAGCCGAGGCGGCTTTCGATGCGGCCAAAGAAGCCGAGCGGCTCCTGCTGACCCGGTATACGCCAGCGGCTTTGGTGGTGGATGAGGACTTGCAGATCGTTCACATATGTGGAGATACGAGTGCGTATCTGGCGCCGGCGACGGGACAGCCGAGCTTTCACATGCTGAAGATGGTTCGCCCGGAGCTGGTGGTGGACGTGCGCAGCCTGGTGATCAAGGCCCGGGCAGGAGAAGTGGCGCGCAAGGAGGGTATCCGGACGAAGAGGAACGGCGCCTCCCGGAGGGTGAATGTGGAGGCGATCGCGCTGAAGGGACGGCGCGGCCAGGGCGGCGAGGTCCTGGTGGTGTTCCAGGAGGCGCCGGCGAGGGCGGAGGAGCGGCCGGACAAGGATGCGCCGGGCCGGAAGGGGCTGCGGGGGGGCGAGGCGGCGCGGCTGGAGCAAGAGCTGGCCGAGGCGCGCGAATACCTGAGGTCGCTGATCGAAGACCAAGCGGCAACCAAGGAGGAGATGACGGCGGCCAACGAGGAGGCCTTGTCCCGCAACGAGGAGCTGCAGAGCGCCAACGAGGAGCTGGAGACGGCCAAGGAAGAACTGCAGTCCTCGAATGAAGAGCTGTTGACGCTGAACGAGGAGCTGCTGAACCGCAACAGCGAACTGGGGGTGGTGACGAACGATCTGATCAATCTGTCCGCGGGGATCCAGGTTCCAGTGGTGATTCTGGACGGCAGCCTGAAGATCCGGCGCTTCACCCCGGCGGCCGAGAAGACGATGCACCTGATCCCGTCCGACGTGGGGCGGCCGTTCACCGACATCGCCGTGGGCCTGAGCGTACCCGATTGGGTCCAGGTGTTCGGGCAAATGAGCGAGCATTTGCAGACGGTGGAGCGCGAAGTGCAGGATCAAGAGGGCCATTGGTACACGCTGCGCGTGCGGCCGTACCGGACCGGGGACCACCGGATCGAGGGAGTGATGATCGTGCTGCTGGACGTGGATGCGGTGCGGCGGAGCCTGCTGGAGGCGCGGGAGGCCCTGGACTACGCGCAGGCGATCGTGGAAACGGTGCGGGAACCGCTGCTGGTCCTGGACTCGGAGCTGCGCATTCACAGCGCGAACAGCGCCTTTTACCGCTTGTTTCGCACTTACCCGGCGGAGACGGAGTGGCGGCTGCTGGCGGAGGTGCAGGGCGGGCAGTGGGACCAAGCGCCGTTCCGGAAGCTGCTGGAGGCGGTGGCTTCCCAAGACGCGCCCTTCAACGATCTGGAGATGGAACAGGAAATTCCGCCGCTGGGGCGGAGGCGGCTGCTGGTCAATGCCCGGCGGATCCGGAGGGAGGGCGCGAACCCGACGCTGATCCTGCTGGCGATGGAGGACATCACCGACCGGAAACAATACGAGGAAGCCCTGGCGCGGCACCAGGAGGAGCTGGCGGCGCGTCGGATTTCGGTCCAGGAGGCGGAGACGCGGTACCTGGCGCGGGAACTGCACGACGCCGTCAGCCAGCGGCTGGCGGTACTGGGCATGGAAGTGACCGAGCTCAAACAGAAGCTGCCTGCGTCGCGCCACGATCTGGCCAAGAAGCTGCAGGAGACCGGAGAGGATATCGCGAAGGCGGGCCGGGATCTGCATCAGATCTCGCGGCGGCTGCACCCCTCGATCCTGTACGATCTGGGACTGACGGCGGCCCTGAAGGGAGAATGCGCAGCGTTCTCCGCGCAGCACGGGGTTCCCGCGGTCTTCACGGCGCGGGAGGTTCCGGAGCCGATTGCCGAGGAAGTGGCGTTGTGCCTCTACCGGGTGGCGCAGGAGGGCCTGCGGAATATCGGCAAACACGCCGGCGCGAAGGAGGCCAAGGTGATGCTGTGCGGCACGGCGCAGGGGGTGAAGTTGACGGTGGAAGACTCCGGGGCGGGGTTCAATCCGGAGGAAGCGCGGGGAAAGGGAGGCCTGGGCCTGGTGAGCATGGAAGAGAGGGTCCGGCTGGTGAAGGGCGCGTTTTCCATCCGGTCGCAGCCTGGGAAGGGCACCAAGATCGAAGCCGAGGCGCCCTTGAAGAGGAGAGAGGAATGAACCGGCCACGAGTCCTGCTGGCGGACGATCACACGGTGGTGAGCGAAGGGATCCGGCGGCTGCTGGATCCGCACTTTGAAGTGGTGGGAGTGGCTTCGGATGGGCGGGCGCTGGTGGAAGCGGCGGAGCAACTGAAACCGGACGCGATCGTGGCCGACATCACGATGCCGCTGCTGAACGGCATCGAAGCCGCGCGCCAGCTCAAGAAGGCCAATCCGCGGGCCCGGATCGTATTTCTGACGATGCATCCGGACGCGACCTATGCGACCGAGGCGCTGGAGGCGGGAGGGTCCGGCTACGTGCTGAAGACCTGCGCCGGGTTCGAGCTGGTGACGGCGATCCGGGAGGCGATTAAAGGGCGCCGCTACGTGACGCCGGTGATCGGCATGCCAGTGATGAGGAGCCTGCTGGATCCGGTGCGCAAGCAGAACCAGGGCAAGGTGAGGCTGACGGCGCGGCAGCGGGAGGTGCTGCAAATGGTGGCGGAAGGCCACAGCGCCCAGGAGATCGCCGACATCCTGCAGGTGTCGGTGAGGATGGTGGAGTTTCACCGGCGCCGGCTGGAGGAGAGGCTGGGGCTGCATACTACCGCGGAGCTGACGCAGTACGCGATCCGGAGCAGGGTTATCTAGGATGGGCTAGACCGGGATGGGGTTGGCGCGGGTCTTGGCCTCTTTGATACGCATGCTACGAGCTCTCGATGGAGCTCGGACAGTTCTTGGACGAGGCGCCGGGGTCCCGTGAAGCATCCCTTCTACGCTAATGTCTTCGTCGACGTCCGGCCAGTGCACACCTTGGCCGCTCCCGATGATTCGAAACTTCGCGCGCTGTGCCGGGGTTCCCTCAGATAGCCGCCAGGACCAGGCGAGGGGGACACTAATGACGCGGCCGTCCGCAAGATGCGCAACGATCTCGTCCTGGGTGACGCGCACGCTTTGAATGCGCGGGTCGCTGCTAGCCGCAGTGTTCATGCCATACCTCAATAATGGCCGTGCGATGGTCCTCGATCACGCGGCGAATGACATTCAACTCCCTGGCGCTGAAGCCGTGGTTGCGAGCAAGCCCGAGCGGCTCAAGCCAGAATTTGCACGTCCTGTCCTCGCGTTCCACGTGAATGTGTGGCGGCTCGTTGCAGTCGAAGCTCGTGAAGAAGAACCGATACGGCCCGCGGATATTCCCGATCCGTGGCACTTAGAATCTTCCGTTGTCTGATCCTGCCCACCACCACGATACCATAGCCTAATTCCAGGCGTCCGACTTTGGTTCAAACAGACTAGACCGGGATGGGGTTGGCGCGGATCTTGTCTTCCTTGACGCGGACGCCGAGGCCGGGGGCGTCGGGGAGGGTGACGGTGCAGCCGTCGATGCGGAGGCCGTCGACCATGAGGTCGGCGAGGAATTCGGGACCGTTCAGCTCCGGGGGGAGGAGCAGGTCCAGGGTCGAGTAGAGGTGGAGGGCGGCGACGAGGCCGATGCCGGACTCGGTCAGGCCGCTGCCCAGCAGGCCCAGGCCGTTGGCTTCGGCGACCACGGCGCTGCGCTGGCAGCCCCATAGTCCGCCGGCCTTGGCCACCTTCAGGACCACCAGGTCGCCGGCCTCCATGCGCGCCAGGCGGGCCACGTCGTAGGAGTTGAAGCAGCCTTCATCCAGGGCGATGGGCAGCGGGGTCTTGTCGCGCACGCGCTTCAGGCCGAACCAGTCGACGCTCTTCACGGGCTGCTCGAGGCAGCGCACCTGGAGCATGCCGTCGATCTTCTTCAGGAAGGTCTCCATGTGGATGGGGCGATAGCTCTGGTTGGCGTCGAGCCAGATATCGCAGTCGGGACGCGCTTCGGCCACCGCTTTCACGCGTTGCGTATCGACCACCTCGTCGCCGGCGACTTTCAGCTTGAAGCATTTGACATAAGGGTACGAGGCGGCCACCTCGGCCATGACCTTGGGGGCGTCGATCGAGAGGGCATAGCAAAGCTCGATCTTGTCGCGCACGCGTCCGCCGAAGAACTGATGCATGGGCTGACCGGTGATCTGGCCGCACAGATCGAGCGTGGCCGTGAGGATGGCGCTCTTGGCGAAGGGGAAGCCTTGGCTGACGGCGGGAGTGAGGCGCTCGTCGAACTGTTTCTGGAAGTAGACCTGCTCGAAGGGCGAGCGATTCATGACGATGGGCGCCAGGTAATTGCGGATGGTGCTGACGACGCTCTCCAAGGTCTCGTAGCTCCAGCTTGGGACCGTGTTGGTCTCGCCCCATCCGACGCGGCCGTCTTCGGACTCGACGCGGACGTAGACATAGCGTCCTCCCTGTCCCGCCGCGCCGACCTGGCCGCGCCCGATGACAAAGGTGTGCTGGAACAGGACGCTGGTGGGCAGCACTTCCACTTTCCGGATGACAGGGAGCTTGGCGCGATCGGCGGCGGCCAGTGGAGCCGCGCCAAGAAGCGCGGTCTTGAGAAAGCTGCGGCGCTGGGTCATGATGGGGCTATTGTATCAACGCCGCCGCCATCGCTCGGTGAGGCGGGCGGCCAGAAAGAGCGCTCCGGTGAGGGCCACGCTCAGGCCGAACAAATGCCATCGATGACTGGCCAGGTAGTGTCCGGACTGTTCTCCCAGCTTCACGCCCAAGTAGGCTTCGCTGCCGTAGCGGCCGATGCGGGCCATCACGACACAGAGCAGGAAGGCCAGGGGATGGACGTCGAAGGCGCCGGAGAGGATCACGAAGGGCTTCATGGGCATGGGAATGGGAATCAGGGCGGGAACGAAGACGGTGACCAGCCCATAGCGGTGGAACCAGTCGCGGATCCGGCGGGTCCTGGCTTCCGGAACGTGACGCTCCAGGTAGTAGTGACCGCCTTTACAGGCCGCGAAGTAGAGAGCAATATTTCCGGCGGCAGAACCCAGTACGGCGACAGCGACGTTGAAGACAGCGGAAGAGGGATCCTTGACGACCAGCAGCATCACCAGCGCGTCGAGCCCGACCGACAAGGGGAGGCCGGCCGAATCGATGAAGGCCACCAGCAGGATGCCCCAGGGACCCAGGGCCACCAGGAACTCACTGAAGCGTTTGAGCAACTCTCATTCTAGCGAACAGGAACACTTTCTCCTCGGAGACGCGGCGCAGGTCGTGTGTTTCGGGATCGGGGATCAGGCCGGCGGGCAGAAAGAAGTCGCTCGAAGGGCGGGAGCGGACGATGCGCGCCACGTCGGCGGAGTCACGGGCGAAGATGGTGGAGGCGATGGGCTCGGCGGAATCCAGATCCATGGCGCGGAGGCGGTCGCGAAAGACGGGTGTCCACTTTTCAAGCTGTGTGAACTGCTCCGCGGAAACGGCGATGCCCAAGTGGGCAAAGTCGAGAGGCTGAGGCGGAAGCTGGCTCAAATCGCCCAGGAAACAGTAGCGGACGCGCGGCAGGGGCAGAACCGTGGAAAACAGGTGCTCGTCGGGGGCGATCAGAATCAGCTCGGTGGGACGGCGCAGCCCGGCGTAGGACTCCAGCAGGGGCGCGGAGGGAATGGTGGAACCGGACGGGTAGGACAATCCCCAGGGCTGTTGGGGAAAGGCGAGCTTGAGGCAGCAGAGCAGCGCGGCGGAGGCCGTCACGCGTGGGGGCAATCCGCATCCCGCCAGGATGGCGAGCGATGGAACCAGCGGCAGCAGGTAGGTGATGTTGCGATAGCGGAAGGCCAGGATGCCGGCGGCGATGGCGGCGATCCAGAGAAAGAGGAGGCGCGAATGGCGGGCGCGCCAGGCCGCTGGAGCGGCCAGCAGAGCCAGCAGGCAGAGCGCGGGATCGGTGAGGAAGAGGCGCTTCAGGTAGAAGCCGAGATGGGACTCCGGGGAGGTCTGGGGCGGCGAGCCCGCGCCGAACCAGACCAGCTCCGACTGCACGTATTCGGCCCAGAACCAATGCGGATGGACCGCCAACTGGTAGGCGTGCCAAGGGAGGGCCACCGCGGCGGCCGCCAGGCAGAGCGCGATCCATCGGCGCGGCGCGGTGGTTCGCCCGGCGGCCACGGCCGCAAGCGGCAGCAGGCCGGCGACGCTCTTGGTCAGGATGGCGGCGGCGGTGAGCAGGGCGAATCCCCAGAAGCAGGCCCGGGTTTCCAGGCGCGGATCGAGCCACCAGCACAGCATTGCGCCCAGGAGGCAGAGGCCGAGCAGGGCGTCGGTGAGGCACATGCGCGACAGGATGTGGGTGAGAGGGTTCAAGAGAAACAGCAGCAGGGCGGCAGCCGCCGCTAGAGGGGAGCGCCATCGGCTCACCCAATAGAAGACCAGAACGCCGGTCAAGGCGCCGGCGAGCAGGGAAGGGAGGCGGAGCGCGAGGGGAGAGGGGCCGAAGATTTTGACGGAGGCTCCCGCCAGCCACAGCAGGAGAGGGGGCTTGTAGAGCGCATAGCGGCCCAGAAAGCGGGGCGTCAGCCAGTCGCCCTGGCGGGCCATACGCAGGGCGCTGTGGCTGTAGAGCGCCTCGTCCTGCGCGCCGATGCGGGTGAGCGGGTCGAGATAACCGCTGGCCAGTCCCACACGGTCCGCGCGGCAGGCGAGCACGACAAACGCAAGAACAAAAGCACACACCAAGCGCCAACCGCGGACGGGCACGGTGGGGATTGTAGCAAAGTTAGATCGGAGAGATGTAGACGATCTCGGCGCTGAACGGTTCTGGCAGCTCCACGCGCACGCCTTCCGAGGCCAGTTGCGCGCCGGTCATGGTGTAGGTGCGGACATCGTCCTGAAAACGGACGCGGTAGGTGTTGTCCGGGCGCAGCCCGCGCGGCTTCAGCAGGTAGAAGTCGTCGGGATCGAGCGGGCGGCTGACGATCACCAGAGCGGAATCGGCGGCGGCGTTGTAGCTCTCGATGGCGTCGATGCGGTCCTGGGCCGGGCGCGGGGTGAGATGGAAGACCTTGCCGTCGCGAATCAGATCGCGCATTCCCTTGTACAGGGCGATCTCGGAAGCCGCCAGCTCCAAACTCTCGGGGGACATCTCCAGGGTGCGGTTCATGACGATCCAGGGACCGCCGAACATGAAGCTGCGGGTGACGTAAGGAGTGAGCTCCTGCTCGGGCATGTAACGGTCGGAATATCGGGGCGGAAACGGATAGGTGACGCCGAAGGCGGCCTGCCGGGAGCTTAGCGCGCCCGAGGCGTCATTGGTGATGGAGGTGACGTAGTTGCGGACCATCTGGAAGGTCATCATGTTGCCGCCGTTCTCGCAGTTTTCCCAGTAGGTGTTGGGACGGAGGCGCTGAACCTCGGCCAGCACGGCGTCCAGCCCTTCGACGGAGTTGGCGTAGTTGCTGTCGGCCGGATCGTGGGTGTGAGTGGTCTTGGTGCATTGCTTGACCATGTCCTCGCCATCCTGGAGGATCCAGTCGACGGCGTAGTCGTCGATCATGCGGAGGGCCTGCTGGATCACCCAGTCGCGAACGGGCCGGTGGGCCAGACACAGGGAGTGACCGCCGAAATAGTTGCCATTCTCAGACGAGGTCCAGTCGGGATGGTCACGGAGGACTTGGGAATCGGCGGCCGCCTCGGCGAAGGCGAAATGCAGTCCGAACTTCATGCCGAGGGAATGGACGTAGGCGGACAGCGCGCGCAGGCCGGAGGGAAACTTGGCCGGATCGGCCTGCCAGTCTCCCAGGCGCAGGGCCCAACCCAGATCGACGATGAACAGCTCGGCGCCCAGCCGCGCGGCGGTCTCGGCGTTGGCGCGCAGGGTTTGCTCCTCGATGTCCAGCGCGTAGCCCCAGGAATCCCAAACGACGTAGGGGAAGCCGCCCGCGGGGGCGGGCTTGGCCAGGGCCGCTTCGGCAAATCGCTGGGTCCGGAAACCGGCCTCGTCGAAGCCGCCGCGAAACAGGCCTATGAATGACGCTGGGACGCGAAACTCCTGGTTGGGGTCCACGGGGTGATGCAACTCCAGGACCGAGGCCGCAAGCTGGAGCGTTCCCGCGGCGCGGGTTTGGCGAACCTGCGCCCTGGCGCGACCGTTGAATTCCCAGCCGGCAAACAGGCCGCGGTTGTCGGAATCGCGAAGGGCCACCCAACCGCAGTGGCGGCCGTGGGTGCCGGAGAAGATGTCGAAGGAGCGGCCGTTGGAAGGGAGATCGGCGCTGGCGGTCTCGAAATTCTCGGCCCGGGCCCCGCCCGGATCCCACTGATTGACGCGAAAGACGCGGAACTGCTCGTTTTCGTCGCGGAAGATCCAGGGGAGCATGTCCGCAAAATTCACCGAGACCGTCTCCGGGCGCAAGTTCACAAAGGAGACCGCATGCCGCAGTACCGGCTGGCCGGCGAACATTTCCAGGTCGAGCGTAATGCGGGACTGGCCGGGGAAGTCCTCGAGAACGATGGTCTGGCGATAGCCGTCGCGCGGGATGGCGGCCGCCGACTGGCTGACGAGGCGGTATTGGGTGCGGGGCCCGTAGATGGCGCCGCCCACGGTGAGCCGGATGGGAGAAGAGGGGTTCTGGGGGGAAGCGCGCCAGGAGTCGCCGGTGTCCAGGTTGGTGAGCCGTTCGTGGGCGAAAACGCCGCTGGTGCTGAGCGAGAAGACGGCCTCGATGCTACCGTTGTTCAAGGTCCAGCGCTGATTGGCCGGGTCGTAGCGGAACGCAAATGGGCCAGCCGCGACGGCCAGGACCGGTGAGAGTAGTAGCCAGCGGATTACCCAGTATAACATCTATACCTTATAGAACCCAATTCTGTGGATTTGGTTACAAGATCGTCAGAATTGGGCGACGGGTTTAGTGCCCAGGGTGCGGTAACAACCCCGCTCCCTTACGGTCGCGGCTCGTCAACAGTATAGTGATGGGGGGATGCGCGTCGTTGCACTCCACGGGCCGATTCTAGCGCGGCAAGGGTGTGGAGGCCACTGAGGGCTCATCCTTGTAGTCGGGGGCGGGGTGCGTGTAGCGGGCGAAGTAGAACCAGGCCATGGTTTTGTCGCGCGACAGGTTCAGGACCGAGTGCACGGTCTGGGCGTTTGGCGGCGCGATGAAGGCCGTGTGCGGCGGCATCTCCCGCACTTCGCTGCCGAGCATGAGATAGGCCGAGTCCGGGGCCAGCTTGGTCCAGACTTCTTCCCAGTGTTCCGGGTGCGGGTGGGGCGAGCCGATGGTCATCGGCGCCATGTAGGTGATCAGCACCTTCTCGTTGGGATGCAGCCCGTCGGAGGGATGGAAGATATTCTTGGCGTGGTAGCTCCAGTGCGCGTTCTGCTCGGCGAACGGGAGCAGGTGAACGTCGCGGACCAGGATATCCTTGCGCGGCGCGACGCCTTCCGGGTTGTCCCAGGTCAGATGGAGCATCTGCAAGGGCTGGTCCGACAGGTTGGTGATGCGATGCCTGGCCTTGGGCGGAATCAGCACCGCG
>JACOSH010000602.1 GCA_016178945.1 Acidobacteriota bacterium
ATACAGCCGTTTCCAGGCCGTCGTGGGCGTCGAGGAGCATTGCCTGGCTTCCGACATCAGCCCGCGCATTCGTTTCTTCGCCTTTCAGGAGAAGCCCGACCCGGCGAGGCTGGTGCGGGTGAATCCCGAGACCCCCGTGGAACCGCCCCAGGGTCCGTTTACCGTAGACTCGCTGATCACGCGGCTGTACCGGCATGCGCTGGGACGCCAGGACGCGCCGGCCGAGCGCCGGCTGGCGAGCTCCCTGCTTGCCGATGGAAAAAAAATCAGCGCCCGCGGCCTGGCCGATCTGATCTGGGCCATCACGGCGCTGCCGGAGTTTCAATTGTATGAATCGCGATGAACGACAAGCCTTGGCGGCGGTGAGCCGCCGCGGTTTCCTCAATGTCTCGACCGGAGCGGTGTTGGGGGCCCTGGCCGGCGCCGCGCCCAAGCCTCTGGCCGGGAGCGAGAAGATCGCCCCCACCGCCGACACCCTCATCCTGCTGTGGATGGCCGGCGGCATGGCCCAGACCGAGACCTTCGACCCTAAGCAGTACACGCCTTTCGAGCAGGGCCTGGAATCGCAGCGCGTGCTCAGCACCTTCCCAGCCATCGACACCGCCGTCGACTCGATCAAGATCTCGAACGGCCTGGTGCGCATGGCCCGGATCATGGATCGCGCCACGCTGATCCGCTCCTACCAGGCCGGCGACCTCGGTTTCATCCTCCACTCCCGGCACCAGTACCACTGGCACACCGGTTACGCGCCGCCCCAGACCGTCGCGGTGCCCCACATCGGCGCGGTGATCTCGCGCACGCTGGGGCCCAAGAATCCGGATGTGCCGGCCTTCATCGACATCGGCCAGAACATGGAGATCGGCGCCGAGAGCGACGCGGTGAAAGCCTTCCACACCGCCGGTTTCCTGGGCACCGAGTACGGCCCCTTCATGATTCCATACCCGGAGGATGCCGCGGCCAGCGTGCGCCCGCCCTCGGAGATGAGTGAGGCGCGCTTCCAGCGGCGGCGCGAGATCTTCCGCAAGCTGGCCGAGCAGAGCCCGGTCAGCCGGCACGGCGGCCAGTTCCAGCGTGAATCCATCCTCCGTTCGACCGAAGCCGCGCACCGGCTGTTATCGTCGCCCTCGGCGCGTGCCTTCGATCTCGCGCTCGAACCCCGCAAGAGCTACGACACCTACAACACGGGCCGTTTCGGCCTGGGCTGCCTGCTGGCGCGCCGCCTGACCGAGGCCGGCGCGCGCTTCATCGAGGTCACCACCGAGTATGTCCCCTTCAAGAATTGGGACACCCATGAGAACGGCCACACGCGCCAGGTCGACATGAAGCGCCAGATCGACGCGCCCGTCTCCCAACTGGTGCTGGACCTGGAGCAGCGCGGCCTGCTCGACCGCACCCTGATCGTCATCGCCAGCGAGTTCGGGCGCGACCTGATCACCGAAGGCAAGCCCAACAAGCCGGTCAAGGACCAGGTGACCGTCCCGGACCGGATCCAGGAGCTGAAGCACTACGGCATGCACCGCCACTTCACCGACGCCGGCAGCGTGCTCCTGTTCGGCGGCGGCTTCAAGCGAGGGTTCCTCTACGGCAAGACCGCCGAGGAGCGCCCCTGCAAAACCATCGAGAACCCCGTTACCATCGAGCACCTCCACGCCACCCTGTACCGCGCCATGGGGATCCCCCCCGACCTGGCCTACGAAGTCGAACAGCGCCCCGTCCACGTCACCCGCGACGGCAAGGGCAAGCCCATCGCCGATCTGTTCGCGTGAGCAGCGTCTACCGGTTCTCCTCGATCCGGGTCGGCGGCGGACAGCCAGCCGGCCCGCAGGATCTCTTAGGCCGGGACGCGCCAGCGGCGGATTGTCGGTAGTGGTGTTTTAGTGTGGAGATGACGCCAACTCCAATCGTTCGGCCGTCGCCGTCGGATTCTCGTAACCGAGCATCGTCAAGGCCAGCGCCAGTGACGAATATATGGTCGGCGACATATGAAACGTGAGGTCGGAAACGGGGCGAGATTCGCCCCAAGCAGCCCAGCCTTGATCGGCCTTGACAAGAACCATACAAGTCCGCACGTCCTTAGAAACCTAATGCCAATGCTCTCCGCAAGATAATCCATTCTTCTAGGCTCCGATCAATTCTTCCGCGGCCATTGCGGGCGTGATCCTAAGGACTCCGTGAATCCTGCATGAGTTGTACTGCGCGAAGTGAAGGGCCAAGGCCGCCTTAGATTCTCCCACTTTTCGAGAAGGCGTTGGTGAGCAGCGTAAGGCGCTTGCGCAATTGGGGCAGCGTTCCGTCCTTCTTCCGCTCCACGTGCGTTGTGCTGGCGCGGTCCAGATCAGGATTGTCGCTGACGGCGTCTTCCTGCGCGGCGATGAGCCTGGACCATAGCTGTCCCGCCTTTCCTCGACGGATGGGAGAAGAGCTTGACCACGCTGCCGTGGATTGCCCGGTCGGCCCGCGTCGATCCACTGTGTAGGGCGCGAAGGCATCGCTGATCTCAGACTATCCGATCGCACTTCGGTATTGATATTCCACGTCGTCCTAAAGTAGCCACACGCCGTCAAAAAAAGTGAGAATTTCGTCCCGGTCAGCCCACTATCACTAGTGAAGTTGGATCCTGATACCCGAGAGACACCTCGAGGGCTTACAAGAAGGGGTGTATATGATTGATCCGGTTGGAGTTATTCGGGCTTCTCTCGCATTGCTCCTGTCGACTGGTATTGGGGCGAGAGAACTGGGTGGAGAAGTCGAATACGTTGAGGGCACGGTCGGAGGCTTGGCGTGTCCTGTCCGGGGATACCTGCAACTGCGTGACGATGATGTACTGTCCTTCCACACTACTCATGGGACAATCCGCATCCCATACGAAAGAATCCGGTCCTTTGCGCGCGCTACCGGAGTGAACCAACGAACTCCTTCCGCCGAAGCCACGGCTTCCGCCGCGCCGTCGCGGAGAAATGGAGGATCGGTGCTTAGGATTCTGTATGCCGACGACGCCGGGAAGGAGCAGAGGCTGGTATTCCTAGTGCCCAAGCGCCATGAGCATTTGATTCCCCAGCTACTTGAAGAGCGGACGCGCCGAAACACTCCGACTGGGAAGGATACGGCCAGGCGCGCGAAGGAATTACAGAACTGGTCACGATGACGGCAAGGTCCCGAGCCCGGTCATTTCTTCGACGCCTCAAGCATTGCGTGAATGATCGCGTCCGAGACATTCGCCTTCTTCAGATCGAGGAGATCCTTCGTGTCCAGGCTATAGTCACCCTCTGATCCCTTGATCTTGGCGATGACGACTTCATCGCTGAAATTTGCACTCTTCAGCTCGATGATATCGGCGTTGGTGAGCTTCTTGGTTGAAGCCGCCGGAGTCTTGGGGACAGCAGGGCTAACCACAGACGCCGGAGCCGCAACAGATGACACCGGGCGGCCGGGTGCCTGCTGAAACTTATCGGGATCCAGCTTAACCTCGCCATTGATGTAGGCAGTCAGTTCGGTTCCCTTCGGGATAGTAATGTCTTTGCCTTTCACGAAGAGAAAGAGAGGCGCTGCCGGGAAGAACACAATTGCGGTAGCGACGATAGCCCCCGTCATTTTGCCTGCGTTGCTTCCTCCTTGCGTTTCCTTGACTGCACGGAGAGCGACCTTATCACCGTTAACGAGGCGCAGGTGATCGATGTTGACGTTGAGCCGTCCGGCTTTGCCCATTCTGCCCTTTGGCTTGGCTTCGGTGACGGTTGCGAGGGCAACGCCGCCGCGGCTTGCTACAACAATGCTGTTGACCTTGACGTCCTCAAGGATCTCAAAGTCGGCTGTTTCTCCGACCTTCGCATCAGCCGAGGAGAGGTTTCGATTGAGACGGAGTTTGACAGGAGTGCCGTCGAGCAATGCGAAAGGCTGTTGGGCAAAGGCTGGAATGGGCGCGACGAATTCTCCGACCAGGAGCAGTGTAAGGAACGCGTTTGCGCGAGTCATGGGCAGGAACCCCCAATGGCAGTATAGCCGATGGGCAGACGAATTGGGATAGCTTGGTAGTGGTGTGTTGGTAGCTGTGTGGGCTCGTGCCGGTGCGCTGCGCTGCGCGGGAGCGCCACTACGCGCTTCGGCACTCGCGAGAAATGACCCTACTTTGCTCGCCAAAAGTGACCCACCACCACGTCGACGCGGTGGTGCTCTTGCCTGTGGGCAAGGGGACACCGTTACCACTTGGGTCGCCAGCGAAGGCAAACTGGCTCGGAAAAAATGAACGGATTACGAGAAAGAGAGGGGCGCCGCTGGCGCTCGCATGGTCCTTGCAGGTCCTCTCCGGCAAATCGTGTTCTTAGTCTGGGTCGGTTTGAGTGAGCACAAATGGGTCATTCTTGCCGAGCGCCGAGGCTACGCGTTTGTCGGCAGTACGCTGTGTTCTGTACTACTACCAAGGCCGGTAATTTTCTCCCCACGCGATGATTTCATGCCGCTACCGGAGTGAAGTGACGGACGGTGGAGCGGAGCCTCAGTGAGGATTGCGGTGATGGCTGTAAGCGATCATCGGAAATCGTCGTTTGTTGAACCTTTGCCGGCACGAGCAACGTCATCGCGCCGAAGGCGCCGTCATCCGTCCGATCATCCGCATATCGCGTATAGTGGCAAGAGTGGCTGGAGCACAGACACCGCCCATCGACGGTCTTCGCCCGCGTAGATGCCTTAACCCCGACTGCAACGCCATGTTTGCTGTGTGCCGCCGGTGCGACCGGGGCCAACGCTATTGCACTGATCCCTGCCGGAAGCGAATACGGCGACGACAGCTCTTGGCAGCGGGCCATCGTTACCAGGCGTCAGAAGGGGGTGGGGAAGCACATCGCCATCGCCAGTGCGCCTATCGAAAACGTAAATCCCGTGCGGGCGTGACGTATCAGGGTCTGGTTTCGATCACCATCTCGCAGCCGACTCCTGAGGCGTGCTTGACCCAATGCGCCGTTTTGCGGGCAAACCAACCGCTGGACGAACCCGTTCTGTAGGCTGTCGGATAGGAGACGCCGCTCTCGACGAGGTCGCCGGTCGGCCAATGTCCAAAATTCTACGTTTTCACGTGATCTCTAACAGTGATGGCCTTCCGGCCGAGACAAAGGCAAGCCCATCGCCGATCTGTTCGCGTGACGCGTATCTGCCCGGATGGAGCCCCGTGCGCCGGGTGTTGACCGCCGTGGCCGCCCCTTTATACAAAGTGAGTCATACTCAATCGTAACCGGTACGAGCATCATGAGAACAACCAATGCCGTTTCCGTCTCCTTGCCGCCGGCGGAGTTCAAGCAAGCCGAGAGCCTGGCAAAACAGACCAACCGCAGCCTGACCGGGCTATTCCGCGAGGGGCTGAAGCACCTGCAGGCCGAGCAACACTGCCGCGCGGACGAGTACACGCCGCACGTGCCCTTCGCGCGTTGGAAGACGCTCCTCCCCGCCCGGCGGCGGTTCATTGACGCGCGCACTGCTGAAGGCCTTGAAGATTTCGAAAAGGGCCGGTTCTGTGGCCCATTCAATACTGCGGATGAAGCGATCGCCTCGATGGAGGCCAATCTGAAGGAGCGCGCCGTCCGGAGGGCGCTATTCAAACAGCACGAAGCTCGCGACCTTTGGCAGGCTCGCATCAATCGCGCCTGGCGGTTCTGCTTCACGATTGAGGGAGACACGTACCGAATCCAAGGCATCACGCCGCACCCGAAGTGAAGACAGCCTTCCACACCGCCGGTTTCCTGGGCACCGCGTACGGCCCCTTCATGATTCCCTGCCGGGTCAAGGTTCAGATCGCCGATCCTGGGTAAGTAGCTGGGTTGATAATATAATGTTTTTGTGGTCAGATTCGTGGGCTCCTGAAGTCGCGTGCTGGCTGGACACAGGAGACTCTCGCCCAACGGGCCAACATGCTACAGCCGAGGATCTCTGCGCTGATGACACCTGGCAAGGCCAGACCCAATATCGAAACGCTCCGCCGGATCGCTGAGGCTTTCGATTGCGGGTTGATGGTCCGTTTCGTGCCCTTCAGTGAACTGGCGCGGTGGTCCGAAGAGTTCGACCCCGATTCTTTCTGCGTGCCTGCGTTTGATCAAGATTCCGGAGTCGCCGGGCGCAAGCCAACGACTCCGGATAGCGCCCTGCAATTCGTTCCGGTCGCGTAGGTGTGTAACCGGATTGTCCCGATTCCCCGCGATGCGGTAGAATCAGCAGGTACCGCGGATTCCCGGCCCGGACGCCTTTCCGGGGAGGAATACTCCCTGTCCATGCTTGATCGGGAGAGTCAGGCGCGCTTTCGCTGCGGGTGCGCCGTCCGCTGCATCACCCAGGGGGACGCTCGACCGGCTATCTCCCGCCAGCGCTGAGGGTTCATGACGACGACGCCCGCCACCAGCCGAGCCCAGGAGTTCCGCGAGCAGCTCGCTCGCCGCGCCCTGGTCGCCGACGGCGCCATGGGCACCATGCTCTATGAGAAGGGCGTTTTCATCAATCGCTGCTACGACGACCTGAACCTTTCCGCTCCCGCCCTGGTGCGGCAGATCCATCTGGATTATGCCCGGGCCGGAGCCGAAATCCTCGAGACCAACACCTTCGGCGCCAACCGCATGCGGCTGGCCGCTTACGGGCTGGGCGAGAAACTGCGCGCCGTCAACCAGGCCGGCGTGAAGCTGGCGCGTGAGGCGGCCTCCGAGTCGGCCCGCGGCGCGGCCTTCGTGGCCGGCTCGGTGGGACCCCTGGGCGTCAACATCGAGCCGCTTGGACCCACCTCCTTCGCGGAGGCGCGCGCCGTCTTCCGCGAGCAGATCGAGACCCTGGTCGAGGCCGGCGTCGACCTCCTCGTCCTGGAGACCTTCTTTAACCTGGATGAGTTGCGGGAGGCGCTCTTCGCCGCCCGCGCCGTGGCCGGACCCGGCATGGCCGTCGTCGCCCAGGTCACCGTCGACGATGAGGGAAAGGTGCGCGGCGCCGACACCGAGGCTTTCACCCGGCGTCTCGACGAATGGCCCGTCGACGTGATCGGGTGCAACTGCTCGGTCGGTCCCAAGGTCATGCTGGAGACGGTCGAGAAGATGATGCGCGTCTCCGCCAAGCCCATCAGCGCCATGCCCAACGCCGGGCACCCCTCGCGCGTCGAGGGCCGCAACATCTATCTCTGCTCGCCCGAGTACATGGCGCAGTACGCGCGGCGCTTGCTGTGGGCCGGAGTCAAGGTCATCGGCGGCTGCTGCGGCACCACGCCGGAGCACATCAAGCTCATCGTTTCCGAAGCCCGCTCGCTCCAGCCGGGACAGAAGACGATCCCCTCGGCGGTGGAAGAACCCGCAGCCAAGGCTCAGGCCATGCCCAAGATTCCGGTGGCCCGGAAATCGCAGCTCGGCGCCAAGCTCGCCGCCGGCCAGTTCGTGGCCTTCGTCGAGATCCTGCCGCCGCGAGGCGTGGACGCCGCCAAGGAGATCGCCGGCGCCAGGCTCTGCAAGGAGCATGGCATCGACTGTATCAATGTGCCCGACGGTCCGCGCGCCAGCGCCCGGATGAGCTCCCAGGTCACCTGCCAGTTGATCCAGCAGCAGGCCGGCATCGAGGCGGTCAATCATTTCTGCTGCCGCGACCGCAACATCCTCGGCATCCAGTCGGAGCTGCTGGGCGGCCACGCCGCCGGCATCCGCAACCTGATCTGCATCACCGGCGACCCGCCGCGCATGGGCCCCAACCTGAACGCCACCGCCGTCTTCGACGTGGATGCCATCGGGCTGGCCAACATCGTCGCCAACCTGAACCAGGGTCTGGATATCAGCGGCAACCCAATGGGCTCGCAGACCGCCCTGCTGTTGGGCGTGGGGGCCAACCCTGGGGCTCTCAACCTCGACGAGGAGATCCACCGCTTCGAGCTCAAGGTCCAGGCCGGCGCCGAGTACGCCGTCACCCAGCCGGTCTTCGATCTGAATCTGCTCGAGCAGTTCCTGCGGCGCATCGAGCCCTTCCGCATCCCGGTGATCTGCGGGATCTGGCCGCTCACCAGTTTCCGCAACGCCGAATTCATGGTCAACGAGCTGCGCGTCCCCGTTCCCGGGCATTACATGGAGCGGATGCGCGGCGTGGATAATGCCGAAAAAGCGCGCGCCGAGGGCGTGGCGATCGCGCGCGAGATGGTCGCCCAGGTCCGGCCCCTGGTTCAGGGCGTCCAGCTCAGCGCGCCCTTCGGCCGCTACGACATGGCCATCCAGGTCGTCGAGGCGATCGGCCCGCGCTAGAATCCCATGCCGACCGACCTCATCGAAGTCGACGCCGAGCGCCCCCAGGTGTTTGCCATCGAGTGCGCGGCCGCGGCCATCCGCCGGGGCAAAGTGGTTGCCATCCCCACCGACGCGCTCTACACGCTGGTCGCCGATCCCTTCAACTTGCGCGCCGTCCAGCAGGTCTTCACCGCCAAAGGCCGCGAGAACAGCCGCTCCCTGCCGCTGCTGGTCGACGACATCATGATGGCCGAGGATCTGGCCAAGGAGCTTTCCAACCGCTTCTATCTGCTGGCGCGGCGTTTTTGGCCCGGCCCCCTGACCCTCATCGTCCCGGCCTCGCCCAAGGTCCCGCTCCGGGTGACCGGCAACACCGGGCGCCTGGCTCTCCGCCAGTCCCGCTCGGCGGTGGCCAATGCCCTGATCGAAAAGCTGGAGCAGCCCCTCATCGCCACCAGCGCCAACATCTCCGGCCAGCCCACCTCCGCCAGCGGCATTGAAGTCTTCGGCATGATGGACGGCCGCATCGATCTGGTGCTCGACGGCGGCTTCTGCACCGGCTTCGGCGCCACCACCGTCGACATCACCGAGCCCTACTGGCGCCTCATCAAGAGCGGCGCAATTCAGGAAAAGGAAATCGCCGGGTGCCTGCAGGGATCCTGAGAGCCGCCGCCCTCCTCTGCTGCCTGCGCGTCGCGGCGGGGGCGGAATTGCGCGTCTACTACTCCGCCATCGAGCGAGTGGTCGCCCAGCAGGTCTTCACCCAGGACGGCCGCAAGTACGTCAAAGGCACTCCCGAAGCCAAGTGCAGTTTCGCCTACCTGGAGCGCCCCGTCCTCGGCGGCGACAACGGCCGAGTGTTGATCCAGGCGCGCTTCAACGGCCGGTCCGCGCGCAATTTCCTCGGCCTCTGCCTCGGTCTCGGCGACGCTTTCGATGTGTCGATCACCGCCGCGCCCTACTACAAGGAAGGCGTCATCTTCCTCAAGGACGTCGCCGTGGACACCCACGGACGCGACGGCCTCTACATCCGCCGCGCCCGCGCCGCCCTGGCCGAAGGCCTTTCCCGGGAATTCCACTACCCCGTGCGCGACGAGGCCAGGAAGGTTTTCGAGCAGACCCGCGCAACCGGACCCTATCGCCAGGAGCTCATCGACTTCAGCGTGCCCGCCATCCAGGTGACCCCCGACGCCCTCATCCTGAACCTCGATTTCACCCTGGCGGTCAAATAGAACCCCGCCGGCATCACTCCACATCCGCGGGATTGTTGAACAACACCGTCAGCTTCACCGCTCCGTGGCCCTTCTGCGGGAACCCCGGCGCGGCCGGATTCCCCGGGTCCAGCGTCGACGCCGTGTCGTCGGGCGGAAACAGCACCAGCGAATTCAGGAAGTGAAGCAGCGCTTCCCGCTCGATCTCGTTCAGGCGGGCGTACTCGTCGCGCGAATGCTGGGCTTCGCCCCCGTGCCGTAGAATCACCTGCTTCAAGGTCATGCTCCGGCCATCGTGGCCATAGGGCGCCGTGGAGCCCACTCCCCACAGCGCGGTGGTCATCAGGTGCGTGCGCGTCGTGCCGTCGTAGTTGCGCTCGTGGAAGTAGGGCCCCAGGTCGTGCCGCTTGAAATCGGTGAAGATATTCCTCACCAGAAAAGTCCCCAGCGCGGGCAGCTTCAGGTCGGGTCCCCGCCCGTCGCTGACGGTCCGGAACAGCGGAGCCGCGGTGGCGAACAACTGGTTGAAGATGCCCCGCGCCGGATCGTGCGCGGTCTCCACGTCGGCGACGCGGCGGTCGTGCTCGATCAGCAGATCGGGAATGTGGCAGGAGGCGCAGCCGGTGCGGTCGAACACATGGCGGCCCAGGCGTGTGGCGGTGTTCTGCTCGTCCCTTCCGGGTTTGAAGTAGTTGAGCAGGTAAAACTCCAGGTGATCCACCAGCGCGGCCGGGACTTCGTTCTTCACGCCGTCCCCGTCCGGATCCGCGTTGGGATCGTCCGTGGGAGGCGCCTCGATGCTGTCCAGCGATCCGTCCAGCACCATCCCGGACGGCGTCACGATCCGGCCGCCGCGGCTGGCCCGCATCAGGTCCGCGTCCACCGCCTCCATTCCCATCTCGCCGTGCAGCGCGCCCGCCACGAATTCGCGGATCGAGATCGTGCCGCCGTGGTGGAAAAAGGGCCGCACCCGGAGATCCGGGTCCACCCCCTGCACGCGCGTGGTGTCGAAAGAACCGTCCGGATTGGCCGTCAGGAAGCCGTACTCGATTCCCTTGGCCGTGAGCCGCACGGTCGACGACCGGCCCGACAGTCGCGCCGCGGCGCCGGCCGCCGAGCGCTGGGCGCGCAGGGCGGTGGTGATTTCGTCGGCCAGCATCTCCTTCAGGCCCAGGCCGAACAGGTGCGGTGCGTCGCGGCTGTCGGGGCGCGTCACCACATCGCCGCCGAAGCCCGCCGAGCCGCGCGGCCGTCCGTGGCAGCCCGCGCAGCTATCCGCCAGCCCCGCCCCGATCCCCAAAATCGTATTGATGTCTCCCGAGCCGTCTCCGATGGTGGGACCCTGGCCCTCATGGCGCGTAAACTTGCGCTGGAAGAGCTGGCGGCCCCGCCGGATCGAGCGGAACGGATCGCGCCGGATCAGGTACAGCGACGAGTCCGGAGTGTAGATGTCGCCCCGGCCCGCGCCAATCTGCTGGGAAAGCGACTTGTGAATCCCCTCGCCGGCCGTGTTGGGCGCCTTGGTCGCGTCGATGAGCTGGGCCTGCGCCGCCGCCCCGCACAGCGCCGCCAGGATGAAGGTTCGCTGGTTCATGTCTTCCTCACTGCGACCAGCGTACGAATATCCCGCCGCGCTGTCGCCCCCAAAGTTGGGGGCCGCGTTTCAGCGGATCAGGCCGCCCCGCAGCGCCTTGGCCACCGCCTCGGACTTGGAGTGGACTTGCAGCTTCTCGTAGATATTCTGCACGTGAAAGGCGATCGTGTTGAACGCCACGCCCAGCTCCGCCGCCGCGCTCTTGTAGCTGTGGCCCTCCACCAGCAGCTTCAGAATCCGAAGCTCATGCGGCGTCAGGTCGTGCTCGGCGTGCTCGGGAGGGCGCACCTTCCGGAAGACCTCCACCACCCGCCGCGCAATCTCCGGAGACATCGGCGCGCCGCCGCTCACCGCTTCCGTCAGACTCTCCAGCAGCTTGGCCGGCGCGGTCTTCTTCAGCAGGTAGCCCGAGGCGCCCGCGCACAGCGCCTCGAAGATCCGCTCGTCGTCTTCGTACACGCTGAGCATCACCAGCACCACGCCGGGATACTTCTCGCGCAGCAGCCGCAGGCCTTCGATTCCGGACATCCCCGGCAACCCGATGTCCACCAGCGCGACCGCCGGCATCTCGGTCCAGGGCCGCGCCAGCGCGTCTTCCATCGACCGGTAGGCGCCCGCGCAGCGGAACCCGCCCTGCCCTCGATCAGGGCCAGCAAGCCGTCCCGAATGCGGCGATCGTCTTCAATAATGGCGATTTGAATCGGACTCTGCGCTTCCAACCGTTCCAGCATAGACCAATCCTCGCCGTCCGGCCCCCCTCATTTTGGGGGGTAAGAGGCTGGACGTCCCAACGGCACGCTCACCGTGATAGCGGTTCCCGTTCCCGCCCCGGAGTCGAAGTCCACCACCCCGCCGACACTCGCCGCCCGCCGCCGCATGTTCGCCAGACCATTGCCGTCGGTGGACGCGGCCGCATCGAAGCCCCGGCCGTTGTCGCTCACTCGCACCACCAGCCGCCCGTCCCGCCGCTCGAACGCCACTACGGCTTGGCTCGCCCCCGAGTGCCGAGCGATATTGTGCACGGCCTCCTTTGCGATCAGGAAAATCTGGCGCCGGACCTCTGGACTGAGCGGTAGATCCTGCGCCCCCACCGGCGCGCGGAACTCGAGCTCGATGTCTCGCGCCCCCAGAATCTCGCTGGCGAACCGACGCACCCGGTGCGTCAGATTGCTCAGATGGTCGTGCTTCGGATTGATCGCCCACACGATGTCGCTCATCGAGTCCACTAGCTCGCGCGAGATCGCGGCCGCCTCCGCCAGAGGTCCCGCGATGCGCGGCTCGGCCCCGTCCAGCCGGCTGCGCGCGACTTCGTTCAGAATGGCGATCTGCGACAGGCTGGCCCCGATGTCGTCGTGCAGATCGGTCGCAATGCGCGTACGCACCTGCGCGATGGCCAGCACTTGCCGCAGCCGGTAGCGATGCGCCGCGTAGACCGCGCCCCCCGCCGCCAGCATCGCCAGCCCCAGAAACCACGCGCGCCTCCAGACCGGTGGCGCGATCGTGAACCTCACCGAGGCCGGCTCGGGCGCGGTCAGGCCCTCGCTCGTCACCGGCCGCGCCAGGAACCGGTAGCCGCCCGGAGCCAGGCTGGCGTAGTTCACCGTGCGCGTCTCCCCGGGCGCGCTCCAGCCCGCGTCGGCGCCCTCCAGCCGGTACTGATAGCGCAGCGGTTCGCCGAAACTGGGGCTGACGAAATCGATCTGGACCTGGTTCTGGTCCGGCTGCAAGTTCAGGCTCCGCCCGCTCTCTAACCGCTGCGCCACGCCTCGCACCCGGACCGCGGTGATCAGCGCGGCCGGCGGAGTCCGGGGCTGATCCGGTTCCGGAGACAGACGGGAAATCCCGTGCGTGGTCAGGAACCACAGCGCGCCGTCCCGCGCTCGCAGGGCGCCCCTCAGTTCGCCCTGCACCAGGCCGTCCGCCATGGTGTAGCGCCGGATGCGGCCCGTGTCCGGGTCCAGGCGGTCGATGCCGCGGCCGGTTCCGATGTAGATTCTTCCCCAGCGGTCCTCCGCCAGGCAGTACGCGGACGCGCTGGCCAGGCCCTGCGCCGGGGTGATCCGCGCAAAGCGGGGATGCTCGGCGGCCGGATCCTCCACCCTCACCACGCCCGAGCGCGCCATTGCGATCCACAGCCGGCCCTTGTGGTCGGTCAGGATCTGGTGCACGAATCCCTGAGGCATCCCGTCCCGCTCCAGAAACGCCCTCATGCGGCCCTCCCGGCACCGCGCCACACCTCCCATGTAGTAGCCGATCCACACTCCGCCCTGCCCATCCTCGCCAAACGCCGACGGAGTCGGGTTCGCCACGCCCGCCGGCGCCGGAAAATTGTGGAACAACCCGGTTCGCCTCTCCCAGCGGGTCGCGTTGCCCGTGCCGATCCACACATCGCCCCGCGAATCTTCGAACAATCGGTAGATGTGGTTTAGGGGCAGCCCGTTTCCCACGCCATACAAGGCTTTGGGCGGCGTGCGGGCCAGATCCTCGATTCGGGCCACCGCGGGAAAGCGAGCCAAGCCTTCGCCGGTGGCGTGCCACCATTCTCCATCGCGGCTCTGAAACCCTACTTGGCTCCATCCGTCGCCGTAGTAGCGGATCTGTTTCGGGAAGGCCGGATAGACCGCCGCGAAGCGGTCCCCTTGAAGGTAGCCCAAGGCCTTGCGGACCCTGCCCGCCGAATCGATCCGGCTGACCACGCACAGCTCGCCGCTCCGGCTCTCCAGGATGGCTTCCAGCACCTGGCCCCGGATTCCGTCCGCTTCCGTAAAGGTCGTGAAGCCCCGCCGCGAAATTCTTCCCACGCCCGCCCCCGTGCTGCCGAACCACAGGTTGCCTTCACGATCCTCGAAGAGCGTGGCCAGCCGCCCTTTCGTCAATCGGGGAACGAAGCGCGTCCCCTCCATCTCCGCCAGCGCGTCGCTCGCCGCCACCCACAGCTTTCCGTCCCGGGTGTTCACCAATCCCGTGATCAAGGCGCTGGGCAGGCCGTCCTTCAGGCCATACACCCGCTCGACCGCCGCCCGTTCCGGACTCGGATTGGCCGCCAGCAGGCACAGGCCATTGGTAGTCCCCACCCACAGCCGTCCCGAGGAGTCTTCCGAAAAGCAGCTCACGCGCTCGACGGGCAGTCCTTGCTTTTCCCCGTAGCGCTCCGTGCGGCCGCCGGGCAGCCGCCGGTACAGACCCGCGCCGTCGGTCGAGATCCACAGGGATCCGCGCCGGTCCTCCGCCAGGCACGATACGGACGGCGCCGGGTGCGGCATGCCGGCCTCCACCGGCTCGAGCCGGGCCCCCCGCAACTGGTAGAGACCGTGCACGGTCCCCGCCCAAATAACGCCGCCGCGATCCTCGAACAGCACGGTCACCGTCGCAGCCGGATCCGCCGGACGAATCACCTCACACCGGGGCGAGACCCAGGACTCGATGCGGCACACACCCCCAGTAGTGGCGATCAGGATCTCTCCGCGCCGCGCCGCCAGCACGTCATAGACGAACGCGCCGGGCATGCCGATCTCGGCGC
>JACOSH010000603.1 GCA_016178945.1 Acidobacteriota bacterium
CCTATGACCCGAAGACCGGCCTGTATTTCGTTTCGGTGCGCGAAGTCTGCGCGTTCTATACCAGCAAGTTCAAGGAAGTGGATCCGGGGCAGCCCTATACCGGATCGGGTCAACGGGAGGAACCCGGCGCCGGCGCCATCCGCGCCATCGATCCCGCGACCGGCCAGGCGCGCTGGAGCTTCCCGCTGCACGTGGGCAACGTGGCGGCGGGCGTGCTGCACACCGCGGGCGGTGTGCTGTTTGCCTGCTCGGGCGACGGTTATCTGATTGCGCTGGATGCGCGGACGGGCAAAGAGCTGTGGCGCTACCAGACCGGCGCCGAGATCCGCAATTCGCCGATCTCCTATGGCGTGGACGGCAGGCAGTACATCGCCCTGGCGGGGGACTCGACGCTGTTCGTATTCGCGCTGCCATGACTCCCCAGTCCGGCCTGGTGCGCGGCCTGGGCCTGGCCGCCGCCACCTCGATCAACATCGCCAACATGATCGGCACGGGCGTGTTCATCAAAGCCCGCGTGATGACCTGCAATGTCGAGACGCCGCTGGCGGTGTTGGGTGTGTGGGTGGCGGCCGGCCTGCTGGTGCTGGCGGGCGCTCTCACCTACGCGGAGCTGGCCGCCATGATGCCGCAGGCCGGCGGCGAGTACGTCTTCCTGCGCGAAGCCTACGGCCGGCGGTGGGGCTTCCTGTATGGGTGGAGCTACCTGCTGATCTCACGCGGCGGGTCGCTGGCGGCGCAGGCAGTGAGCGCTGCCATCTTCCTCAACATCGTCACCGGCGGCGCGATCGGTCGCGACCGCCTGCCGCTGGCGGCCTGCGCGGCGATCGCCCTGACCACGCTGGTCAACTGCGCGGCGGTGTCGGCGACCGGACGCATCGCCACGGCGCTCACTGCGATCAAGATCGCCGTGGTGCTGGCCGTGGGGCTGGCCGCTTTTCTGCTGGCGCGCGGCGATTGGATGCATTACGCGCTGGCCAACTCCGGAGGCGCCTGCGAAGGCGTCGCCCAGGCGGCGCGAGGAGGGATCGCCGGTTTTGGCGCGGCCATGCTCGGGGCTCTGTGGGGATTCCAAGGGTGGGCCAATCTCACCCCCATGGTGGGGGAGGTGCGCGAGCCGCGGCGCAACATTGCCCGCGCCTATGGCGGCGCGATGCTGATCGTCGGCGCGCTCTACCTGTTCGCCAATGCCGGTTATTTCTACGCGCTGACGCCCACCGCGATCGCCGGCGTCTCCACCACTTCCTCGGTCGCGACCGAGGCGCTCGCCAAGTTCATGGGTCCGGCGACGGCCGGCGTCATGGCCATGGCGATGATGATCTCGTCACTGGGGGCGCTTCACTCCGGGATGGCTTCCACCGCGCGCGTGCCTTACGCCATGGCTCGCGACGGGCTGTTTTTTCAGGGCCTGGCGCGGTTGTCGCCGAGCAGCGTTCCGGTGCGCGGGGCCGTCCTGATCGCCTGCTGGTCCGGATTGCTTACACTCACCGGCTCCTACGACAAGCTCACCGATTGGGCCATCTTTGCCCTGTGGCTGTTCTACGGGCTGACGGCGGCCTCCGTGCTGGTGTTTCGCCGCCGCATGCCGGATGCGCCGCGCCCCTACCGGGTGTGGGGTTATCCGGTGGTGCCCGCCATGTTCCTCCTGGTCACCGCCTGGCTGCTCCTGAACACGCTGTGGACCGCCCCGCTGCAGACGCTGGTCAGTCTCGCTCTGATGCTGCTGGGGCTGCCGTTGTACTGGTATTGGGGACGCCGAAAAGTGATGGGATCAAAGTGAGGCGTCCCTGGGACGCACAAACCACTCGATGGACTCCTCCACGCTCAACTCCCTCGGCAACTGCTGTGCCTCCGGATGGGTTCTCAGGAATCGATCCAATAGCAACTTCTCCATCTGAGCCACCACCTCGGGCTCCCGCCGGGCGATGTCGGTGAACTCGCCGGGATCCTTCCTCAGGTCGTACAACCGGATGTAGCGGCCAGGAGTGGGGTTCTCGATCAAGTAGCCGTCCGTGCGTTTCCGCCGGCCGGAACAGAAGATGAACTTGTAGCGATCGGTACGGATGAACGCCTCTTCGTTCTCCAGGTACTGGCTGAAGACATGATCCCGCCGCGCCTCGGGACGGCGGCCCTCCAAATATGGCCGCAGGCTCTGGCCATGCTGGATCGGCAGCGGCTCGGCGCCCAGCAAGTCCAGGATGGTGGGGGCCACGTCGATCGATTCGGTGAAGTCCCGCACCACGCCGCGGCGGAGGCGTCCGGGAAAGCGCAGGATCAGGGGCACGCGCAGAGCCGGGTCGTACCCGCAGTGCTTCTCGAATCGCCCGTGATGGCCCAGGCTGTAGCCGTGGTCGGCCAGGTAGACCACCAGCGTATTCTGCTCCAGGTTCAGGCGGCGCAAGCGATCGAGCACCCTGCCGATGTTCCGGTCCAGGAAGCTCACCGAAGTGTAGTAGGCGGCAATGATCCCCTGCTTGGCGGCCTCCGGCAGGTCGCGGAAGATCAGCGGAATCTGCCAAGCGTCCTCGGGGCCCACGCGCGGCGCCGGAAAACGCGCCGGGTCAACCTGGGCGCGGTCCTCGACCGGGAAGTCGAACGGCGAATGGGGCTCCTGAAAGCTGACCCAGAGGGCGAAGGGATCGTCCTTGCGCTCCTGGAGGAACTGGCAGGCCTTGCGGGCAATGTAGGTTCCCTTCATGTCGTCGTCGTACGCGGGATAGGGGAGCTTGTCGGCGTTGAGCCAGATTCGCGCCGGGTCGCGGAAGGGCTGCCAGCGGGGCTTGGTGCGGATCTCGGGGGGCACGGTCCTGGGCTTCCCTTCGGCCGCTTGAGCCGGGGCGATGCCGGTTTCGAGCAAGAGCGTGTCGAAGCCGTGCAGTCCGGGCCGCGACGGGCGATTGAAATGCATCTTGCCGAAGACGGCGGTGTGGTAACCGGCCTGCTTCAATTGCCGGGCCAGAGTTGGCTTGTCCTCGGAGAGCGGCGTGCGCAGTACGGTGACTCCCGCCATGGAAGGCATCTGCCCGGTGAGAAACGACTGCCGCGACGGCGTGCACACCGGCGAGTTGCAGTAGTGGGCGGCGAAGCGCACGCCCTCGCCGGCCAAGCGGTCGAGGTTCGGGGTGTGGGCCTGCCGGTCGCCATCGCAGCCCAACACATAGCCGGCATGATCGTCGGCGATCAGGAAAACGAAGTTCGGCTTGCGGCCGTTGCGGGAGATTGCGGCGGAGGCTGCCGCCAGCCCCGTGATCAGGGAGCGGCGAGGGAGGGTGGAGGACATGGCAGTACACTACCGTGAGGCCCGCGTCACACCATTCGGCCCAATTGATCGCCGAGGCGGTTCACGTCGTTGGGATCCGTGGCACTCCCGAAGCGCTCGGCCAGGCCGAAGAACGCCTCCGGTTCTCGCACATCCACTGAGAATTCGTCTTCCATGGGTCCCCGGTTGCCAAAAGCCGATGGGGTTGCAGTAGCAACTCCCACACGCCCTTGTTTTCATGTATTATAGCTGCACCGCGAGTCGCCGGGCTGTGCGGAGCCGGGCGGCTCGACATTGCGAATTGAGAGGGGTCGTATGAGAGGAAGCCTGCCCACGGGAAAACTGTTCTGCCTCGCGCTGCTAGCCGGGGCGCTGATTTGGGCGCAGTCCTACACGGCCGCGGTACGCGGCCTGGTCACGGACTCCAGCGGGGCCGCCGTGCCCGGCGCCAAGGTCGTCATCACGGAGGCCGAACGCAACGTCCAACACGTCGCGGCCACCGACACGCTGGGGCGCTACGTCAGCACGGCGCTGCCGCCCGGCAATTACACTCTGACGGTAGAGGCCAATGGTTTCCGGAAGTACTCGCAGAGCGTCTTCCCGCTGGCCGTCCAACAGCAGGCGACCATCGACGTCCAGCTTCAGGTGGGCGACCTGGCCGCCACCGTAGACGTGGAAGGCGTGGCCCCGCTGCTCAACACCACCATCTCCAATCTGGGCCTGGTCGTCGAGAACAAGATCATGTTGTCGATGCCCAATATCGGACGCAATCCGCTGGGCCTGATCTACCTGACCCCGGGCGTGGTGGGCTCGGCGGGCCGGCGCGGCGACACCAGCACCAATTTCGTCGCCAACGGTTCACGGAACTCCACTTCCGACATCCTGGTCGACGGCGTCACGGTCGTGACCGTCGAACAGAACTCCGGCATCACCGACCTGAAGTACTCCCCCTCGGTCGACGCGGTGCAAGAGTTCAAGATGCAGACCAACTTCTTCTCGGCCGAGTACGGCGAGACGGGAGGGGCGGTGGTGAACATGGTCACCAAATCCGGCACCAACGAGTTTCACGGAACCGGCTTCTACTTTCTCCGTCACGCCGATTTGAACGCCAATAGCTGGTTTTCGAATCGCTCCGGGCGTCAGATCCCGTACTTCCGGCGGGACCTGCTGGGCGGAGTCGTCGGCGGGCCCGTCCGGAAGAACAAGACTTTCTTCTTTACCACCTACGAATACGCGAAATCCAAGAGTCCGCTCAGCTACACGTCGACCTGGCCCACGCTGGAACAGCGGGACGGCGACTTCTCGAAGACCTTCACCACCGGCGGGCAGTTGATCTCGGTCTACAATCCGTTCGACACGTTCACCAACGCCAGCGGGGCCGTGGAACGCCGGCCGTTCGCGGGCAACCTGGTCCCCAAGTCCATGTTCGATCCGGTGACCGCGAAGGCCGTCCCGTACTTCCCCAAGGGGAACCAGGTGACCAACGCGATCACCAACACGAACAACTGGTTCCAGGAAGGCATCAGCGTCTCGCCCAGCCGGAAGATGGACTTCAAGGGCGACCATAACTTCAGCGACAAGATGCGCCTCACGGGACGCTACAGCTACAGCCGCGGGGATGGCACTCCGCCCAACCTGTTTGGCGAAGGCAACCCGGCCTACACCTTCAACGACGGTCCCAGCGCGACCCGCACCAAGTCGGCGGTCGCCGACTTCACGCGCG
>JACOSH010000592.1 GCA_016178945.1 Acidobacteriota bacterium
CCCAGCGTCTCGAGAGCTTTGAGGATTTGCGGATCGCGCTGCGCTTCCACCTGATCGCCCTTATCGACGCCCAGCGCCTGGTTGAAAATCTCGGTCTTTAGGCGATTGCGGACGAAGTTGCGCTCGCTCGACCACTCGGCGACGCCGGGCTGGATGTTCCGCGCGGCCAGAAAGCCCTGGAATTCGTCGAGCAGGGCGGGGGCGGGCTCGAATTTCTCGTCGATCCCGGGATGCTGGCGCACGTACTGAGTCGCAAACATAGTGAACGATCCGCTGGCGTCGAGGACCGCGCGCAGGCGCGACAGGCCTTCCGGACGCACCACGAAGTCCGGCTGTATGCCGCCTCCGCCTTGCACCGGGCGCCCGCCGTCGGTGCGGAACTCGGACTGGCTGTTGGGCTGCGCGGCGGTGGCGGCGAGCGCGAACTCGGAGCTGGGCAAGGGGCGCTGGATGGAGCGGCCGCTAGGGGTGTAGTAAAGCGCGGTTGTCAGGGCCAGGCCCGTGGAGCTGGACAGCGGGAAGACCGTTTGCACCAGGCCCTTGCCGAAACTGGGCTCGCCCACGATGGCGGCGCGGTCGTGATCCTGTAACGCGCCGGCCACGATCTCCGACGCGCTGGCGCTCTTGCCGTTGATCAGCACGGCCAGGGGAAACAGGTACGGCTTGGCCGACTCGGGCGTCGCCTGGTCCTGCTGCGGGATTTTGCGCCCCCCCACGGTGAGCAGTTTCATTCCGGGCGGAAGAAACAGCGCGGCCGTCTCCAACGCCGCCGGCAGCACGCCGCCCGGATTGTTGCGCAGGTCCAGGATCAGGCCCTTGAGCGACGCGCCGCCCAGTTTCTCGATGGCTTCCTTAATCTGCGCGCCGGTCTTTTCGTCGAAACTGGCGGCCCGCACATAGCCGATCCCGGGCCGCGGGAAGTAGGCGCGGTCGACGCTGGGCGCCTGCATCTCTTCGGGCGTGAGAAGAAACTGGAGCAGGCGCGCATTGCCGGGACGGCGCACGTCCAGCCGGGCCGGCTGCTGGCGCGACTGGCCCAGCAGCTCGACGAGCTGGTCCATATCGAGACGGTCCAGGCGGTAGCCGTTGATGGACAGGATCTCGTCGCCCGGGGAGATGCCGGATCGCGCCGAGGGCGTGCCCGGCAGCGTCTGCAGCACGATCACGCGGCCCGGTAGCACCGAAACCACGCTGCCGAAGCCCTTCTGCGTGGAGGACTGCATCTGCCTGAGCTGCTCGAACTGGCCCGGATCGAGAAAAACCGAATGCGGATCCAGGCGGCGCAGCAGTCCGGGGATCGCGCCCTCGTAGAACGCTTTCGACGGCTCGACCCCGTCGGCCGCCTCCCGCTCCAGCAGGGCGTAGAGGTCGATGAACTGCTTGATGTGAGGCTCAAGCTCCTGGGCGCGGGCGAAAGAAGCGGCCACCAGCAGCGCGATGGGAAAGCGAAGCATGAGTCGGGATAGCCCTATTCTACCGCCGCGCTACAGCACCGCGGTTTCTTCCAGCAGGCGCCGCTCGGCGAAGCGGCTGGCGGTGAGCCCGGAGGCGTCCAACAACCGGGGCTGGCCGTCCAGGATCCACTCGGAGAGGATCCGCCCGGTGGCCGGCGAGTGCATTACGCCGTGACCGCTGAAGCCGTTGGCGAAAAACAACCCCGGTACGCCCGGCGCGGGGCCCAGGATGGCGTGATGGTCGGGCGAGACCTCGTAGAGGCCGGCCCAGCCGCGCCGTGGATCGACCGCCAGATCGGCGAAACAGGGGACCCGGTCGGCCGCCCGCGTCAGGATTTTCTCCACGAACTCCGGATCGAAGTGGGTCTTGAAGCCGGGGGTCTCCTCCGGATCGTTCCAGGCCAGCAGCAACCCCACGCCTTCGGGGCGGAAGTGAAACCCGGTGGTCATGTCGATGACCATGGGGAGCCGCTCGGGCAGGCCGGGAAACGGCTCGGTTGGGACCAGCATGCGGCGCAGCGGCACGACCGGCAGGTCCACGCCGGCCAGGTGCGCGACCTGCGCGGCCCAGGGACCCGCGGCATTCACGACGGCGCGCGTGGCCACGGTTCCGTTGGTGGTCGCAACGCCGGCGACGCCGCGCGAATCGACCTCGATCCCGGTGACCTCGGTCCCCTTCCACAGCGTCGCGCCGCGCTCGACGGCGCGCGCCATGAAACCCACCATCACGCTGTGCGGATCGACAAAGCCGTCGGTCGGGCAGAAGCTGCCGCCCACGATATCGTCGGAGCGCAGTTGCGGGACCATCCGGAGAATGTCCTCGGGCCTCAGCCGCTCGACCCCGCGCAGCCCTAGCGCCACCTGGCGCGCATAGTTGGCCTCCAGATAGTCCAGGTGCCGCCGGCTGGTGGCGACGAACAGGTAGCCGTGCGACTTATAGCCGGACGGATGCCCGGTCGCCTCTTCGAAGGCCGCGAAGAAGGGGATCGAGTAGAGCGACATCCGGATGTTGACTTCCGTGGCGAACTGGGCGCGGACGCCTCCCATGCTCTTGCCCGTGGAGCCCAGTCCCTGCCGGGTCTCGCGCTCGATCACCAGGACATTGCCGCATCCGGCCTCGGTGAGGTGATACGCGACGCTGGAGCCGACAATGCCCGCGCCGATGATGACCACGTCCGCCGTGCGCGTCATCGGAGGTCACCTCGTAAATCGCGTGGCCTGCTTTTCGGCGTGACGCTCGAGGGCCAGCTCGATCAGCCGGTCCACCAGCGCTCCGAACGGCAGCCCGCTGTACTCCCACATCTTGGGATACATGCTGATCGAGGTGAAGCCGGGGATGGTGTTGATCTCGTTGATGTACAGCCGGCCGGTGGCGGCTTCCAGCAGAAAATCGACGCGCGCCATGCCCGCGCATTCCACCGCCGTGTAGCACTCCACGGCCAGCCGGCGCAGCTCCTCGATCCGGTCCGGGGGCAGGTTGGCCGGCAATTCGAAGCGGGCCAGATCCAGCTCGTACTTGTCTTCGTAGTCGTAGAACTCGCGGGAGGGAAGGATCTCGCAGGGCGCCGAGACGACCGGCTGGTCGTTGCCCAGCACCGAGCACTCGAACTCCCGGCCCAGGATCGCGCGCTCCACCAGGATCTTCCGGTCATACCGCGCGGCCAGCTCCAACGCCGCCGGCAGTTCTTCGCACGTGGCGACCCTGGAGATCCCCACCGACGAGCCCAGGTTGGCGGGCTTCACAAACATCGGATAGCCGAACTGCCGGCAGGCTTCCGAGGCATTGAGCTTCGAGCGCGCCATCACCAGGTAATCGATCACCGGCAGGCCGCGCTCGCGGCAGACGCGCTTGGTCATCTCCTTGTCCATGGCGATGGACGAGGCCAGCACGCCGGGTCCGACGAAGGGCAGGTCCGCCAGCTCGAGCAGTCCCTGCACGGTCCCATCTTCGCCGAAGGTGCCGTGCAGGACCGGGAAGACCACGTCGATTCCGGGATTGGCGCCGGGCTCGGGCAGGATGGGCCGCGGCGACCACTTGCCTTCCTTGCCGATGAAGTACGGGACCACTTCGTAGCGCGCCGGGTCCAGCGCCTCCATCACGGCCTTGGCCGATCGCAGCGAGACTTCGTGCTCGCCGCTGCGCCCGCCATGCAATACCGCCACGCGAGTCTTCATAGAATCCTCTTCCCCAGAGCCGACATCACCAGCTCCACCGCCAGGTCGGCCGTGCGGTTCACCTCGTCGATCACCGGATTCACTTCCACTACCTCCATCGAGAGCATGCGCCGCGAGTCGCAGATCATTTCCATGGCCAGGTGCGCCTCCCGGTAGGTGCCGCCGCCGCGCACAGGCGTGCCGACGCCGGGGGCCTCGCGCGGGTCCACGTAGTCCATGTCCAGCGAGAGATGCAAGCCGGCCGTGCCGTCCGAAGCGATGGCGATGGCTTCCTCCATCACCGAGCGCAGGCCGCGCTCGTCGATGTGGCGCATGGTGAACGCCCGCACTCCGGAGTTGCGGACGTGCTCCTTCTCCAGTTGATCGACGTCCCGCACGCCTACCAGCGCCACGTTGCGCGGCTCGACCTTGGGCGCGAAGCCGAACAGATGGGTTAGCTCCCTGGGACCCAGCCCGGCGCAGCACGCCAGCGGCATGCCGTGGACGTTGCCGCTGGGGCTGGTTTCCGGAGTATTCATGTCGGCGTGGGCGTCGATCCAGATCAGTCCCAGCTTCTTCTTCTGCCGGCGCAAGGCCCGGGAGACTCCCGCGACCGTGCCGATGGCGACCGAATGATCGCCGCCCAGCACCAGCGGAACGCGTCCCGCCGTGGCGGTCTGGTCCACGATGAGTCCCAGGCGGCGGCAGGCATCGGCGATCCGCCCGAGATAGCGCGCGCGGGGATCGCCCTGCTCCAGGCGCTCGCGCTGATCCACCGGCACGTTGCCCAGGTCCTCCACCTCGTATCCCAGCGACGCGATGCGCTGGTTCAGGTTGGCCACCCGGACCGCCGACGGCCCCATGTCCACGCCGCGGCGGTCCTGGCCCAGGTCGAGCGGCGCGCCGATGATCACGATGTGGGACGGGCGCATGCTAGAACTCGGCCGAGCCGGGCGTCCGCGGGAACGGGATCACATCCCGGATGTTCTTCATGCCGGTCAGGTACATCATCATGCGCTCCAGCCCCAGACCGAACCCGGCGTGCGGCGCGGTGCCGTACTTGCGCAATTCCAGGTACCACCAGTAGTCTTGTTCCCGCAGTCCCTGGGCGCGGATCTTGGACAGCAGCACGTCGTGGCGTTCCTCGCGCTGGCTGCCGCCGATGATCTCGCCGATGCGCGGCGCCAGCACGTCCATGGCCCGGACGGTCCTTTCGTCCTCGTTCAGGCGCATATAGAACGCCTTGATCTCTTTGGGATAGTCGGTGACCACCACGGGCTTGCGAAACACCTCTTCGGTGAGGTAGCGCTCGTGCTCGCTCTGCAGGTCGGCGCCCCAGAAGACCGGGAACTCCCAGGCGCGGCCCTGGTCGCGGGCCTTCTCCAGCAGCCGCACCGCCTCGGTGTAGGTCACGTGCTCGAAACTGCTCGCGGCCACGTGCTCCAGGGTTTCCAGCACCGTTGGGTCGATGCGCTTGTTGAAAAACTCCAGGTCCGGCCGGCAGTGGTCCAGGACGTGGGCGATGATGTCTTTCAGAAACGCTTCGGCCAGCTTGCGGTTGCCGTCCAGGTCGCAGAAGGCCATCTCCGGCTCGATCATCCAGAACTCGGCCAGGTGGCGGGGCGTGTTCGAATTCTCGGCGCGAAAGGTGGGACCGAATGTGTACACGTTGGAGAACGCCAGCGCGAAGATCTCGGCTTCAAGCTGGCCGCTGACGGTGAGGTTGGTGGACTTGCCGAAGAAGTCCTGGGTGTAGTCGATCTGCCCGCCCTGTCGAGGGACGTTCATCAGGTCGAGAGTGGTGACCTGGAACATGCGGCCCGCGCCCTCGGCGTCCGATCCGCTGATGATCGGGGCGTGGACCCAGATGAAGCCGCGCTCCTGGAAAAACTTGTGGATGGCGAAGCTGAGGGCGTTGCGGACCCGGAAGACGGCGCCGAAGGTGTTGCTGCGCGTGCGCAGGTGCGCGATCTCGCGCAGAAACTCCATGCTGTGGCCCTTCTTCTGGAGCGGGTACGTGGCCGGGTCGGCGGGACCGTACACGTGGATCTCGCGCGCCTTCAGCTCCACGGCCTGGCCGGCTCCCGGGGAGGCGATCAGCTCTCCGGAGACGCGCAGGCAGGCGCCCGTGGTGGCGTGGAGGAGGGTGGCCTCGGGGATCGCTCCGGCCTCCACCACCACCTGGAGATCCTGGAAACAGGACCCGTCATTGAGCTGGATGAAGTGCACGCCCTTGCTGTCGCGGCGGGTCTTGACCCACCCCAGGGCCGCCACCGGCGCGCCGAGCGGCTGCCGAAACAGGTCACGGATGTATCCGTTTTTCTCAATCATGAAAGGCGGTTGATCTCCGAGGGGACACGCTCAGATCCATTCTACTATGGGGGGCAGGAGAGTCACACCGCCCTTCAGAAGAGAACAGGAGTCGCCCTTCCAGCACGTTACGCCAGAAGCCGCCCATGGCTTGTGGCGAACTGTGGCAAGGGCCTATACTGGTCAAACAAAGAACTCCTGAAATGTCTTAGCGCATGAGCGAACCCAGGACAGTGCGCGATCCGGTCCATGAATTCATTCGCTTGTCCGGCGAGGAAGCGGATATCGTTGCCACCAAAGCCTTTCAGCGGCTGCGCGGCATCCGCCAGCTTGCCTTCGCCAACCTTGTTTATCCAGGTGCGCTCCACACGCGCTTCGAGCATACACTTGGCGTCTTTCACGTGAGCAGCCTGCTGTGCGACGTGTTCAAGTTCAGTGCCGAGGACACACGCCTTGTCCGGTTCTCGGCACTGCTGCACGACCTGGGGCATGGCCCCTTTTCCCACGTTTCCGAAGGAGCTGGAGATCTTCGCTGACCGCTCGAAACTGGGCGAACGCTTGAAGGGCGACAATCCGGCCAAGATTCACGAACTCGTCACCCAGGACCTGTTGCGCTCGGACCCTGAGCTGCAGAGACTCCTTGGACAGAAGCCGCTGGAGAGGATCGAGGCGCTGCTTTCGCAAGGCTACGGCGAGCCGGTCTTGCGCGATATCGTTTCTGGTCCACTGGACGCCGACAAGTTGCGCGACAGCTATTACTGCGGGGTAAAGTACGGTATCTACGACCTCCAGCAATTGCACCGCGAGCTGCTGGATTTTCCAGATCCCCCGAGTGGGGCGCGACACCTGGCGATCACACACGACGGCGTTCATGCCCTTGAGCAATTCGTCCTAGCCAAGCATTACCTGACGGCGCAGGTATACACTCATCGGGTGCGTCTTATCACGGACAACATGGTGGTCCGGTCAATCGTCCTGGGCGTCGATGATGATGAGATCGACGATATGCGGAATCTCTATTCCTACGACGGTGAAGAGAAGTTCGTCAAGAATTATGGGGGCTGGGACGATGCCCGGTTCATGCTTACGTTCGGGGACGAGAAGCTGAAGGGCAAGTACTGCAACGAGATGGTTTTGCGCCTTGCGGAGAGGCGCCTGCTCAAGCAGGTCTTTCTGGGAAAGCTGACCGGACTTCCGCGAAGTTGCCGCGAAGCCGTCGAATCCATCACCAAGCCCAAGAACCGGGCGCGGCGCCGGGCGCTGGAACAGAGTCTCGCGGACATAGTCCAGACAGCCGGCGTGCGGCTCACTACAGATCTGGTGGACCCCTCGAAGTTCGTCATCGTAAACTCCTACAAGGGCAAAGCTGTTCGGGAGATGTCGCGAAATGACGAAGGACCGATTCTGGTGCGGCGCGACAACGACGCACCAACCACTTTCGAGAATGAGTCTGATCTATTCCGGTCACTGAGCGGTGAGCCGACCGAGGCCAGGTTTGCGGTTTATGCCCCGGTCGAATACGAGAATCCCACACAGCGTCGGGATCTCCACAAAACACTACGCGACCCGATACTGAAAGCGCTGGAGGAATTTGGCAATGCTGAATGATTACACGATCAGGGACTTGGTCCTGCTAGGATACAAGGCCTTCGGGGGCAGCATCCGCGGAAAAACGATGCTACAAAAGCGAATGTATTTTCTCTCGGTGATCCTGGACGCCGATCTGGGCTACGGGCCCCACTACTACGGACCATACTCATCCGCTGTGGCTGCTGCTAACCTTGACCTGAAGTCTCTCGGGTTCTTGGATGAATCCTCTTCAGGTTGGGGTGTGGACCATCACGGCTTTGAGATCGCGCGTTACGACTTCGCGCTCACCGAGGATGGCAAGGCCTCTGCCGAGTGCAAGGCCATGAAGCACCCTGAACTGTGGTCGAAGATTCAGGCTGCCTCGGCGATAGTCCAAGAGGGCGGTAACTTGAGCTACATGGAGCTCTCCATCGCAGCCAAGGCGTATTTCGCGTTGACACACCTCAAGGGGAAGGCGACCCTCGACCAGATAAGCGAGCTCATGCCTCAATTCGGTTGGTCTGTTGGAAAGGACGAACTGGATAAGGCGTCCTCGTTCCTTGAGAAGGCCAGCCTCGTCAGTAAGGGGTAGGGCGCAACAGTGGCCAGGAGCTCCAGAGGGCCTTAAGGCGGAGGGTTTATGGAAACGGGCTGGCCACAATAGCCGGTACCCGCCATAATCTACCAATGGGATTTGCCTTGTGGATCGACCGGGAGCGCGCCTGGGCGCGGGGCACGCAGGAGTACCGGGCCATGGGCGTGGCCGTGATTGCCGCCACCGATCTGTTCCGGCCGCGGGATTTTCGGACTTCCAACCGCGCCCCGGGGCTGGGGTCCGCGGGCTATGAGGGGCTATTCGCGTCGGTGGGCGATCTCAACCGGCATTTGCTGGCGCGGCGCCGCCCCTGGCCGCAACCACCACGCGCGCGGGCGGGAAAATCCGCAGCCGGTAGCCGGACCGCTCGACTTTCCTGAAGCCGGCGCCGCGGAAGGCCTCTTCATACCGTTTCGTGCCGCTCGACTCCAGCAGGGCCACGCGGCCATCCGGCCGCAACACCCGCGTGATTTCATCGATGGCCTGGCGGCGGTCCGCATCCTTGGAGAGCGACGTGAGCGCCAGGCTGGAGAGCACCACGTCGAACGAGGCGTCCGCGAACGGCAACTGGCGCATGTCGCCGTCGCGCACATCGATGCGGTCCTCGACCCCCTCGGCGCGCGCGTTGTCCCAGACCGCCTCCGACCAGTTGTCGCTGAGGTCCGCGGACCGCCACACGTCGACGCCCACGGCCCGGCCGGTGGTCAGCCGCTTGGCGGCCCCGATCATCATCAGGCCGCGGCCGCAGCCCACGTCCAACACCTGCTCGTCGCCGCGCCATTCCAGCGACTCCAGCATCAGGTCGCGCTCCTGCAGCTTTCCCGAGCTGCTGCTCCACCACATCAAGCCGGCCTGGAGCAGGCACAGCATGCCGGCCCAGCGCAACGAAGTCAGCGGCGCGGAGGCGAAGGAGGCGCCGGCGGGACCCCGCATCAGGAAACATAGCAGCAGCACCGCGCCGCCCAGGATGGCTAGCGTCTTGACCATCGACGGGGAGTCCAGGCCGTAGTCGAGCCGGGTCAGATCCGGCGGCATCTCGACGGGGACGAGCGTTTCCGGCTCGGCCGGCTCCGCCGCGGGGGGCGTCGCTTCGGGAGGCATTTGCTTGTAGTATAACGAGGTGTCCACAGGCGAGAGAATACTGGGTTTCCCTTATGGAGTTCGCTGGCGCATCTTAGCCCTGCTGTTTTTAGCCACGGTCATCAACTTCGTGGACCGCCAGGCGCTCTCGGTGGTGGCCCCGGTGCTGCGCGACCAATACCGGATGTCGAACCAGCAGTACGCCTTCATTGTGGCCAGTTTCCAGCTCGGGATGACGCTGGGGGAGTTCCCCATGGGGATGCTGATGGACCGCTGGGGCGTGCGCCGCGGCTTCACCTTCGCCGTGGTCTGGTGGTCAATGGCGAACCTGTTGCACGGAGCGGCCCGGTCTGTGATGCACTTCAGCCTGCTGCGCTTTTGGCTGGGGACGGGAGAGTGCGGGAACTTTTCCGGCGCCACCAAGGTGATCGCGCAGTGGTTTCCCCCGCGCGAACGGGCGCTCGGAGTCGGGATCTTCAACGGCGGCACCATGGTCGGGACTATCATCGCCACGCCGCTGGTGGTCTGGCTCACCACGCGCTTCGGCTGGCGGGTGGCCTTCATCGTGCCCAGCCTGCTGGGACTGCTGTGGATCG
>JACOSH010000142.1 GCA_016178945.1 Acidobacteriota bacterium
CGCCGGCAACCGGATTCCCACGGCGCGCTTCGATCCGGCGTCGAAGAATATTCTCGAGCAGCTCTATCCGCTGCCGAACGTGCCGGGACAGCGCGCGGCCAACGGACAGACCATCAGCAACTACCTCCGGAATCCCGTGCTGACGCGGCAGGACGATCAGTTCGACGTCAAGGTGGACCAGAACTTCGGATCGAACAATCACGCCTTCGCGCGCTACAGCCTGGAGCGGACGGAGCGGTTCCTGCCAGCCACGCTGGAGCATGGCGATGCGGGAGTGACCTTCGGAGCGGGCACGGGGCTGGTGCGGGCGCAAGGCCTGGCGCTCAACGACACCCACACCTTCAGCCCCAGGCTGCTGAACGAATTCCGGTTCGGTTTCAGCCGGTTCGCCATCAAGCTGACGTCGATCGACGCCGGCACGAACCAGGCGGAGAAGGTGGGGATTCCGGGAATCAACATCCGGGACAGCGCCACGGCCATGTCCCAGATCACGTTCACGCCGGGCGACATTCAGAACCTGGGGGCGAACGGCAATCAGCCCCTGCTCACGTTTCTGGACACCTTTCAGTACTTCGACAACGTCACGTATGTCCGGGGGCGGCACACGATCAAGACCGGATTCAACTTCACGCGGCGGCGCCGCAACGTGTTCAACGCGGACAGCATTCTGGGAACGTTCAACTTCCAGGCGCCCCTGACCTCCAATTGCGCGGGGATTGCGAGCGGGTGCACGATCAATCCGACTACGGGGTTTTCCGCCGCGACCTTCCTGCTGGGCTATCCCACCAGCATCCAGCGGGGTTTGATCGACGGCGTGGTCGGCGAGCGAAGGCCGGAGTACGGCGCCTACGTGCAGGACGACATCCGCGTCAGTTCCCGGCTGACCCTCAACGTGGGTCTGCGTTATGACCTGTTCGTGCCGTACGTGGAAGTACACGACCGCCAGTCCAATCTCGACCCGGCCACCGGGAAGTTCATCCTCGCCTCGCCGGATGCCAAGCTCTCGGATGGGCGGACGATCGGCCGCGAGCTGCAATTCACGCCCAAGAAGGACTTCGCGCCGCGGATCGGTTTCGCCTGGGACGCCTCCGGCAACGGGCATACGATTCTGCGCGGGGGGTACGGCATCTTTTGGAACAACCCGATGACCGGCACATCTTCGCAGAAGTCGAGCAACCCTCCCTTCCTGCTATCGCAGTCGCTGACGACCTCGCTATTGCCGGCGCTGCGGTTGAGCGCCGGGTTGCCGCCGCCTCCGGCCGTGGATCCCAACCGGGCGCCGGCTGGGGCGACGCGCTCCATCTTTGACCCGAATTTCAAGGACGGTTACGCGCAACAGTGGAACCTCAACGTGCAGCGGGCGATCACCTCGAACTACCTTTTGGAGGTTGCCTACGCGGGCGCGCGGGGCACGCATCTGGTGGTGAAGCAGGATATCAACCAGGCGCCGCCCGTCCTGGGAGTCACCAGCCAGGACGTGAACCGGCCCTACATCCGGTTGTCTCCGCTGCTGCGCGGGCTGTCGCAGGTGCAAAGCCGCGGCTACTCCAGCTACCACGCGCTGCAGACCAAGTTGACCAAACGCTTCTCGCGGGGCCTGATGTTCATCCACTCGTACACGTTCGGCAAGACCATCGACATCGTCTCCGACACCGAGGGCGCCACGTTGAACGCCTACAATTTCAACCAGGACAAAGGCCTGGCGCAGTTCGATATCCGCCACAATCTCACTTCCAGCGTGAACTACGAACTGCCCTTCGGCAAGGGACAGGCGATCGGCGGCAGCGCGGGGGCGGTGGCGAACAAGCTGATCGGCGGGTGGCAAGTGAACAGCATTCTACTGGTGCGATCGGGGCTGCCATTCACGGTCACCCAGCAACAGGGATTGCTGTCCACGGGTACGGGCAACCGTCCGAACCGGATCGGAACGGGCAAGCTGGACAATCCGAAAACCGACCGCTGGTTCGACCTGGCGGCCTTCGCGCCCACCACGGACAACACCGGCGCCTACGGCAACTCAGGCCGCGACATTCTCAGCCAGCCCAGGCAGTTTAACCTGGACTTTTCGGTGATCAAGAACACGCGGTTCCGCGAGCGGTTCGAGCACCAGTTCCGGGTGGAACTGTTCAATTCGCTCAACCATCCGCAGTTCGCGGGCCCCGGGTCGTCGATCGGGACAGGCAGCGCGGGCGTGATCTCGTCGCTGCTGTTCAACACGCCCATGCGGCAGATTCAGATGGCCATGAAGCTGCGGTTCTAGCTCTTTCCGGAGGCGGGCCAACTCCAGTTTTGGATTTCCGGCATGTCCTCGCCGTGGCGCACGATGTAGTGCTGGTGCTCGATCAGCTTGTTCTTCAGGCGCTGCCGGGTGTGCGCGCCCAGGTCGCGGAAACGCTCCACGCGGTCCAGGACGTCCATGGCCAGGTGGAAGCGGTCGATGTCGTTTAACACGCACATGTCGAAGGGCGTAGTGATGGTTCCTTCTTCCTTGTAGCCGCGCACGTGCAGGCGCTGGTTGGCGCGGCGATACACCAGGCGATGGATGAGCCAGGGATAGCCGTGAAACGCGAAGATGATCGGCTTATCGGTGGTGAAGATCGAGTCGTACTCCTTGTCGGAGAGCCCGTGGGGATGTTCCGAGGCCGGCTGTAGCGTCATCAGGTCGACGATGTTTACGACGCGCATCCTGAGGCCGGGCGCCTCGCGGCGCAGCAGGTCCACGGCGGCCAGCGTCTCGACCGTGGGGATGTCGCCGCAGCAGGCCATCACCACGTCGGGCTCGGCGCCCTGATCGTTGCTGGCCCAATCCCAGATGCCGATGCCGGCGGTGCAGTGGCGGATGGCCGCGTCCATGTCGAGCCACTGCAATTCCAGGTGCTTGCCGGCCACAATCACGTTGACGTAGTTGCGGCTGCGCAGGCAATGGTCGGCCACCGAGAGCAGCGTGTTGGCGTCAGGCGGTAGATAGACGCGCACAATTTCGGCCTTCTTGTTGACCACGTGGTCGATGAATCCGGGGTCCTGGTGGCTGAAGCCGTTATGATCCTGCCGCCAGACGTGCGAGCTCAGCAGGTAGTTGAGAGAGGCGGTCGGCCGCCGCCAGGGGATGTCCCGGGTCACCTTCAGCCACTTGGCGTGTTGATTGAACATCGAGTCCACGATGTGGATGAAGGCCTCGTAGGACGAGAAGAAGCCGTGCCGGCCGGTGAGCAGGTAGCCTTCCAGCCATCCTTGGCACATATGTTCGCTCAACACCTCCATCACCCGGCCATCGGGCGCCACATGGTCGTCAGTGGGCAGGATTGTGGCGGTGGAGACTCGATTGGTGACCTCGAACAGGGCGCCCAGC
>JACOSH010000594.1 GCA_016178945.1 Acidobacteriota bacterium
CAGAAGGCGGTCTCCGCGGCACTACCGCAATTCGGACAAAACGGCATGGTTGTTCTCCTTGTGTCAAGTCTACACTATAGAAGAGGTTCCGCAATGAAAACCGCTCTAACTTTCCTTCTGGCGCTGGCCGGCGCCTTTGCCGCGGACCGGCCCAACATCGTCTTCCTGTTGGCCGACGATCTGGGCTGGGCCAATGTCGGTTTTCACGGGGCCAAGCACCAGACGCCGAACATCGACCGGCTGGCGCGGGAGGGGGTGGAGCTGGAGCGGTATTACGTCTACCCAGTATGCTCGCCCACGCGCGCCGGATTGATGACGGGCCGCTCGTCGATGCGGACCGGGGTGATCTATTCGGTGGTCCGCCCGTGGGAGCGCGGCGGTTTGCCCCTGGACGAACACCTGTTGCCGGAAACCCTGAGAGCCAACGGCTACGAAACCGCCATGGCCGGCAAGTGGCATCTGGGCCATTCCAGGGCCGCGCAGTTGCCCAACGCGCGCGGATTCGACCATTACTACGGCCACGTCAACGGCGCCATCGACTACTACACGCACCAGCGCGAGGGCGGCATCGACTGGCAGCGGGACGGCAAGACCGTGATCGAAGAAGGCTATTCCACCGAGTTGTTCGCGTCCGAGGCCCAGCGGCTGATCCGCTCGCGCAATAAGGCCAAGCCGCTGTTTCTCTACGTCGCTTTCAACGCGCCCCATGCGCCACTTCAGGCGCCGGCGGCGTTGATCGACAAGTACGCCTACATCTCCGATCCCAGGCAGCGCACCTATGCGGCCATGGTCGACGCTCTGGATACGGCCATCGGCAAGATCCTGGCCACGTTGGAAGCCGAGGGGCTGACCCGCAACACCCTGGTGTTATTCCATAGCGACAACGGCGGGCCGCTCCAGCAGGGCGCGGTCAACACGCCGCTGCGGGCCGGCAAGGCAACCACTTTCGAAGGCGGTATTCGGGTGCCGACGGTGGTCCGCTGGCCCGCGCAGGTTCAGGGGGGACGGAAGGTCGCGCAGGTGATCACCAATCTGGATATTTTTCCCACGCTCTGCTCGGCCGCCGGCATCAAACCTGGCGCCACGAAGCCGCTGGATGGCCGCGACATGTGGCCGGCGATCGTCAAGGGCGAGAATCGCCGGCGCGAGGATCTGTTCTTCGCCGTGGACGGCCGGCTGGCGGTGCGGCACAAGCAGTGGAAACTGGTTCGCGACGGCGGCCAGGACTACCTGTTCCGCATCGAAGAAGATCCCAACGAGCAGAATGACCTGGCCGCCCAGAATCCGGAAGTCGCAAAAGATTTGGCGGCCCGCATCGAGGCCTGGCAGAAACTGCACCCGGAGAATGGCATTCGCCCCAGCAACCGGCCTCCCGACGGCTGGAAGGGGCCGCGGCAGTGGGCCGAGGCAGCGCGCTAGGACGGCTACTTGTGCGCGAACTTCTGGGGGCGCCAGTTCAGGATCTCCGCTGTGTAGACGGAGCCGTCGGGTCCCACTGACAAATGATGCACGAAGCTGAACTGGCCGGGTAACCGGCCAGGGCCGCCGAAAGCGCCCAGGATCTTGCCGTCCAGAGTCATTTTCAACACGCGGTTGTTGTAGCCGTCGCACATGTAGAGCGTCTGGTCGGGGGTGATGTAGAGGCCCCAGGGCGCTCCCAACTCGGCCCATTGCCGCAGGAACTTGCCGTCGGCGTCGAAGACCTGGATGCGATAGTTCTCGCGATCCGCCACGTAGACGCGCCCCTGTTTATCGACGGCGATCGAGTGGGGCGTGTTGAACTCGCCCTCCCCGTTTCCTTTGCGGCCCCATTCCTTGAGGAACGTGCCGTCGCGCGAGAACTTCACCACGCGGGAGTTGCCGTATCCGTCGCTGACGTAGAGGTCGCCGGCGGGGCCGAAGGCGATGTCGGTGGGGCGGTTGAACTTGAAGATATCCTCGTCGCGCAGCCCGCGCTGGACGCCGGCGGGTGGCTTGGCGGTCATGGAGCTGGACGAGTCGCTGGCCGCTCGCCAGCGGCCCAGCACCCTGCGCACGCGCCCGGCCGGGTCCATCTTGAGGACCACGTGCGAGGTGTCGTCCACGGTCCAGATGTTGCCTTCCGGATCGATGCGGACGGCATGCGGGCGGTCGAAGAGACCCTCGCCGAATGCACGGAGGAACTTGCCGTCGCGGTCGAATTCCATCACCGGGTGGTCGCCGCGGTGGATGACGTAGACGTGGCCGCGGGCGTCGGCGGCGATGCCGGGGGTTTCGCGGAAGTTCCATCCCGCGGGCAGCAGCGGCCAATTGGGGACCACCTGGTAGTCCAGGCCGGGCAAAGCGCTCTGGGCGAGCAGGGCGGGGGCGGCGAGCCACAGGAGGCGTTTCATTCCCGGTATTGTACGTGATCCGGTAGTACGTGGTATGGTGTCGCTGATGAAACGAAGAAGCTTTTTCAAGTCGGCCCTGGCCGGACCGGCCCTGGCTTTGGGCAGGCCGGCGGCGGCGGCGCCCTCCGCGATGAAGATCACACGCGTGCGTTTCTACCTGAACCCGAACACGCGGCCGATGATCAACCAGAGCTTCCATGTGGTCACGGTGGAAACCGACCAAGGCATCACGGGGATCGGGGAGGGCGGCTTCAAGGACGCTGTCGAGCAATGCGGGGCGATGATTATCGGCGAAGACCCGATGCGCATCGAACATCTCTGGCAGATGATGTATCGCGGTTACTTCTACCCGGCCGGGCGCGAGAAGCTGCATGCGCTGGGAGCCATCGACATGGCCTTGTGGGACATCAAGGGCAAAGCGCTGGGCGTGCCGGTGTACGAATTGCTGGGCGGGCTGGCGCGGGAGCATGTCGAGTGCTACTCGACCGGCTTTCCGCGGAAGGGCGATCTGAAGGAGACCGCGCGGGCCTGCGTCGAGGCGGGCTTCCGCGCCTTCCGCACCTCGGTCGCCGATCCGGGCGGCGGCGCGCCCTTCCAGTCGAAGCAGATGGTCCACAAAACGGTCGAGCAATGCCGGCAGATCCGCGAGGGAGTCGGCAAGGACGGCGACTGGGCGATCGACTACCACACCCGCCTGGATCTGGCCGACGCGGTGCGCCTGAGCAGCCTGATTGAAGATCTGGAGCCGTACTTCTGCGAAGACCTGGTGCGCTCGGAGAATCCCGGCGTGTACAAGAACGTGCGCGCGCAGGTAAAGGTGCCGATCGCCGTGGGCGAGCAGTACGGCGACCGCTGGGACATCAACGAGCTGATCGAGCAGCGCCTGATCGACTACAGCCGGGTCACCATCCCCAACTGCGGAGGCATCACCGAATTCGTGAAGCTGGCGGCGCTGTGCGAGACGCACTACGTGGGGCTGGTGCCGCACTTCACCGGGCCGGTGTCGGAGGCGGCGCTGGTGCACTGCTGCGGCGCGTTCTCCGGACCGGTTCTGATGGAGATGACCGGCGCCGGGCCGCGCAACGAGCCGCACCTGCCGCGGCACTACGACTTCAAGAACGGCAAGCTGTGGCCCAACCGGCGGCCGGGTCTGGGCGTCGAGTTGGACACCCAGCCGCTGAGGCTGGCGGCGGAGGTGACCGACCGGTCGCGGCCGATCCAGATGTTCCGCCGCCCGGACGGGTCGATCACCAACTGGTAGCTACCAGGGCATCTCGCGCTTGGTGAACTTGCGGCCTTTGTCGGCGGCGTCCTGGCGGCCGGAGCCGATTCGCACGCCGGCCTTGATCTGCTCCTCGACGTCGACCACCCGGGTCTGATCGAGGAAGGCGATCTTGGCCGCCTTGGTGGCCGCGAATACGCGAGCCCGGGCGTGCTGCATGATGGGAGGATAGGGCGGGTCGTGGGCATTCAGCAGCCCCAGCGACCAACCCATGTCGCCCGGTCCCCACTCGGCGAAAGAGATGCCTGGGATTTTGGAGGTCTTCTCGGCATTCTCCAGCGCGTACTTGTCCTCGATCTTGAGACCCAGCATGATCTCGCCCTTGGGATTGAGTGGCCAGGGGTCGGCGACCTTGATGTACTCGCCCGCCGGGATGCCCCAGATCTGCGCGGCGAAGCCCTGGCTGCCGCTGCCGCGCAGCCCTTCGTTGAGGCCCATGGCTTTCTCGGCGAACGGGTAGCGGGTGGCCTCGACAAAGGCCCGCACCGCTTCCGGCGTGCGGGCATGGCACAGCAGGATGCCGTGAACGCCGCAGGCCAGCACTTGCTGGATGACCCAGGAGTTGACGCGAATGGTCATCTCGTCCAGGCCCACCACCGGCATGGTGACGATCACGGCGGGCGTGCGGTGACCGCTCTTGGTGGGTCCGCCATCCACCAGCCCGCGCATGAAGTCGCGCAGCTTGGGCATGTCGAAGGCGCCGTGCTCCAGCTCGTAGTTAAGGTAGTCGGCCCAGGTCTGGGCCAGTTTCTTGCCCTCTTCGTATCCGCCATGACCGCCGGTGTAGTACACGGGCTGGTCCTGCGCCAGCAGCTCGATGGCCTTGTTGACGCGTTTGGGCTTGTAGGTGGACTGCGCCGGCGCCGACAGCGTTACAGCCAGAGCGGCGGCGAGGATGGTCGCGATTGGTCTCATGTCACCTCCAGGAGTGAACATTGTATCGGAAGTGGGCAATCGCTGGTTGGACGGGCCGGGATGGGCGGTGGTATGCTCGGTCCGCATGCGGATCGTGATTCTCGGCGCGGGCGGCGGCATGCCCGCGGCGGCGGTCGAGACGCTGGCGGCGCGGCACCAAGTGGCCGGAGTGGTGCGGCCGGCGGAGGCGGCCTGGCGGGGATGGCTGCGTCCGGCGGCCGTGCGCGCCGGGTTGCGCCCGCCGGACGCGCTGGGAGCGATCACCCGGCGCCTGG
>JACOSH010000595.1 GCA_016178945.1 Acidobacteriota bacterium
AAGTTCATGGCCGGGCTCACGCTGTTTGAGACCGACACGCTGTCGGTATTGGCGCAGCAGAATGCGGCCAACGCACCTTTCTCGTTCCCAGGCGGCGCCGCCAACAACTTCAACACCCAGCAGAACCAGGGCGGCAGCGTGTTCTCGCCCGACGGCCAGACTCTGTACTCGGCCTTCAACATCGCGCCCGTGCAGAACCCGGCGGCGCGCCCCAATGTCAGCCGGTTGCTGCTGAACGACCCGGACAATCTGCTGCTCGCCCTGGGGCTGCAACTTCCGGAGAGCCTGGCCGGCAAGATGGCGACCACCAACGACGGCGGCACGGTGTTTGGGCTCTCGGAATCGGGCTTTCTGATTCTGCCGGTGAACCAGATTCTTCAGAATCCCATTGCCGTCCCGGAGAGCCCCGTGGTGTTGCTGGCTAACGACCAGTGCGGGGTGGTGGCGGACAAGCGCACGGCCGGCGTGCCGGTGACCAACGCGGGCCGGGGACGTCTGACGGCCTCGGCGCAATTGCTCATGTTGCCGGCGGCGCCGGGCGGACTGGGTGGTTTCGGCGGGCCGGGCGGCGGCGGGCCGGGCGGCGGGGTCATCATCATCATCGCGCCAGGGGGTGGCGGCGCGGGCGGCGGCGCCGCCGGGTTTGGCGGGTTTGGGGGCCCGGCCGCAGGGGCCCAGGCCGGTGTGGCGCAGACTTCCCCGCTCGTGCAGATGCAGAACACGCCATCCGGGACGATGGTAAGCTTTCGCTTCAACCCCTTGGCCGGGCGCGCTATGGGAACCGTGGCGCCGCATAATTTCCTGATCCAGTCTAACGAGGCGATCAACATCCCGGCCAACGTCAAGGTATTCCAGAACAATCGGGACGCCGACGCACGCGGCGAGTTGATGCCGGTGGCGGTGAATGCCTCCGATCAGGAAGGGCTGTTCGACATCCTGATGGACAGCACCCGGAATCGCCTCTACATCGCCAATTCGGGAATGAACCGGGTGGAAGTGTTCGATGTGCGCGCGCGCAAGTTCCTGACGCCGATCAAAGTGGGGCAACTCCCCCACTCGATGGCCTTCGGAACCGACGGGGTGACGCTATACGTGGCCAACACCGGCTCGGAGTCGATCAGCGTGGTGGACCTGGACCGCATGCTGCAGGTGGGGCGAGTCCGATTCCCGCCGCTTCCGTTCAACTCGAACGTGGCGCTGGCCACTCCGCAGGTCATCGCGCCCACTCAGCGCGGGCCGCAGGTGATCGTCTCCTCCGGCGCCAATACCGCGACGCTCTGGAAGATCGTGGGCAACGAAGCCATCCCGCGGACGCTGAATCCGGTGGTATTCAACAACGCCCGCACTTTGCCGGGACCGACCCAGACCATGGTGTCGACCCCCAACGGGGAGTTCACGCTGCTGCTGGCTGGAAACGGAGTGGCCTATTTGTATGACGCCGCGATCGACGAATGGGTGCCGAGCCGGCAGTTGTTCGCCAACAACCAGCCGACGCTGGCGCCGATGAGCGGATACTACGGTCCGGTGGCCGCCGGGCCGCGGGGACAATACTACGTGGTCAACGGGCTGGTGTTGAACCAGGCGCTGACGCCGGTCGCGTCCACGCCGTCGCTGCCTCTGCCGCCTTTGCCGGGAGGCCTGCCCAACCGGGGCGGCCCGACGACCACCAGTGTTCCCATCGCGGCGGTGGCGGCCGGAGGGACGGGTACGTTCGCTCGTTTTTCGCAGCCGGTGGTGGCCAACGCCAATCAGTTGAACGCCGTCAGCCAGCCGCCCACGGTGGAGATCGTGGACATCAACACGGGCGCGGCCATGCGGTCGGTCCCGGCGCTGGAAGGGCCGCTGGCGCGCGTGGTGGGCAATCAGATCCAGCGCGTGAGCGGCCGCACCATGGCCCTGGACGCGGCCGGAACCACGGCGTATGTCCTGACCACCAGCGGACTGAGCGTTGTGCCGCTGACGCCGGTGGCGCCCGCGGACCGGCCGCTGGTTCCCGCCAACGGCGTGGTGAACGTCGCCAGTTTCCAGCCGCAGGTCGCGCCGGGAACCTTGGTATCGGTGTTCGGAAGAAACCTGGCGGCGAGCGCGACAGCGCCCTCCGGCGGCAACCTGCCCACGACGCTGGGAGCGGCTTGCGTCACGCTGAACAATCAGCCGCTGCCGCTGCTGCTGACCTCCGACAGCCAGATTAACGCGCAGATTCCGCCGGAGCTGGCGGCGGGCCGCTATCCGCTGGTGGTGCGCTCGATCGACCGGCAGGCTGCCGCGAACCCGGTTCAAATCACGGTGGCCAAGGTTGCGCCGGCGGTGTTCGCCACCGCCGATGGCCAGCCCGCTTTGTACCACGCCGACGGCAGCCCGGTCACCCAAGACCGTCCCGCACGGCGCGACGAGCGGTTGACGATGTTCGCCGCCGGGTTGGGAGTGACCACCGGGGGCAGGGTGACGGCCGGCGCTCCGGCGCCATCGAGCCCGCTGGCGGTGACCCAGAAGGTGCAGGTGTACTTCGGCGATCCTCGTTACAAGCAGTCGGAGGTCATCGTGGACTGGAGCGGCCTGCTGCCCGGCTCGGTCGGCGTCTACCAGCTCAATCTGCGCGTGCCCGGCTTCCACACCAGCGGCCGGGCGCTGCCCATCACGCTGCGCATCGGGGGAGTCACCAGCCCCAGCAAAGGGCCGGTGCTGCCGGTCGTCGCGGTGGAGTAGGCGCTGCGACGCAGCGCTCAGGAATCAAGCGGCGGCTCTTTGTCGGACCTCGCTTCGTAAAGCTGTACGGCCTGGAATGACACGACCTCGATGCGGGCGTCCGCATGACACCTACGGTAACCCTCTGCTGCCAAACGCCGGGTCCCCGCGGCCGACAGAGCATTCATCCATTCCCAAAGAATGGCTTCAGTCGTCAGTAGGGTGCTCTAGCGCCGGACGACGAATTGGCTCCATGCAACCGCGCGCGTCCTGCGGTGCCTAGCCATTGAGAAGGGCCGCGGGGACGGGGTTGGAGGAGAGCCTGTAGAGATGGTGCGTGTGTTCTTCGCCAGCACCGTGGCGCCGCCTCCAGGATCGATCCGGTAGATCGGTTACGTTCCAGCCGGAGAAGTAAACCATCCCACGCGGGTCCGCCGCCAGCCCAATCGCCAGAATCAGCCTCGTGAACGCGTATTGTATGCCAGCCGCAGGCTCGCTAAGGCCATGAGGAATGGCCGGGCTCTGCTGCTGGTTCTGAGCGCCGCAACGGCGGCTGTGGGGCAGACCTTGGAAGGGTCCTGGAACGGGACGCTGTCGGCCGGCGGCGCCAGTCTGCGGCTGGCGCTGAGCATCTCTCGCTCGGCGGAAGGGACCTTCAGTGGAATCCTCGATAGCCTCGATCAAGGCTCGACGATCCCTATCGACACCATCACGATCACCGGCGACTCGGTACGCCTGGAACTGAAGAGGATCAACGGCGTCTACGAGGGCACGCTGAATGCGGACCGCTCCGAGATCACGGGCACGTGGACGCAAGGCGGACCGAAACTGCCGCTGGTTTTCAAACGAGGTCCCGCGCCGCCCCCGGCGAAGCCGCCGGGCCCTCCACCGCGACCGCTGGATCTTCCTCCGGTCGAGGTGAGCGTGCCCGTGCCGCCGGCGGCCTTCCGGGCCGCGGGCAAGACGCATCTGGCCTACGAGCTGCATGCGGCGGCCGAAAAGCGCACGATGGAAATGCCCTTGGAGAACGAGGTGGTGCGGTTTCCGTTATGACTCTTCAATTCCGGCTGGCCCGCGCCGATGAGTATCAGAAAGTGGAGGACCTGCTGATCGAGAGCTTCGAGCCGATCACCTGGCACAAGAAGCTGGATGAGAGCTTCGGCCCGTTGAATGGGCTGGACTGGCGCCAGCGCTGGAAAAGGCGTGTGGCCGAGGTCTGGAAGACCCAGATCGTTCTGGCCGGCGAGGCAGACGGCGAGCTGATTGCGGTGTCTTGCGGCACGCTCGATCCCCACACCCGGCTGGGCTTCATCGATCTGATCGCCGTGGACCACCGCTATCAGGGCAAAGGCTATGGGCGCGAAATGCTGCGCGGAATGCTGCGGCACTTTCGGGAACAGGGCGCCCTGCACGCCAACCTGGAGTGTCTGACGGACAATGACCGCGGCAACCGCCTGTATCGGGCCGAGGGGTTTCAGGAAGTGGCGCGGTCGATCCGGTGGTTCATTCGCCTGGGGGAGCCTGAAGGATGATCCGCAGACCCTTTGGATGGACTGGCGTGGAAGTGCCGGTGGTGGGCCAGGGAACCTGGATGATCGAGAGCGGGCGGCGCGCGGTGGAGTCGCTGCGGCTGGGCATCGACCTGGGCCTGACCCATATCGACACGGCCGAGATGTACGGCAATGGCCGCGCGGAGGAAGTGGCTGGGGAGGCCATCGAAGGACGCCGCGCCGACGTGTTTCTGACGACCAAAGTTTTGCCCTCGAACGCCACCTACGACGGCACGCTGCGGGCCTGCGAGCGCAGCCTGAAGCGTCTCCGCACCGAGTGGATCGACTTATACCTGCTGCACTGGAAGGGGAGCCATCCGCTGGCCGAGACCCTGCGCGCCATGGAGGAGCTGGTGCGGCGCGGCCAGGTGCGCTACATCGGGGTGAGCAACTTCGACGTCGAGGATGTGCGGGCCGCGCAGCAGGCCCTGCGCAACGAGCGGCTGGCCTGCGACCAGGTGCTCTACCACCTGGGCGACCGGGGCATCGAGCGCAATCTGATCCCCTATTGCGCGGAGCAGCAGATCGCCGTGGCCGGTTACGGCCCGTTCGGCAGCGGCGGCTTTCCACAGGCGCGCAGCCACGGCGGGCGGGTGCTGGCCGAGATCGCCGCGCGGCGCTGGCGCACGCCCCGGCAGGTGGCGCTGAATTTCCTGATGCGGCTGCCGGGCCTGTTCACCATCCCCAAGGCCGCGCAACCGGAGCACGTGCGGGACAACAGCCAGGCCCTGGAATGGCCGCTGGAGCGGGAGGATCTGGAAGCGATCGAACGCGCTTTTCCGGCGCCCGACCACGATGTGCCGCTGGGGATGATCTGAGAGGGAATGAAGAGAGTACGCAGAAAACGTAAAGGAGCCGGGCGGGTGGATCTCGACGACATCCTTCCGGAGTACGACTTCAGCCGGTCGCGGCCCAACAAGTATGCATCACGCTACGAGAGCATCGTGGAGCAAGCAAAGCGCCGTCCCACGGCGTCTCGCCGGGC
>JACOSH010000143.1 GCA_016178945.1 Acidobacteriota bacterium
ATGCCGCCGCAGCCGGAGGCCAGCGAATCGGCCGAGCGCACACGGGAGAAGCTGCGCGAGCGGTTGCGCGCCGGCAAGCTCGACGAGCGCATGGTCGAGATCGACGTCAAGGAGCGCGGCCCCACCTTTGAAATCTCTACCGCCCAGGGCGTCGAAGAGATGGACATCAACCTCAAGGAGATGATTCCCAATCTCTTCGGGCCGAGGATGCGGAAACGGAAGATGCGGGTTGCCGAGGCCATGGACTACCTGGTGCAGGAAGAAGAGCAAAAGCTCATTGACATGGACCAGGTGGTGCGGGTGGCGCTGGAGCGCGTGGAATCGAGCGGCATCATCTTCCTCGACGAGATCGACAAGATCGCGGGGCGCGAGGCCGGGCACGGCCCGGATGTGAGCCGCGAGGGCGTACAGCGCGACATCCTGCCGATCGTCGAGGGCACCACGGTCAATACCCGGCACGGCTTCGTGCGCACGGACCATATCCTGTTCATCGCCGCCGGCGCGTTCCACGTGTCGAAGCCGAGCGACATGATCCCCGAATTGCAGGGGCGCTTCCCCATCCGCGTGGAGCTGAAATCCCTGACGGTGGAGGACTTCATCCGCATCCTCCGGGAGCCCAAGAACGCCCTCGTCAAGCAGTACACGGCGCTGCTGGAGACCGAGGGGATCAAGTTGGTCTTTACCGACGATGCGACCGAGGAGGTGGCCAAATTCGCGGCGCAGGTCAATCAGAGCTCCGAGAACATCGGCGCGCGACGGCTGCATACCATCATGGAAAAGCTGCTCGAGGAGATCTCCTTCGAGGGTCCGGATCTGAAGAAAAAGTCGATCCGGATCGACGCGGCCTACGTGCGCCGCCAGCTTGCCGATATCGTCAAGGATCAGGACCTGAGCAGGTATATTCTGTGAACCGGCGGCGGGGCGGGCCTCCGGGCCTGCCGGCAGCCCTCCTGCTGGCGGCCCTGGCCGGCGGCTGCGGGTATGTGGGCGAGCCGCTGCCGCCGCTGCTCAATATCCCGGCGCGCGTCACGGACCTGTCGGCGGTCGAGCACGGCGCCAAGATCCAGATCCGGTTCACGACGCCGAAACTGACCACGGAGGGCATGGTCCTCGCGAAGCCGGCTCGCGTGGAGCTGCGGCTCGGACCCCGCGGCGAAGGATTCAATCCGGATGCCTGGGCGGCCGCGGCGCAGTTGGTGGAGGGCCTGGAAGTCGATGCGCGACCCTGGGTGGGAAAGGAGATCGTCATCGGTGTCCGGGTGACGAGCGCCAATGGCCGCACCGCGGGCTGGTCCAACTTCGTGGAGATGAGGGTGATCCCACCGCTGGCCACCCCGGTGGAGGTGCGCGCCGAAGGGGCCTCGCAGGGTGTGCGAGTGACCTGGAAAGCGCCGGCGGAGCGTTATCGGGTGCTGCGCAGCTTCGGCGAAACCGAGAGCGCGGGGGAGGTGGAAGGCCGGGAGTGGATCGACACCGCCGCCGAGTACGGCAAACACTACCAGTACCGCGTGCAGGCTATCGAGGGCACGGCGGAGAGCGAAGTGTCGGAGGCGGCCGGGATTACCCTGCGAGACACGTTTCCTCCCGCCGTGCCGGCGGGGCTCACCGTCGTCGCCGGAACCGATTCCATCGAGCTGGCCTGGGAGCCCAACGCAGAAGCGGATCTTGCGGGGTACCGCGTCTACCGCGCGCCGGGCGAGGGCGGATTCGAGCTTCTGGGCGGCATTCAGGAGAATCCCGCCTACAGCGACCGCAAGGCGGAATCGGGCCGGCGCTACCGCTACGCGGTGTCGGCGGTGGACCGGGCGGGCAATGAAAGCCCGCGATCGGCGGCGGTGGAAAACACCGCGCCGTAAGAAGTTGGCTCTGCTCTCCTGGTATAATCTTGAGGACATCTTTGTTTGGAGCGCGCATGAACCGTAGCCGCTTGCTTGCCGTTACCGCCGCATCAATCGCCGGCCTCCTGGCTGCTGCTTCGACGCAGCCGAAAGCATTCACACCGCAACAACGCCGCTGGTGGGCGTTTCAGAAGGTCGTGAAGCCCGCCGCGCCGGCGGTGAAGGACACCGCCTGGGTCCGCAACGAGATCGACACCTTCATTCTGGCCAAGCTGGAAGAGAAGGGCCTCCAACCGTCGACGCCCGCGGACCGAGTGACGCTGATCCGCCGGGCGACGCTCGATTTGACCGGTCTGCTCCCCACGCCCGAAGAGGTGCAGGCCTTTATCAGCGATCCCGCGCCTGACGCCTTCGACAAAGTGGTGGACCGGCTGCTGGCTTCGCCGCGCTATGGCGAGCGCTGGGCGCGGCACTGGCTGGATCTGGCGCGTTACTCCGATAGCGAAGGCTTCAAGAGCGACGAGACCCGGCCCAATATCTGGCGCTACCGCGACTACGTGATCGAGTCCTTCAACCAGGACAAGCCCTACGACCGCTTCGTCAAGGAGCAGATCGCCGGCGACGAGTTGTATCAGGAGGATCCGGCGGCGCTGGTGGCCACCGGCTTCAACCGCCATTTCCCGGATGAGAGCAACGCGCGCAATCTGATGCAACGGCGCCAGGAGCTTCTGAACGACATCACCGATACGGTGTCGGCGGCTTTCTTGGGCATGACCTATGCCTGTGCCCGCTGTCACGACCACAAGTTCGATCCAATCCTGCACAAAGATTACTACCGGTTGCAGGCCTTTTTCGCCAACACGCGCATCGAGGACGGCGCGGTGCTGGCTCCGGCGGAGGCGCGCCGCGACCACCAGGAGAAGTACGCCGTCTGGGACGCCAAGACCGGGGACATCCGGTCGGAGATGGAGAAGCTGGCCGCGCCGCAACTGGCCAAGCTGTCCAAGGAGAACTTCGACAAGTTCCCGCCCGAGATCCAGGACGCCGTCACCACCGAGCCGTCCCAGCGCACGCCGATCCAGTGGCAGATGTATTACAAGGCCAAGCCGCAGCTTGAGCACAGCCCGGATGAGGCGGGCAAGAAGCTGCGCGGCGAGGAGGGGCGGCGCTGGCGGGACCTTCATGCGGAACTGGCCAAGTACGACGAGATCAAGCCGCCGGAGCTGCCCGTGGCGCAGGCCATGATCGACAACGGCAAGGAGTCGCCCAAGACGCACGTACTGGCGGTAGGGGTCTATGATGCGCGGATGGACGAAGTGCAGCCGGGGTTCCTGTCGATTCTGGATCCGGGCGACGCGAAGATCGCGACGGCCGCCAACGGCAGCGGGCGGCGCAGCGCCCTGGCCCACTGGCTGGCCGATCCTTCCAATCCGCTGACCGCGCGGGTGATGGTGAATCGGATCTGGCATTATCACTTCGGACGCGGCATTGTGGCGACGCCCAGCGATTTCGGCGTGATGGGCGAGCGGCCGGCCAACCGGGAGCTTCTGGACTACCTGTCGGCGACGTTCGTCGAGGGCGGCTGGAGCATGAAGAAGATGCATCGCCTGATCCTGCTGTCGAACGCCTACCAGCAGTCCTCCAAGCCGAATCCGGAGGCCGAGAAGGCGGACCCGGACAACAAGCTGGTGTGGCGCTACAACCGGCACCGGCTGGAGGGAGAGGCGATCCGGGATGCGATGCTGCAAACCGGCGGAGTGCTGAACACGAAGATGGGCGGTCCGGGCGTGTTCCCGCCGCTGCCGCCGGGAGTCGTCACCCGGGGGGGCTGGAAGAGGGACGAAGACGCCGCCGAGGCGCGCCGCCGCAGCGTGTACGTCTTCGTGCGGCGCAACACGCGTTATCCCATGTTCGAGACCTTCGACATGCCGGATACCCATGAGAGCTGCGCCCGGCGCAATATCACCCTGACCGCTCCCCAGGCCCTGGAGCTGATGAACAATGAGCTGGTGCTGGACTGGTCGCGATCCTTCGCGGGCCGCGTCCTGAACGACGGCGGGCTGTCGCCGGAAGCGCAAGTGGACCGGGCCTACCGGCTGGCGCTGTCGCGCACGCCCAAGGAAGAAGAGCGGACGGCAGCCCTCCGATTTCTGGATCGCCATGCGCCGATCCTGGCCGAGCGAATGGCCAACAACCAGCCGGCGCCGCTGCCCGGCAATCTGCCGGCCGGCATCGACCCGGTGCGGGCGGCAGCCCTGGTGGATCTCTGCCACATGCTGCTCAACTCGAACGAGTTCGTTTACGTGAATTAAGTGGAAGGAGCTGTCCAATGAACCTCTCCCACCACTGGCCCGTAACCAGCCGCCGCGAGTTTTTCCAGCGCGCGGGAAGCGGCCTGGCTGGAATTGCGCTGGCCAACCTGCTGCAGGCCGATGCGCCGCGCGATCCGCTGGCTGCCCGCAAGCCGCATCATGAAGCCAAGGCCAAGTCCGTGATCTGGCTGTTCATGGAGGGCGGGCCAAGCCACGTCGACCTGTTCGATCCCAAGCCCAAGCTGAACGAATTGAATGGACAGCCGATGCCGGCCTCGTTCGGCCGTCCGATTACGGCCATGGGGACGGCCAGCAACACCCTGATGGGGTCGCCGCGCAAGTGGAAGCAGCATGGGCAGAGCGGCCTCTGGGTATCGGACTGGTATCCGCACATCGCGCAGCACGTGGATGACATGACGGTGATCCGGTCCTGCTGGGCCGACGGCTTGAACCACGTCGGGTCGGTGTGCCAGATGAATACCGGGTCGATTCTGGCCGGGCGGCCCTCCCTGGGGGCCTGGCTGACCTACGGGCTGGGCAGCGCAAACCGAAATCTGCCTACTTTCGTAATCCTGTTGGACGACAAAGAACCGGTTGGGGGGCCCAAGAACTGGAGCTCCGGTTTCCTCCCGGCAACGTACCAAGGGACGCAGTTCCGGCAGGGGGATACGCCGATTCTGCATTTGAAGCCTCCGGCGGGAACCACCGAGCGGCAGCAGCGCAGCAAGCTGGATTTCCTGAAGGAGCTGAACGAGCGGTTCGCGGCGGAGAATCCGGGGGATTCCGACCTGGAAGCGCGCATTGGCGCGTACGAGCTGGCCTACCAGATGCAATCGGCGGGTCCGGAAGCGGTGGAGTTGAGCAAGGAATCGGAAGCCACGCGCCAGATCTATGGGCTGGACGATCCGGAGACCGAACCGTTCGGGCGCAACTGCCTGCTGGCGCGCCGGCTGGTGGAGCGGGGCGTGCGCTTTGTGGAGTTGTATGCGGGGTCTGGCAGCGGATGGGACGCACATGCCGATATCGAAGGCAATCACAGCCGGCGCTGCCGGGCCTCGGACAAGCCCATCGCCGGCTTGCTGACCGACCTGAAGGCGCGCGGGATGCTGCAGGACACGCTGGTGGTGTGGGGCGGGGAATTCGGCCGCACGCCGTTCAACGAGAAGGGCAACGGGCGCGATCACAATCCCTGGGGATTCACCATCTGGATGGCCGGCGGCGGCGTCAAGAGGGGCCAGTACGTCGGGACCACCGACGAGATTGGCCTGCGCGCGGTCGAGCGGCCCTGCCACGTCCACGACATCCACGCTTCCATCCTGCACCTGCTCGGCCTGGACCACATTTCGCTCACCTATATGCACAATGGCCGCGCCGAGCGGCCGACCATCGTCGGAGGAACGCTGATCAAAGAGCTGTTCGCATGAGTCTGCTGCCTCTCTGGCTGGCCATCCAGGTGGGAGAGGACGACTCGGCGCTGGCCGAGCGCCTCCGCCGTCGCGAGCAACAGGCCATGGCGGATCTCTACGACCGCTACGGGCGGCTGGCCTATTCGGTGATTCTCCGCATCGTTCGGGACTCCGGGATCGCCGAGGATTTGACGCAGGAGACTTTCCTGCGCGTGTGGAACCGGATGCCGGGCTTCGACCCCGCGCGCGGCAACCTGGGGGCCTGGCTGCTGGCGGTAGCGCGCAATCGGGCCATCGACTACCTTCGCAGCGTCGACGGGCGGATGGCGCGCAGCGCGTATGAGGTGGTCGACCTGGAGAATCCGGCGCTGTTTGCGAACCTGGAGAAGGAAGTCCTGGGATCGGACCAGGCGCGGCGCATCCGGCAGGCGCTGGACAAGCTCAACGTGAATCACCGCACGGTGATCGAGCTGGCCTACTTCGAGGGCCTGTCGCAGACCGAGATGGCGGAGAAGCTGAGCCAGCCGCTGGGCACGGTCAAGACCTGGGTGCTGGCGGCGCTAAAAGTGCTGCGCGAGGATCTGGCGGGGGCGACGGTATGAACGAGCAGGTCGAGCTGTATCTTCTCGGCCTGCTCGACGAGCGGGAACGGGCTGAGATCCGCGCGCAACTGGATTCCGTGGAAGCCCGGCGGGCGGCCGCCACGGTGGCGGCGATGGCGCTGCTGGCGGCGCCGGTCGATCCCCCGGCCCGCTTGCGCCAGCGCGTGCTGGCCGGCGTAGGCGCGGAGCCGGTGCGCCGAGGCTGGATGGCCGCCTGGCTGGCGGCGACGGCGGCTGCCATGGTGCTGCTGGGCGCGGTGGCGATTCGCCAGCAGCAGCAATCCACGCGGCTCGCGGCCGCGCTGAACGAGGCGCGCCAGGAAGTCGCGCGCCGCGGCACGGAGCTGGCCCGTGCCAACGAAGTGCTCGCCATGCTCAACTCGCCCGAGACCGTGGTGCGCGTGTCGGCGGAAGGCCAGGCCGCCCCGCCGCAGGGCAAAGTCTTCGTTAATCCCAAGCAGGGCGTCCTGTTGATTGCCTCCAATCTGCGGCCCGCGCCCTCGGGCCGGATCTATGAGATGTGGGTGATTCCGGCCAAAGGCAATCCCGTTCCCGCGGGGCTGTTCCAATCGGAGCCCTCGGGCACGGCCCTGCACTTCTTCCGCGGCGCGGTGGATATCGCCGCCACCGGCGCGATCGCGGTCACGCTCGAGCCTGAAGGCGGCGTCCCCCAGCCGACCTCCACGCCCCTGATCGTTGCGCCGATGAAGAAGGGGTAGCCGGCCAGCCGCTGTGATAGGCTCAAGGTGCGTTCCAGGAGGTACTCCCGTGAAGACGGCTCTGGCAGTTTTCGCGATATTTGCATTGTCCCGCTACCAGCTTGAAGCTCGCTCCAGCGGCTCTACGCGCACTCATTCTTCAAGCGTGAAGGCGACGCGCGCAAGCACGAAACCCGCGCATCCGGCCGGTCATGGGAAATGCGCCTCCTGTGTACGAGACCTTCGGGACAGGATTGCTCGAAGCTCCCATGCGAAGCACGACTTCCAGAAACAGCACCCGTGCCCGTCCACCGGCAAGACCTCGGGACCCTGCCCCGGCTACGTGATCGACCATGTGAGGCCCCTCAAGCGCGGCGGCGCCGATCAGCCCAGCAACATGCAGTGGCAGACGACGGCGGCAGCCAAGGCGAAGGACCGCGTAGAGTAGCGCGCCGGACTATCCCGGCTCGCGTCATCCCGGTGTGCGATAGTGGAAAGAGGATGACACGCGCCAGTTTCTCTCGCATTCATAAGTGGATTGCCGTGTCCTGCGCGCTGTTTTTCGTCGCTTGGCTGGTCAGCGGGATCGCCATGGTGCTTCCGGATTCCGAGGCGCCGGCCAAGAGCGCGGACAACCAGGCGCCGGATTTCCGGCAAGTCCGGGTGACGATCCCCCAGGCGATTGCAGCGCTGGAGGCTGGGCGGGCGAAACCGCTCCGGATCTCCGAGATCAGGGCGGCGGCCCGCGGCCAGGACGTGATCTACGAATTCACCCTCCGCAACGGTCAGACCCTGGCGGTCAACGCCGGGAGCGGAGC
>JACOSH010000596.1 GCA_016178945.1 Acidobacteriota bacterium
CATCGCGCCCTCGTTGCCGATCACGATCAGTCCCGCCCGCGCCGGCAGCGCCGTACACAGCCCGCACAGCATAAGCGGAGCGGAGCGCGTCAGCGTGTTCTGCCACGAATACCAGCCCGCGAACGCGGCGACGTAAATCGAATGAGCCACCTCGAACGGATTCGACCCGAGCGCGGCGCAGAAGATGCCGAACATCGCCGCGCCCGCGGCCAGCGCGCCCACCGGGATCAATAGGGACTCCATCATACGCGCGGCAGCGTAGCTCTTCATCAGCCCCTCGTCCTTCCGATCACGCCCTCGACCAGCCAGTCCATCTTGTCGAGTTCCGTATCCGTGACGTTCAGCGTGGCGCCCGCCGCAATCCGCACGCGGCCCGTATTGTCGCGGACGGGGCCCCGGTAGATCGGAAGCGATCCATCGACGATCTTGGCGCTCGCCGCCGCCACCGCCTGCCGCGTGCGCTCATTCACCCCTGGGCCGAACGGAGAGAGCCGGCAAAAGGCGTCCTTCAGCGTGCCGGTCAGACGGCGCGGAATCGTGCCGGCGGTCAGCGACTTGCCCTCGCGCAGCATCTCCGCGTACCGGCAGTAGACCGTTCCCCAATGCCATTCCGCGCCGGTGAGGAACCCGTGCGGGGCCATCGACGATTGATTGAACTGATAGCCGTTGGCGAAGATGCCGCGCCGCTCGGCCATCTGCACGATCACCCGCGGCGACCCGGTATGGGCCGTCAGCACATCGAAGCCCTGGTCCGCCAGGCTGCTGGACGCCTCCGCTTCCCGCACGGGCAGCACCCAGTCGCCTGTGAACACAACCTGCGTGGTGACCTTCGGATTCACGCTTCGCGCGCCCATCGTGAAGCTGTTGACGTTGCGCAGCACCTGCGGAATCGGCTTGGCCGCCACGAACCCCACTTTATTGGTCCGCGTGGTCAACCCAGCCACCATCCCCGAGAGGTACTCCACTTCGTCGATGAAGCCGAAGTAGATGCCGATGTTCTTCGGATGCTTGTCCGCCAGCCACGACCCGCCGCAGTGGAAAAACTGCACCCGCGGATTCCTGCGCGCCACGTTGATCGCGAAGGGATCGTAGAAGCCGTACGAGGTTGCAAACACCGCCGAGGCGCCGTCCTGGTGAATCATATTGCGCATCGACTCTTCCGCCGCCACCGTCTCCGGCACGCTCGCCTCGTCGCGCGCAATCACCCATGGATACTGGCGCAGGGTCTGCTTGCCTTCCGCATGGGCCTGGTTGTACCCGAGGTCGTTCTTAGGGCCGTTGTACAGGAATCCGAGCACCAGTGGATCCGGCGCCGCCCCACTCGCTAGTGCCGCGCCGGCTCCGCCCAGCCAGGCGCGGCGCGACAGCGTGCTCATGCCGGCTCCCCGCCTGCCTGGTACCCGTTGGCCACCGGCGCGGACGCCACGCCCATCTTCTCCAGATAGCGGGCCACGCGCAAGACCGCGGCCTCGTTGTACGGCGCACCCGCGATCTGCACCCCCACCGGCAGCGACCCCGGCGAGAACACCGGCGCGGCGACAATCGGCAACCCGATAGAGGAGAGCGGCTGCGTGAACACGCCTATGTTCGGCCGCGACGGCAGCTCGACTCCGTCCAGCGTGATGGTTGGCTGCCCGATGCGAATCGCTGGGCACGGCGTTACCGGCGCGAGCAGAATGTCCACGCTCTGAAATAACTCCCGCATTTTCGCCCGGAACACCGTCCGGAAGCGCTGGGCATGCTGATACCAGCACGCCGGCAGCAGGGCGCCCGCGAGAAAGCGGTCCAATACCACGGGATCGAAATCCCGCGGCCGGGTCCTCAGGTCATGGAAGTGCAGATTGCTGCCCTCGCACGCAGTGATGACGTAGGCCGATGCGCGGGCCGCTTCCACGTCCGGAACGGTGACCGTGCGCGTGACTCCCAGGGCGCGCGCCGCGGCCGCCACCGGCGCGAATACTTCCGGCATTCCCAATCGCGTGAAGTATCCATCGAGGACGGCGATCCGCAATCCGTCAATGCCGCGCTCCAGTTGCGGCAGCATAGGCTCGGGCGGGCGCGTGCTGCACACCGGATCGCGCGGGTCGGGCCCGTGCAACACGTCGAAGGCGAGGGCGAGATCCTCGACCGATCGCGCGAATGGCCCCACGTGATCGAAGCTCTCGCAGAACAGAAACGCGCCCGCGCGGGAGATGCGGCCGTAGGTCGGCTTCAACCCGAAGACGCCGCAGAACGCCGCCGGCACACGGATCGATCCGTTTGTGTCCGATCCCGCCGTCAGCGGCACCAGGTCCGCCGCAACCGCCGCCGCGGAACCGCCCGACGATCCTCCCGCCACCCGCTCCGGGTCGTGCGGATTGCGCGTCGGCCCGTAGTGCGAGTTCTCCGTGGTGAACCCGTAGGCGTACTCGTCCATATTGAGCGCGCCGATCGCAATGGCGCCCGCGCCCTTCAAGCGTTCCACCACCGTGGAGTCGCGCGCGGCCGGAGGCCGCTCCGCGTGAATCTTCGACCCCGCTATCGTCGTCAGTCCCTCAATGTCGAACAGGTTCTTGACGGCGAACGGGACGCCGCACAGCGGTCCCGGATCTTCGCCCGCGGCCAGACGGCGATCGATGTCCGCGGCCCGCGCCAACGCCGATTCGCGCAAAACCGCGGTGAAGCAATTCAGGAATCGGTCGTACCGATCGATCTTGCGCAGCGCCGCCCTTGTGGCTTCGACCGCGCTGATGCTGCGCCCGCGCACGGCGCGCGCCAGACCGGCGGCGCCGGAGAAGGAGGCCTGTGTGGACGTCATGGCACGAAGACCGGCGCGGACTCGACGGAATCGTCAATTGGAAAGTCGAACAGGGGGCGCGCGATCACGGCCACCCGCTCCAGGTTGGCGCGGACCGCTTCGCGATTCCCGGCCGGAATCGGCATCCCCACCAGCGCGGACGCCTGGTCCATGTAGGAGGGCGGCACGAAGGAGATGTGCGCCGAGACGATCTTCCAACCCGCCTCAAAGTTGCGCCAGACCTGCGTCTGCCGCCCGTGGCGCGGCGAGCCCTGGATGTGCCGGATGAATTCGATCGTGACCACCGCGGTGTCGCCGCCGAACGTCACGATCTTCGCGTTGAACACCTTGCGCTGGAGATCGGCGGGCGGCCGCTTCTTACGGAACTCCTCGATCTCCTTCGCGCCGTAGAGGCTCTCGGCCACGCCGAAGCGCAACGCATGCTCGGAATCCCAGAAGAAGCCGACCAACTTCTCCACGTCGTTCGAAACCAGAGCCGCCTCGTACTCCTCATGGAGGGCCGCGATCGTGGCGGCCACTTCGGGCTGGTTGATCATGACCGGTCCACTTTAGAAGATCAGCGTGTACGTCAGGCTCGCCGTGCGCAGGGCGCCCGGCTTGATGAACACGTCCCAGAACAGAAACTGGCTCTGGAAATAGACCTTGTCGAACATGTTATTCATGGCCAGGTTGACCAGATGCTTGCCGTGCTGGAAGAACACCGACCCGCGCGTCAGCGCATACGACGGCAGCTTGACATCGCTGATGTAGCCGGTCTTTACCGACGACACCCAGGACGTGCCCAGCGTGAAGCCCAATTGCCTGGTTACGTTGACCGTGGCGAACGGACTGAACACGACGTGCGGCTGTCCGCCCACCGGCAGCGGCGCCTGCAATCCGAAGATATTGGCCACACCGATGAAACGGCCGGCGTAGGCTTTCACCGGATCGATGCCCAGCAGGTTCGGCGGAATCCCGAGCAGGAACGGCACGTTGAGCTGTTCCGGCCTCTGCCACGTCAGCGCGGCCGTCAGGCTGAGCCGGCGCATCAGGTAGGAGCGAGCCTCGAACTCCGCGCCGGTGGTGCGATAGTAGTCGGCCTCGCGCGTGAAGTTGTTATACGCCGCGCGCTTCTGCCGGAAGATCGAAGCCGAGGCGAACAGCTTCTGCCCCAGCGACGTCTTCACGCCGCCCTCGTACAGGTTCGAGGTCTGGATGAACGTCCCGTTCTTCACCTGCGAGTAATCGAGTTCGTTGCCCTGGCCGAGATCGAGGAACCGTGACGTCGCGGCCGTGAAGTACGGCGTCAGGTGGAACGGCAGGCGGTAGCTCACGCTGGCGTTGTAGGTGGTCGCGTTCTGCGTCGCGGTGGCGCGAGTGTTGGGTTCCCCGAAGTCGCGGCCGGTGAAGTCCGGCGTGTAGCGGTCGAAGCGCAAGCCGGCGGTCACCGAGAGCTTGTTGAAGAAGATCATGTCGGACAGCCAGAACAGGCCCGTGTCGCCATAGTTGCCGGTCTGGAAATACTGATACGCGATCTTCCCGTTGCTGTTGTACGGACCGGCGAACCGGTCGTTGGACGTCGCGCCCACCGAGAGGTCGCGGCGATCCACCACCTGGAAGTCGTTGCGCTCTTCGCCCGCGCTGACCGTTACTTTGCGGTAGCTCAAGCCCCCGATGGAGTGGACCACCAACCACTTGGACGACGTCATATCGAAACTGACGGTCGACTTGTTTTCGATCGTCCACGGGCGGTAGCCCGCGCCGAAGCCGTAGCTGCTGAACTTCTGGTGATTCATCCAGTCCATGAAGGTCTGGTTCTTGATGTGGACGTTGGCATTGACGTCGTAGTTGATGTCGAAGTATCCGGTTGTCGTGGTGGCGCGGCTGAAGTCCCCGGCGTCGATCATGATGTGGTCCAGCGGAAGCGTCACCAGTTTCACCGTCGCGGGATTGAGCGCGTACAACTGCGCCGTCGCGGGATTGCCGAAGAACGGCCCCGACATGTTCTTCTGGAAGGCGAACGACGTCAAGGTACCGGGCGCGATATCGCCGCTGCGGATGTCGTACCCGTTCTTCGAAAGGTTCACCAGCGGCGTGCCCGACAGGTAGAGCTGTTTGTCCACCAATTCCTGCGTCACGCGATTCCACCCGATGTTCTGCGTGCCTTCGTTGTGGAAGCCCTGGAATCCGTAGACCAGGCGCAGCTTGGGCGAGAGCTCGAGATCGAAGGAGATCTGGCCGAGCTTGTTGCGACTGGCCACGCCCTTATAAAAGCTGTGCGAGTCGTCCGCCTCGAAGAACGCATACACGCCGGCGCGGTGCGTGCCCAGCTTGAAGGGCAGTCCGGCCTCGGCGCTCCCGCGCTTCTCGTCGTAGCTGCCGTAGGTCATCGATACCTTGCCCGTGGCCTTCTCCAGCCATTTGGCGCTTTCGCTGCGCGCGCTCTTGGGAATGAAGTTGAGGAATCCGCCGACCCGGCCGCCGCCGTAGATCGGCGAAGGCGGGCCCTTCACCACTTCGATGTGATCCGTGGCCGCCACCGGCGTCTGGAAATTGCCGCGATTCTCCACGCGCCGGAATCCGCGGAAGAAGTTGTCGCCGATGTCGCCCCGCAGGAACACGCTGCCCGGAATGCCGAAATAGCTGCCGGTGAACGAGCCCGTCGACACCGCGACGATATCGTTGACGGTCTTCACGCTGTACCGCAGCATGGTCTCGGCGTCGGCGATCGAGATCGATCGTGGAATGTCTTCCAGCTTCTGATCGAAACCGAAGATGCTCTGCGTCGGCGTCGAAGGCACTACGTTATAAGGATCGAGCCGCGCCTCGACCGCCACGTGCGTCGCGGTGCGCGCGATCTCGAGCCCGATGTCGAGCGTCATCGGCGCGGCCGCGACCGTGATGGTCTTCGAATAAACGGCGAATCCCGGCGCCGTCACGTCCACTTTGTAGCCGCCGGGCCTCAGCGCGGTGAATTCATAACCGCCGGCGGCGCTGGTTACACTGGTCTTCTTGGTTTTCGTGGCATCATCGGTGAGCGCGACTACCGCGGCGCCAACGATCGAGCCGCTCTGATCCTTGACCGTGCCGGAGACAGACGACATCTGGGAGAATGCCGCCGTGATGGTGACTAGAGCCGCTACAGACAGGCGCACCGGTCCCGTGCGCAGGAACGCGAAATCGTGACGCCGTAGAGATCGCATGTGCAAAGTCCTCCAAAGACGTAGTGATTAGATTCCCGTAAAGGAGCCGAATCAAGAGGCCACGCCCATCGAAACCGGTTACTGCAAGTGCAGTACGAATCGGTCTACGAGGTACCTTTCCGAGCTACCGCCAATCGGTTGGCGGGCGTTCTGAATCTTTGGGAGGCCAGTGCAGCGACGGGGCTGATCCACAGCTTCTAAGCTGTGAATCTGGATCTTAGCAACAGTGGCGGCGGATTTCCAATCACACTTTTTGATCCAAGCGATCAGGTTTGTCTATCGCCGGCTGCCTACTTCAGCGCCACTGGCCCCAGATACCTGTCCAACCACTCCAGCGCTTCTTTCAGCGCGTCGTTGGGGAATGAAGCTACGTGGCCGCCATTGAACAGGACGTGTCTCTTGCCGGCTGAAGGCGTGCCCAGCGCGCCGAACAGCGGACGCTGCGCGCTCGGGAGGGGGAAGGTGAAATCGTCCCGCCCATTCAACATCAACACCGGCAGGGTCACCCGCGGGGCGAAGTTCAGCAGATCGATCTCATCGGGTTCGCGACTGCGGCATGCCGCCAATGGTGGGACGTGGGGGAGACTCTTGCCGGCGAACTCGGCGTAGGCGGCGCCTTCGTACCAGCTCACCCCCGAAGACCGGATAATCGTCCTGGCCCTCCGGCTGCACGCCGAGCTGCCAAATGGCAGGACCTGGAGCGGCCCCCCTGCCCCGCGGATCCCTGTGCTACAAAGCTGTCAGCCCACGGCGGTCAGCTCTCAGCCGGAACTCCCGGCTGCGGTGGGTCAGGGCTCTGGGCTGATCGCTGAACGCTGACCGCTTGCGGCTACGCCGCGCTGTGTTATCCTGAAACGTAGAGATGGCGAATACTTTTTCCGCACTCAAGCGGGTGCGACAGACCCAACGCCGGACCGAGATTAACCGGCGCAACAAGGCGCGGCTGCGCCACCAGATCCGGACGCTGCGGCGGCTGGTCGCCGCCAATGACGGCGCGGGCGCCACGGCCGCCTTGCCGCGGACCTTTTCCATCATTGACCGGTCGGCGAAGCTCGGCCTGATCAAGATGAACACGGCGGCGCGCTACAAGTCGAAACTGCACGCTCGCGTCAAAGCGCTGGCCCCCGCCGGGTAGACCGGCCCCTCACCCCGTCAGTTCCAGGATCAGGCGCTCCATCACGATGCGGTCGTCCGGCCGCGGGCTGCGCATGTCCCGGTCGGCTTCAAACAGCAGTTGCAGACCCCGCTCCAATTGCGGCTGCGAGAACCGGGAGATGGTCTGGTAGACCTGCTCGGCGCGCGATCCCCAGATGGGCACTCCCGCCTTGGCGAAATAGCCCTGGATCTGGCCCGCGCCGCGCAGCCCGGCTTCCATGGAGGCCAGCGCCATCCGGAACTGCGCCGACAGAAAGGTTAGCGCCATGGGCAGGTATTCTCCATCGCGGACCAGCGTGTCGAGGAGCTGGAAGGAGCGGCGCCGGTCGCGGCGTCCCAGCGCGTTCACCAACGCGAAGATCGTGGCGGCGCGGGCCTCCGGCACCAGGGCGCCAATGTCTTCTTCGGTGATGGGGCGCTCCGGCGAGCCGTAGAGCCGCAGCTTGTCGATCTCGATCGAGACCCGCGCCAGATTGGCGCCCAGCGACTCGACCAGCAGATCCAGCGCGCTCCGGTCGATGTTCAAGCCGGCCTTCCGGGCCAGCGTCTGGGCCTCCTGCCGCGCCTCGTCCAGGCTGTAGCGGGACAACTCCACGACCTCGGCGATGCTACCGTAGAACTTGCGGATGCGCTCCAGCTTCTTCTTGTCGTCGCCTCCCTCCCAGTCGAATCGCACGGCTTCAAAGACCAGCACCACGTCCGGAGAGGGATCTTTCAGATACCGGTCCAACGCGGCGGTCCCGGAAGGCGCCCCGCCCGCGTCATCATCCTCCTCCTGGCCGGCCTTCTGGCGAGGCAGCGCCCCTTCCGCGTTGGCCGTCAGGATCAGGCGCCGCGAGGCGAACAACGATAGCGACCGGGCATCGTCGACCACGTCCCGCAGACCTGCCTCGTTGAGGTCGTATTGCGTCAGGCCATTCTCGCGCTCCTCCGGGGGCAGGGCCGCATCCAGCAGCGCCGCCCGGCAGCGATCCCGCGCATAGGTGTCGGCGCCGAGCAGCAAATAGGCGGGCGCGAGGCCCCCGCGCTTCAGCTTGGCCGCGAGTTGTTCGGGCGACATCAGAAGTTCTCCAGGACCGAGCTGACCACGGTGCGCGCCACGTCCCGGCTGAGCCTTTCCATGGCCACCTCGCTTTCTTCAAAGTAGGCCCGCGGGTCGACGCTGATCTCATAGCGCTCCCGGAACTCCAGGTTGGGCCGCTGATACAGGACCGCGCCGGCGCGATCGCGTAGCGTCACTTGGAGCACGACAATGGCCTGCACCCCGGTGGCGCGCGAGGTGGCCTGGTCGATGACCGTGGGATAGCTGACGTAGCTGACCACGGTTCCATTTAGCGTGGCGTCGGCCTTGGCCGGATCGGCCACGATCTGATAGCGCGTGCGCGAGATGAACTCGCGCGTGAGGGCGGCGGACAGGCGGTCGGCAAGCTGGTAGCGCGTGGTCACGTTGGCGAACGCCGGGATCGCGATGGTGTGGATCGACTTGGGCAGGAGGTCGGCCTTGCCGGCCAGATGATAGCCGCAGGAGGTACAGCACAGCAGGCTCAAGGTCAGGACTGAAGCCCAGCGGTTTCCGCTCACAGCCGTTCCTTGGCGGCCAACAATGCATTCTCCGCGCGCAGCCGGATGTTGTCGCAAACCGCCCACGCCCAGCAAGCGTTCGGGCACTGGGGATCCGGCGACACCGCCCCCACGGTCACCCCTCCCTGACCCGCTGCGCCCACGATATCCGGCGGCTCCAGGCCCGCGGCGCGAACATCGATGAATTCCGAGCCGAGCAGACGCTCGATGGCCTCGACGCCCGGATTCTCCTCAAACTCCATCCAGAGCGAGATCGCGTGGCCGTGGAACACCGGCGCCTGAATCAGCTTCAGTGACGGCATGGGGATTCGCCCCGCCAGCAGAGCCGACAGGTGGCGCTCCATGCGCCGGGAGGAGATCTCCAGGGACTCCGGCGCATCTTCCCCGTAGCGCGCGAGCAGGTTGAAGGCCACCTGGGTGTCGAAGACCGCCTTGGGCAGACCTTTGAACGAGAGCAGATTCACGGTCTGCCGCTGGAGCTCATCCAGACCGGCGCGTCCGCGTTCGCTGGCGGGCTCGAAGACGTGGGCCACCGTCCGCCGCAGCGGATGCCGGGGGTGCAGCCGGGGCAGCAGGAGGGCCAGGACGATCGCCGCCGGATGAGCGATCACCGACAAGGAGCTGTTGCGGGCTTCCGCCGACGGCGCCTCGGCCATGGGCGCGCGGAGCTGCGACCTGGGATCCTCCTCGCCGGCATAGGTCAAGTCCATCAGCGCCGTCTCGAGGTGGAAACCGATGGCCGCGCGGGCCGATTCCAGCGAACCGGCCAAAAAGGCCACGCGGGCCCCGCTGAGGCTGTCCGCTTCCAGCCGTCCGATCACGGCGGGCTCGCCATCCTGCTGGGTCAGCCGCCCGGCTTCGTCGTCGCCGGCCGCGATCAGATCCAGCTCGATGCCGCCTGTCGCGCAGAGATCCCGGATCTCACGCGCCATCAGCGACTCGCTGCCCACCAGCGCGGCCGGGGCGCGCTTCACCAGATGAATCTTGTCCAACTATGTATCTTATCCAACCTGCTGCTCGGGCTGGCGGGGCGGCGCGGACCGCAGACGGCGCCGCACGATGCCGCCGATCCGGATCACGATGCCGCTCGAGACGTAGGCCGCGCCCATCAGCAGCAGCACCGGCTGCGAGTAATTCCAGATCAGATAGAAGCAACTGCCCAGCAGAATGATCCACAGCGGCGACCGAGGGCGGAGCAGGTTGAAATCTTTGAAGCTGCGGTAACGCCAGGTGCTGACCATGAGGAAGGAAAGCAGCGCCAGCAGCGCCAGCCAGGCGGCGGCAAACGGCCAGAACGTAATGGGCTCGGAGCCTGCGCCGTAGACGACCGCGGCAACCAGCCCGGCCGCGGCCGGCGTAGGCAGGCCGACGAAATACTTGCGGTCGGGCCGTCCGGGGTTTTTCGGGACCGGATTCTTCTGCACGTTGAAGCGCGCCAGGCGCGCCGCGCAGCACAGCAGGAACAGGAAGGAACAGAAATAGGCCACGCGGAAGATCTGGTCGCGCAGGCCGTGGTCGAGCGCGGGGTCGAGAAACTGCACGCCCCAGGCAAAGGCCAGGACCGCGGGGGCGATTCCAAAGCTGATGACGTCGGCCAGCGAGTCGATCTCCTTGCCGAACTCGCTGGTGGTGTTGGTCAGGCGGGCGATGCGACCGTCCAGTCCGTCGAGGAATACAGCGGCGCCGATGGCCTTGGCCGCCAGATCGAAGTGCGGGGCGCCCCCGCCGCTGCCGGCCGCCAGCGCCCCCTGGAACGACTGGATCACCGACAGATACCCCAGGAAAACGTTGCCCGCGGTGAAAAAGGTGGGCAGCGCGTAGGCCGCTCGCCGCGGCCGGCGGTCGGGCGACTTTGGATCGATGAGCCGCTCGGAGAGTTTCAACCCTCTCATGATTTTCTCCTCGCGATGACGCTCGAACCCGCCTGGACCCGCACGCCCGGCTGCACCACGATCTCCCACTCGGGCCCCAGCTCCACGTCCATTCGTGAGCCGAACTTGATTAACCCGATGCGCTCGCCGGTCTCGACCGCGTCGCCCACCTTCTTGCGGAAGACAATCCGGCGCGCGATCAAGCCGGCGATCTGTTTGAAGACCACCCGGGCGCCGCCGCTATCCACGGTGACGGCGTTCTGCTCGTTTTGCGACGAGGCTTGCTCCTTGCTGGCCACCAGGAACCTGCCGGGCTGATAGCGGTAGTCGACGATGGTTCCCGCCACCGGCGCCCGGTTCACGTGGACGTCGAACACGTTCAGGAAAATGCTGACGCGGGTGCGTCCGGCGCCCTCCGGCTTCACCGCCACCACCTTGCCATCGGCGGGCGAGACGGCCACCGGCCCGGCGGGGATCTCCCGCTCCGGATCGCGGAAGAAGTACAGGCAGAAGGCGGCCAGAATGAACAGCGGGACGCCCCACCAGGGGCGCGTCAGGTAGGATACCAAGGCGCCTCCCGCGGACAAGGCCAGAGCGTAGTAGATTCCGTCCAGGACCATGGGTCTCTCCCCATTGTTGCATGGGGCGAGCGCGGAGGGAGTGGGGCATACGGGCGGAAAAGGCAAAAGGCAAAAGGCA
>JACOSH010000144.1 GCA_016178945.1 Acidobacteriota bacterium
ATAAGGCCGGGGCATCAACAGCGGGACCCGGTTCAAGGGGATATGGACCAGGTCGGCCGCGAAGCGGTGCAGGAAGGCCGGAAAGCCGACGTTGTCGACCGGATCGGTGTCCGGGCGCTTGTAGACCGCGGTCTCGAAGTTCTGGGGCAGATCGTGAAAGCTCTGCACCGCTTCGGCGGAGCCGATCAGTACGTAGTGGTTGGCTGAATCGACGACCCCGAGCGCCTGCACCAGGCTCCGGATGTAAGTGCCGATTCCGAAATCCTTGACGTGCCGGACGTCGATGGCGATCTTCATTGGCGGCCGGGCATTCAGGAGCCGGGAGTCAGGATGGCGTCGAGCTTCCAGGCGTAGAGCGGAAACTTCTCGGCGAGAACGGCCACCTGCCGGCGAACCCGCGAGGCCACTTCTTCGTTGCCGATATTGGAGAGCACGGCGGCGATCAGCGAGGCCACTTCCCGCATCTCCGGCTCGCGGAATCCGCGCGTGGTCACGGCGGGGGATCCAAAGCGCATGCCGCTGGGATTGAACGGCGGATTGGCGTCGAACGGGATGGCGTTGCGGTTAGCGGTGATGCCGGCATGCTCCAGAGCGCTCTGGGCGTCCTTGCCGCGCACTCCCTTGGAGAACACGTCGACCAGCAACAGGTGGGTGTCGGTTCCGCCGGAGACCACGCGATACCCTTCCTCCTTCAAGCCTTCCGCCAAAGTGCGGGCATTGGCCAGCACTTGTCTTTGATGCGCGATGAAGGCCTGGCTCATGGCCTCCAAGAAGCAGACCGCCTTGGCGGCCATGATGTGGACCAGCGGACCGCCCTGCGTGCCGGGGAAAACACTCTTGTCGATCGCGGCGCCGTACTGCGCGCGCGCCAGGATGATCCCGGAGCGCGGACCGCGGAGGGTCTTGTGCGTGGTCGAGGTAACGATATCGGCAAACTGGCAGGGGTTGGGATGCAGTCCCGCGGCCACCAGGCCGGAGAAGTGGGCCATGTCCACCAGCAGGATGGCGCCCACGGAATCGGCGATCTGGCGGAACCGCGAAAAATCCAGCAGGCGCGGGTAGGCGCTGCCGCCGGCGATGATCATCTTGGGGCGGTGCTCTTCGGCCAGGCGGGCCAGCTCGTCGTAATCGATCTGCTCGTCCTCGCGGCGGACGCCGTAGGGCACGATCTTGTAGTTCTTGCCCGAGAAATTGAGCGGGTTGCCGTGGGTGAGGTGGCCGCCGTGCGCCAGGTTGAGTCCCAGGACGGTGTCGCCGGGCTTGAGCACAGCGGCGTAGGCGGCCTCGTTGGCTTGCGAGCCGGAGTGCGGCTGGACGTTGACGTACTCGGCGCCGAACAGCCGGAGAGCGCGCTCCCGGGCCAGATTCTCGACCTGATCGGTGAACTCACAGCCGCCGTAGTAGCGCTTGCCCGGGTAGCCTTCGGCGTACTTGTTGGTGAAAACACTGCCCGCCGCCTCCAGAATCGCTTCCGAGGTGAAGTTCTCGCTGGCGATCAGCTCAATCTGCGAGTGCTGGCGATGGACTTCCTTCTGGACCAGATCGTAGATTTCGGGGTCGGCCAGGGCCAAGGGCCTGGCCATGGATTCCTGTTCAGTCATTTCGCTCCAGTTCCGCAATCTTCGCCACGCGCCGGGAGTGGCGGCCGCCTTCGAATGCAGTGGTCAGGAAAATGTCCACCAATCGCTCCGCCACTTCGGGCGGGGTAAATTTCTGGCCCAAGGTGAGGACATTGGCGTCGTTGTGCTGGCGGGTGAGGCGCACTTCTTCCTCGCTGGTCCCCAGCGCCGCCCGCGCGCCAGGCACTTTGTTGGCGGCAATCGACATGCCGACGCCCGAGCTGCACACCAGCAGACCGCGCTCGCTCGCGCCGCCGGCCACATCACGAGCTACCGCGGCGGCGAAATCAGGGTAGTCGACCGACTCCTCGGAGTGCGCGCCGTGATCGACAACCTCGTGCCCGGACTGGCGCAGTTTTTCTTTGAGCCGCTCCTTAAGGAGAAAACCGGCGTGGTCGGCGCCCAGGGCGATTTTCATATCGGGAACAAACGTATCTTAGCATGCCGGAAGGGGCGAACTGCGCCCCCTCAGCGGTCCGAGAGCCGCGCATCAATCGTTCTGGGCCAGGGATCGAAATAGGTGAAAAAGCTCGCTGCGGCCTGTTGCGGCCCGGTGACGCGAGCCTCACCGCTCGAAACCGCCTTGTCCAGGGTGGTCTGGCCGAGCAGCAGGCTGTGCAGTGTGCGTCTTGAGGTTACCAGCGTGGCCGTGCGCGCAGGGGGCAGGGTGGGATGAAACTCTGCTACGCCTCGGCGGATTTCGAGGGCGAAAGTCTGGTTGGCGTCGGTGATCTGGAAGCCCAGCGTCAGGCGAACGTCGCGGCTCTTTTCCGGGTCCAGCATCACGGCCATTGACTTCACCCGCGTCGATGGGGGCAACGCCTGGACCGTATCCGGCCCTCCGGTCGAGTTCGGGATGGCTGGGATTTTTCCCTCCAGCTCCAGCGCGGCGGTCAGGTAGAAGTTGCGGCGATTCGCACTGATCTGCCGGTAGCCCAGCTCGCGGAGCGCCCGAGCTTTGAGCCGCCGCGCCTCCAGTTGGTTCCGATCGGCCCGGACAAGCCAGGTCGCCAGCTCGGCCGCCCAGGAGTGCTCCCGATTCGCCAGCGCGGTCCGGATTTTCTCCAGCATCGGGCCCGGGCCGCCCGCCAACTCCACGTAGCGGCGGGCGCGCTCCAGGTAAGGGAGCGGCTCGAGCGTCGCCGCGTCCGCGTTGAACCAGCCCATATACCCGAAATAGATGTTGCGCACACAGTCCGCCACCACGCCGTAATACTCCCGCAAGTACGGTTGACTGGCGAGGCGCTCCGGCAGTTTGACCGCGTCCACCAGCTCGTCGGGAGTCAGGCCCCGGTTGAGATGGCGCACGGTCTGATCGTGCACATACTGGATGGCGTCCCGGTAGTTGGTGAGAAACTCCCGGACGGCGGCGGCGCCGGAGATGGGCTTGGAGTGGCTGTTTACGAGGTGCTCGGCGTCGAGGCGCCGGAGCTCGTCCAGAGCTTCGAACCACTCGCGCGGATCGCGATACTTGGTGCCGCGGATCGTGTAGAGGTTGGGGAAGGAGTAGTAGGCGCTGTCGCCGGCCAGAAGCACTTTGCTGTCCGGCAACCAGATGGCCGTGTGGTCGGGCGAGTCGCCATAGGACTTGAACAGAAGCATCTTCACGCCGGCGATCCGGACTTCCAGACGGTCCCGGTAGGTGCGGGTGGGTGGAAGGTAGCCGCGGCTGCCGCGCGACAGAAACGGCCCCAGGCCGGCGCTCACCAGTCCTTCCTCGCCTTTCGGCAGCAGCACACCGAACATCGAAACCGCGCGCCGGGTGGTCATGGGGGCGACCACGCTGGAGGTGTTGACCACCTCGTCGTTCAGGCTCTCATGGGCATAGATGTCGATCTGACCCGCGGCGTTTTCAGGAACAAATGCCCGCACGCCGCCGGTGTGATCGCCGTGGTTGTGGGTGTAGATGACGGCCC
>JACOSH010000145.1 GCA_016178945.1 Acidobacteriota bacterium
CCGAACCCGATATGCAGGTTCCCCTTTTCCAGGAAGGCGGGAATGATGGTGTGGAACGGCCGTTTCCGCGGCGCCAGCGCGTTGGGATGCTTGGGATCCAGCGAAAACCCGCCGCCGCGATTGTGCAGATGGAAACCCATCGCGTCCACGACCACTCCGGAACCGAAAATGGCCGACACGCTCTGGATCCACGACGCAATGTTGCCTTCCCGGTCGACCACCGCCAGATACGTGGTGTCGCCGGAGACAATGGGCGTGCCTGCGCCGACCGTGCAGCGCGCCGAGTCCGGGTCGATCAGGCGGGCGCGCTGGGCGGCGTAGGGCATCGACAGCAATCCGGCCGTGGGCACCGAGGCGAAACGCGGGTCGGCGACGTAGCGCCGTAGGTCCGCGTAGGCCAGCTTCATGGCTTCGATTTTGCGATGCAGATCCTCCGCCGACTGGGGGGCCTCCGGCTCGAACTGCGACAGGATGTTCAGCATTTGAAGCGCCGCCATGCCCTGCCCGTTGGGAGGAAGCTCGTAGACCGTCCAGCCGCGGTAATTGGTCGAGATCGGCTCTACCCATTCGGCGGAAAACTCGGCCAGGTCGCCGGCCGCCAGCGTTCCGCCCAGCAGGCGTGAAGTCTTCAGGATCGCCTCGGCGATCGGGCCGCGGTAAAACGCATCGGCCCCGCCCGCGGCAATCCGCTCATAGGCGCCCGCCAGGTCCGGGTTGCGGAACACTTCGCCCACCCGCGGCGCGCGGCCGTTGGGGAAAAACACGCGCCGCTCCGCGGCGAACTCCGGCGCATCCTTGTTCCGGGTCGCGCCCCAGGTTCCGGCGATCACCTCGGTCACGGGAAAACCCTGCTGCGCGTAATAAATCGCGGATTCGAACAAATCCTTCCAGGGCAGGCGTCCGAACCGGCGATGCAGCTTCTCCCAACCTTCCACGCATCCGGGTGCCGTCGCCGAGTGGATGCCGGTGCGTGGCATCTGCTTGTGCTGGTTCTTTTTCAGGAAGTCGATGCTGAGCCCTTGCGGGGCCCAGCCGCTGGAGTTGAGTCCGGTGAGCTTGCCGGTCTTGGCGTCCCAGTACAGGACGAACAGGTCGCCGCCAATGCCGTTCATCTGCGGCTCGGTGACGCCCAGCACGGCGTTGGCGGCGATGGCGGCGTCGATGGCCGATCCCCCGCGCGCCAGCACCTGCGCGCCCGCCTGGGACGCCAGCGCCTGGCTGGTCGAGACGATGCCTTGCCGGGTGATCACCATCGATCGGGCATGGGCGCGCTCCTGGGAGAGAGCGGGCGCGGCCAGCAGCAGAGCCAGTATGAGGATCACGCGTGAGTTACCTCCCCCGGTAACGAGTCCAGGCTTCCAAGAAATCTTTGCCGCGATAGCGGATGGTGCGCGCGTCCACGCGCTCGGCCCCGGGAGCCTGACCGGCGTCCACACCCAGCGTGCTGCGCGTCGAGTGCTCGATCTCGAAGGTCACCGGACCTTCCATCTTATAGGGCCGGATCTGGCCCAGCTTCTGCATGGCGCGCCGCGCGCTGTCGCGGATCAGATCGCGCGCCGCCGCGGCCGAAAGCGAAATGCAGTTGTAATAGCCCAGCCCTTCCTTGACCACGGCCATTTCGGCGTTGGGCACGATGGCGCGCAGGTCCTCGGCGGCGGCCTGATCGCCGGCCAGCAGGATCACCGGCACGCCATACCATCCCGCCAGCGCCGCGCGCGTCTCGATCTCGCCCACCGGCTTGCCGTTCATGAGCATCTTCTGGATGCCCAGCGAGCTGTAGCTGTGCGCCATCACCCCGCCCTGGGCGTTGGCGCGGGCGTGCTGACCGATGAAGGCCAGCGCCGCGTAGCCGCGCTCCATGGTCATGCTGGCGGCCAGCCCGCCCATCACCAGCTTGGCCTTGGGATGGATGGTGAGCGCCGACAGGGTCTGGCTTCCGTCGTGCCCGTCCCACACTACCACTTCATCGGCGCCGCCTTGCAGGAATCCCTCCACCGCCGCGTTGATCTCGCCGGTGAGCAACTGGCGCATCTCGGCATCCTTGGGATCGGTCTGATCCTGCCGGCACACGCCCGCCACGCCTTCCGCGTCGGTAATGACAAACACATTTTTGCGCGACTGGGCGGCCAGCAAGCTCGCCGCCAGCACAGCCAGACCAAGTCTCATAACCGGCCAGATATACCACAACCCGCGCACTTCCCGCTTGCCGCCGCGGCCTCTACCGGCCCAGGGCCAGCCGGTCGGCCAGCAGCTCGGGCAGGCCGGCGGCGTGGATCTTCGCCTGCGTTTTCTCGACGTCGTAGCCGGTGCGGCAATAGTAGACGCAGCGCTGATCCACGTTGTAGAGGACGAAGGCGGCGCGCGGATCCATGTCGCGCGGCTGGCCCACGGATCCCGGGTTGATCAGGTAGGCCTGGTCCGGAGCTAGTTGCACGGCCACGGGCTCCTCTTTGATTCTCGGCCGGCCAACGCTGCGGGCCTGCAATTGCGACCAGGTGAATCCTCCTTGCAGGTGGCTGTGACCGAAGAAGGTGAGGTCGGATTCCACATAGGGAAAGGTAAAGGCGGCGTCGGTGGAGCTGACGATGTAGCCGTCCTCATCGAGCGGCGAGCCGTGCGCGATCTGGTACAAGACCTTGGGGCTTTCCTGGGAGTCCGGCGCCAGCACGGGCAGCGGCCCCTTGGGCAACTGACGGACGAACTCGCTGTTCTCCGGAGTCAATTCCTGCTGCGTCCAGAGGGCCGCCACGCGCGCCACCGGATTGAACCACTCGACGCTGTCCAGCCCCACCGCCACCCGGTCATGATTCCCGCGCACCTGCACCGCCACCTTGGTGCGCGCCCACTCGACGACCGGGTTGGGGTCGGGGCCGTAGCCGACCAGGTCGCCCAGACACACGATCTGGTCGTATTGTCCCTCGGTGAGGGCCAGCACCGCCTCCAGCGCCTCCCAGTTGGCGTGAATATCGCTGACGATCAGGAATCTCACAAGCGGCTCATGCGTGACCCGATGGGGCGCTCCGCAGGCGGAGCAAGGCGATCTCCGGCGGCGCGCCGAAGCGAACCGGGAGGCCGATGGTGCCGACGCCGCGCGTCACGTACAGCGAGGCGCGGCCCCGGGCGTAGCGCCCATAGGTGAACGGCGTCACGAAGCGGGCGGGGTTCAAGCCTTTCCGTAGAATCTCCACCGAGATCTGGCCTCCGTGCGTGTGCCCCGACACGGTGAGATCGAACCCCATCTTCGCGGCGACCGGAAACACGTCCGGGTTGTGAGAGAGCAGCACATTGACCGCGCCGGGCGTGAGCAGCGCCTC
>JACOSH010000597.1 GCA_016178945.1 Acidobacteriota bacterium
ACAAGAACGTGACGCTGTCGATCGTGGCCTTCGCCTGGCGCGCGGCGGAGTATCTGGCCGAAGAATTGAGGAAGGGAAATGTCTAGGCGGAGAACGCGGCGCGAGCTGCTGAAGAATATTGGGATGTCGGTGGCGTTCTCGGGTTTGGGCGTCAACGCGGTCACTCCGGCGGCGGCGCAGCATGTGCACCAGGCGGTGAGTGAGGAAAAGGCCAAGGGCGTCTACAAGCCAAAGGCTTTTACCGCCGCCGAGTATCGCGCGCTGCGCCGGTTGTGCGAGCTGGTGATCCCCGCCGATGAGAAGTCCAAGGGAGCGCTGGAGACGGGCGCGCCCGAGTTCATCGATCTGCTGGCCGCCAACAACGCCGAGCTGGCTCGCATCTTCACCGGCGGCATCGGCTGGCTCGACGCCCGAATGCGCAAGCAGCACGGCGCGGCCTTCGCCGACGCCAGTCCGGAACAGCAGACCGCCTTGCTCGACGTGATTGCCTACCGTAAGAACGAAACGCCCGAGCTGGCCCCGGGCATTCGCTTCTTCGCCTGGGTCCGCAACATGACCGTGGATGCCTTCTACACCAGCCGGATCGGCATGGACGATCTCGGCTTCATGGGCAACAGCGCCGTGAGCCAGTTCAGCGTGCCGGTGGAAGCGATCCAGTACGCGGTCCGGCGCAGCGGCCTGTCGTAAAATCGCCGCAGGGCATGGTAATTCTTTCTTAGGGCCGGGCCCTAGTACCCAACAAAACCAACAGGTTACGTTTTTGGTCCGCCGCTTGCCTACAGGGAAGGCAGGAGGGGCTCATGACGAAGCATCTGGTGGTTCTGGCGGGGGTGGCTTTGCTGGCCGGCTGCGGCCAGGCTCCTGGCGATAAGGTGCAGGCCGCAACGGGCGGCCTGTTTTCCGGCGCCGGCGACCCGCAGATCCCGGCCGGTACGGTCCTGCGCGTCCGGCTCCAGCAGTCGCTCGACACCTCGAGGAACCGGATGGGCGACTCGTTTTCCGCCACTCTGGATTCGCCGGTAGTCCTCAACACCAAGACCGTCCTGCCGAAGGGCACGGTGTTCCAGGGGCGCCTGGTGGAGGCCGACTCGTCCGGCCGCCTCAAAGGGCGTGCTCACCTGGCGGTGACGCTGGAATCCTTTGATCTGTATGGAGTGAGGCATCGGATCGCGACCGGCGCGGTCCGGCGCGCCGGTGGCTCGCACAAGAAGCGGAACTGGATAGCGATCGGCGGCGGCGCGGGAACCGGAGCGGCGATCGGCGCGATCGCGGGCGGCGGAGCCGGCGCTCTGATAGGAGCCGGCGCGGGCGCGGCTGCCGGGACCGCCGGCGCGGCTCTCACCGGCAAGCAGAACCTCTACCTTCCGGCGGAGACGGTGCTCATGTTCTCGTTGGTCGCGCCGGTCGAACTGCGAAGCAAGGGCTGAGCCGTTCTACTTGCGGAGCCTCACCCACGGATTATCATGATCCGCCGCGCGCTCGGGAGGAAAATCGGCGTTGTAGTGGGCATAGCCGGAGTCGATCAGCCGCCCGGCTAGCGATGGGCTGAGCAGGATGTGATCGAGCGCCTGCGAGATGCCTTCGAACAGCAGGCTGTAGCGCACGTCGAGCGGCGCGAGCCAGGTCGTGTTGGTGAGACCCGCGCGCTCGGCCAGGGTCCGCACCGGCTCGGAATCCTCGCTGTCGTTGAAGTCGCCCAGCACGATCAGGTTGGGAATCGCCGCCCGCCGGAGCTCCTCCACCAGAAACTCCGCGCTGGCCTGGCGCTGCTCGCCCCTGCCGCCGATCTGCGACCGCCAATGATTCACCAGCACGGTAACAGGGATTCCGTCCAGCGCGAGGTCGGCGCGCAGCGGGGGCCTGTCGAAGAGAATCTGGGAAAAGCGGCGGCCGTCGGGCAGCGTGCAGGGACCCTTGCGGAACTGGGGCGCTTCGGCCTGTAACTGCGTGGTGGTGAGAACCCGCACCCGGTCCGGATTGTACAACAGCCCGACGTTGATGCCGCTGAAATCGCATCCTTTCAGCAACACCGCCTGATAGCCGCCCGCGCGGGCGCCCAGCTCCGCCAGCAGCTCGAGGTCCTCGACCTCTTCGATCGCCACCAACTCCGGCGATCGCAACTGGCCGCGAATGCCCGCGGCCAGCCGGTCCAGCTTGCGGCCCAGCGCCGCGCCGGGCAGATCGCCGCGCACCAGGCGCTGGGCGTTGAGCGACGCCACCGCGAATTCCCCAACGCCGCGCGCGGGCGCCGCGGTGGGCCGCAGGCCGGCGTCATCCACCGAGTAGGCCGACACCGGCTCCAGACGGAACTCGCCGAAATCGAAATGCAGCACGCCGGTCAGCCGGGGCGCCAGGTCGTAAGTCTTGACCGTCTGCCGGAAGGACCGGTCGATCAGCACCGGCCGCCCTGTTCCCGGATCGTCATAGCGTGGCCGCACCCGCGCCGGCAGGCGGTCCACGCGCAGGGCATGATACTCTCCGAAGTCGTTACTTGGCTCCACCACCACCGATTCGGGATAGGCCACCAGCATCCCCTCGCGCGCTTCCAGATAGCCGTCGCCGTCCAGCGGCGGGTCCAGCGCGACCGCGCCCGGAAGGCTGGATGCGCCCAGCGCCTCCACCTTGACCAGCGGCGACGCCGAGGCCCGGACATCCAGCTCCGTCACGCTGCCGTCGCGCCCCGCGCGCGCGAACTCCGCCACCTTGCCCGTCACGCGCAGCAGGCTGCCTCGCGCCGGAAGCGCGGCGCTGGAGCCCTGGAACACGAAAATGCCGTCGGAAGTCGCGGGATCGCCGTCGCCGGATGGATCCTGCAGGAAGTATCCGCTCAGGTGAGGGAAGGCTCCGGTCACCACGCCGGTCATCGTCACCACGCGCCCTTCGCAGGGCGACTTGGGCCCCGAGCCTTGCACCACCGGGATCGTGGTGAGGACCGGTTCGTCGCCCGTGGTGCAGGCGGCGAGCGCGCGCAGGAACAAGAGGAAGGCCGGCCATCGCATATTCTGAAGGTAGCTGCCTTCCACGGCTATAATCAAGATGTGGACCTGGAGAAGGCGCTGCTGCGCAAAGTCGGAGAAGCCATTCATCGCTTCAAGATGATTCGCGACGGCGACCGCGTGGCCGTGGCCCTATCCGGCGGCAAGGACTCCCTGACGCTGCTGGAGGCCCTGCTCCGCCTTTCCGAACGCGCGCCGATCAGCTTTTCCGTTTGCGCCTTCACGGTCGAACAGGGCAAATTCCTGCGCCCCATCCAGCCCCTGGGCGAGTATCTGAAAACGCGCGGCATCGACTGGACCTATTTTCACGACCAGCCCTCCTTTCGACTGCTGGAGGAACAGCCCGATCACGGCTGCGACCTGTGCAGCCGCTACCGCCGCCGCGCGGTCTACCAGATCGCCCGCGGACTGGGCGCCAACGTGATCGCCTTCGGCCACACCGCCGACGATTTCTGCGAAGCTCTGCTGCGCAACACCATGTTTACCGGCAAGCTCAGCGCCCTTCCAGCCGTCACCCAATCCCGCGACAAGGAGTTCCGGCTGATCCGCCCGCTGGTCCTGGTGACCGAGGACATCACCACCGCCTTCGCGGCCTCACTGGGCGCGCCCATCATCCCTTGCGGCTGCTCGCAGAAAACCGGCACGGTGCGCCGCTCGCTGCGCCAGATTTTCGCCGAGCTGGAGCAGGATTACCCCCACCTCAAGGAGAACATCCTCTCGGCCATGGGCAACCT
>JACOSH010000598.1 GCA_016178945.1 Acidobacteriota bacterium
ACGATGCTGGAAGGCGCCCTGAAGGTCGGCGACGCTGCGCAGGAACTGGGTCTCGTTGATGAACAGCTTGCGCTCCCACTCCTGGCGCCATTCGGCCCAGTGGCCCCGAATGTCCTTCAGCTCCTGGGCCTCCTCCCGCAACACCGCCAGCTCATCCATACGGGCGGAAACCTCGACCAGGGTGCGATTGCTCTCATTCAGAGCCTGGAGCGTGGCCTCGACGCACGCCAGGACATGGCGGTTGAACTCCACCTGCTCGCGGACGTGCCAGTCGAGCAGGCGGGCCGCTATCTTCTTGCCGAGCTGGGCCAGCGCGTTGAGCGGGCCCCTTCCGCGCGGATTGACCTTACCGATGGCGGCCACCTTGGACTCGGCCGCGTCGCGGGCATGGGCGATGGGCATCAGGTCGGGCAGCGGGATCCGCCAGCGGTCGGTAGTGGAAGCGCCGGGATAACGGGCGCGCACGCGGTCGCGGATGCCGCGGATGATCGCGGTCAACTCTTCGTCAGCGAGCGCCACGTTTCCTGCTCCAGGTCGCGGTCACTTTGGAATGCAACCCGCCGCGAGGCGTGAATTCGCCGGTCACCTCCGCCGAGACGGGCCGGGCGGCGCGCACCACGTCGCGCAACATGCGGTTGACGACGTTCTCATAGAAGATCCCCAAATTGCGGTACGCGAGCACGTACAGTTTGAACGATTTCAGTTCCAGGCAGCGCTTGGCGGGCACATAGCGCAGCGTGAGCTTGCCGAAGTCGGGGAGGCCTGTCTTGGGGCAGACCGATGTGAACTCGGGGATCACGATTTCGATCTGATAGTCCGGAAACTGGTTGGGCCAAGTCTCGATTTCGGGCAGCGGCGCCTCGATGCCGGCGCGGGCATGCTCATCCGTGTAGGCTCTCTTCATAGCGCCTTGCCCAGCAGATCGAGGAACAGGCCGACGTCGGTGACCACGCCGACCGCCTGGCCCGTGCCGCGATCGCTGACCTTGGTGGCGACCGCCGGGTTGATGTCCACGCAGACGATCTTGACCCAGCTCGGCAGCATGTTGCCGGTGGCGATGGAATGCAGCATCGATCCCAGGCAGAGCACGACCCCGGCGTCTTTCAGTTGGGCCGCGTAGGCGTCCTGCGCCTCGTTCATGTCGGTGATGGTCTCCGGGAGCGGGCCGTCGTCGCGCAGGCTTCCGGCCAGAACGAAGGGCACGTCGTTCTTCACGCACTCGTAGAGGATGCCCGACTGGAGGCGCCCGCTCTCGACCGCCTGCCGCACGCCGCCGCAGCGATAAATGGCGTTGATGGCCCGCATGTGATTGCGGTGGCCGTGTTCTTCCTGGCGGCCGTCGTCGATGCGCACTCCCAGCGAGGTCCCCAGCAGGGCGGCCTCGGCGTCGTGGACTCCGAGCGCGTTGCCGCTCAGAAGCGCATGCACGTAGCCCTTGCGAATCAGCGAGCACAGGCCCAGGACGCCGCCGGTGTGGACCACCACCGGTCCGGCGACCACCACCACGCGCTGACCCATCTCGATGGTGTGGCGGATCAGGGCCGCGGTCTGGCGCACCGCGGTCTCGACCTGGCGCTCGGAGGAAATCCCGTTGGACATGAAGGCAAAGGCCATCCGGTCGCGCTCCTTGGACTCGGGCACGACGCGGATGCCGCGCATCCCGACCACCACGCAGTCGCCGGCGCGGATGTCGCGCAGCCGGCGGCAGGCGGCCTGGCTGCCCTCCACCACCACCAGCGCGTCCATCCGCTGGTTGCGGACTTCGATCCACTGCTGCCCCTGGCGAATCAGGGTGCGGTGGTTGGTGGTGGAATAGAAATCCTCGGGCGCGCAGCGGTCGCGCTCGACCAGGCGGGTCTGGGCATCGCCGGAATCGACCAGGCCGCAGCCCAGGCCGAGCAACTGTGCCAGCAGCTTGTCCATCGACTCCCGGCTCCCGGCTTCCACCTTGAGCCGCAGGTAAGAAGGCTCGCTGTTTGTCCGCCCGATGCGGAACTGCTCCACCTCGAACCGGCCGTTACATTCCACGACCTTGTCGAAGATCTGCTCCATGACGTGCGAGTCGATGAGGTGCCCTTCGGACTCGACCACTTCCTGAAAGTGCATAAAAGACCATTGTAAAGCAGTTAGTCAGTAGGTCAGTAAGTCAGATGGTCAGTTCCTCGGCTGAGCGCTGCGAACTGACGTACTGACTTACTGACCTACTGACAAGACTGACTTACTTCTGTGCCATCCAGGCCAGGAACAGGCCGTCCGGCTCCACGTCTTCCCAGTAGGAGATGAAGCGGCTGGAGACGTGGCGGCAATGTTTGGCGAGCAGGCGCTCGAGCTCTTTGCGGGTAAACCATTTCTCCCATTCCGGGGTCTTGAGGCGGCCGAAGTGCTCGGCGTTCTTGTCGATGATGGCGATGCGGCCGCCGGGCTTGACCACGCGGCACATCTCGCGCACCGCGGCGTCGATCTCGACGGCATGCTCCAGCGACTCGGTAGCGTAGGCGGCGTCGAACGCGGCGTCTTCGAAGGGCAGCGCGGTCATCGAACCGGCGCGCGTGTGGATGCCCGCCGGGACGAACTTCAACATCTCTTCGGAGATATCCAGGCCCCAGACCTCCGCGTCCGGATAGCGCTCCTGGAAGAGGCGGGCGAAGCGGCCTTTGCCGCAGCCCACGTCCAGGACGCGCTTGCCGGCCAGATCGCCCAGGTGCTCCATCAGGAGCTTGACGTGGTAAATGCGCGGATCGATGGTGGATGGGAAATGCTCCTCGTCGCGCGACGCGTCGTCGAAGGAGCGGCGGATGCGCTGCTCCAAGCCGGGGGTGAGGCGCGGACGCCGCGCCGGCAGGCGTAGCCAGCTCATCAGGCCCTGGTCAGGAAGATCGGGAGGCCGATCTTGTTGGCGTAGGTGGGGCGGTAGCGCTCCACGTTGTACATGCTGGAGACATCCACCTTGCGCGGCCCCAGCTTGGGATCGGGGATGTCGACCGCGGCGTAGCAGCCGCTCGAAATCGCCATCATGAGGCCGCTCTTGCCCTGCTCGACGCAGTCGACGGCCATTCCGGCGAACGTGGAGGCGACCATCTTGTCGACGAAGTCCGCTTCGCCGCTGCGCAGGTCGTAGGTGAGGTCGCTGACGATGGTGTCCTCCTTCAGGATGCGGCCGACTTCCGCCGCGAAATCCTCGCCGACATTGGCCTTCTTTCGATGACCGTAAGCGTCGGCCTCGCCCCTCTCGGCCACCCGGTAGCCTTCCCACTCGGCGCCTTCCGAGAGAACCACGAGCGCGTAATTGCTGGGGTTGTTGCGCTTATCGCCGATGAGCAGGTCGAGCAGCTTGTTCAGATTGAACTTGTGCTCGGGGATGCAGCAGCGCGTGGAGCTGACGTAGGCGGTGTACAGCGCCGTGTAGCCGGCGTCGCGGCCGAAGATGCGGAAAATGCCGATGCGCTCATGGGAGCCGATGGTGGTCCGCTGCCGCTGGATGGCGTCGGTGGCGCGGCTGATGGCGGTGGAGAAGCCGATGCAGTACTCGGTGTGGCGCACGTCGTTGTCCATCGTCTTGGGAATGGCGATGATGTTGAGGCCCATGTGGTGGAGCTTGGCGGCATAGCTGAGGGTGTCGTCGCCGCCAATGGCGATGAGGTAATCCAGGCGTAGCGCTTCGAGGTTCTTCAGGACCTGTGAAGAGAGATCGTAAGTGACCGCCGTCTCGTTCCCGGTCTTGGGAAACGAGCCGGCCGCCAGGTGCGGCGGCAGTTTCTTCATCATCGACGGGTTGGTGCGCGAGCTGTGCAAGTAGGTTCCGCCCGTGCGGTCGATGGTGCGGGTATTGTCGCGATTCAGCGCCAGGATATAGCGGGTGCGGCTGGCCACGTCGTCCAGGTTGACGTGGGTCAGGCCCTCCCATCCGCGGCGAATGCCGACCACGTCGCACCCGATCTCAGTGGCGCGATAGACAACCGTCTTAATAACCGAATTCAAACCGGGGACATCGCCGCCACCGGTCAGAATCCCGATGCGTCTTGCTGGCACGAAGACTCCTTGCAGGGGGTGGTGTAATTCACTCCACGCTGACCGTGGCGCCCTTCTTCTCGGACCGGGTCAGATGCTCGATACGCTGGTCGATCAGGCTGCGGAGCGCCTTGAGGAACTCCACGCGGCAGTTGCGGATGTGCTCGCGAGTTTCGGCCGGCACCAGCTTGCTCATCAGGTCGCTGACCTGCGGACCGGCCCCCTGGCAGAAGCAGCCTTGTGACGGATTCGCGCTTTGACTCTCGTTCATTCTAGACCTCCTTCATCTCCACGGTGAGAACCTTGTTCTCCAGCTTGGCCCGCGTGGGCGTGAGCGACGCCATCGACGTGGGGAGCCCGATATGGCGGCGGAGCGTTCCGATCTCCACCACCAATTCGTCCCCCTTCTTAAATAATCCCACTTCTCCCTTGGCCGCGAAAGGGAGGCGCAGCCGGACCAGGTACAGCCCGTCGATCTTCTCGAAGGTGTAGGGGGGATCGGTCCGGTTCACCGTGGAGGGGTCCTCGTCCTCCGCGTAGAGAGCCCGCGCCAGCTCCTCCAGCCGCTCGCCGCCCAGCACCTCATGGGTGAACAGCGGCACGCGCTTCACCGGCACCGGCGCGAAGTAGCTTTCGATCTCCGCCATGACCCTGGCCTGCGAGGCCCGCCACTCCTCGAAGTACGCGTCGGTCACCGCCTCTGGCAGCACGCGGTTGACGACGATCCCATCCACGGTCAGCCCGTGCAGCGAAAAATAGACGAAGGCCCGCTGGGTCTCGCGCAGCACCATCTTCTCCGGATTGGTGACCAGCCGCACGCTGGTGATCCTGGGATCCTCGAGCAGATCCGGGATGCCCTCCAGCCGGCCGAACAGGTCGGCGACATTGGCGAAGTAGCTGTCGGGAGGAAGCTGTACGGGCGAAACCTTGTTGGCGATCGGCCGGACGGCTTTGAGGAGCCCTCTCTGGTACGGAAAGATGTGTTTCATGTACCAGTCGAGCGTGGTGGGCATGCTGACGAAGCGCAGCGATTCGGCGGTCGGCGCGCAGTCCAGCACGATTACCTGATAGCGCGCCTCGCGCCGGAACTGGTTCACGTACATCATCGCGCTGAGCTCTTCCATCCCGGGCAGGATGGCCAGCTCTTCCGCCTCCACTTCGCTGATGCCGGTAGTGCGCAGCACCGAGATGATATAGGAGGAGATCTCGCGCCAGTGGCGCTTGATCTCTTTCTGGATGTTGACCTCCAGGATCGCGAGCCTGTCGTTGATGACGCAGGGGTCGCTGGTCTGGCCGTGAAACAGACCGTCTTCCATATCGAACGCGTCGGCCAGGCTATGCGCCGGGTCGACGCTCATCACCAGCGTGCGGTAACCCAGGCGCGCAAGCTGAAGCCCCGTTGCCGCGGCCAGACTGGTCTTCCCGACGCCCCCCTTGCCGCTGAACAGCAGTATGCGCATACTTTTAGTGTAGCGAAGGAACCCGCTCGACCGGCTGGCGCTCGCGGGTCCGATGCGGATACACTACAGAGGAAAGTTGCTTGCGGTATGCGACGGTTCCGCTTGTTTCCCGGGCTGCTGGTGGCGTTGGGGCTCGCGCTTCAGGGCGCGGCCGCGGCTGACCTCGAAACCGAAGCGCGCGCGATTCTCGAACGGCGATGCCTGAGCTGCCATGGACCCGCGGCCCGGGTTGCCGGCCTCGACCTTTCGGGCCGTGAATCGGCCCTGCGCGGGGGCAGCAAGGGACCGGCCTTCCAGCCGGGCTCGCCCGCCCGGAGTCTGCTGCTGCAGCGCGTCCTGAAGGGCGAAATGCCCCCCACCGGACCGCTGCCGGGCCCGGAGGGCGAGATCCTGCGCCGTTGGATCGAAGCCGGCGCACCGTGGCAAGGCCGGATCGAACCGAGGCGCGCGGGCCTCGACTGGTGGTCGCTCCAGCCGCCGAAAGTCCAGGAGGCGCCCATGCCGTCCGCGATTCCGGAAGCCTGGTCGCGCTCCCCCATCGACCGCTGGGTCTATTCGAAGCTGCTGGACAACGGGCTTAAGCCCTCTCCAGCCTGCGACCGGCGGACCTTGATCCGCCGTCTCTCATTTGATCTGATCGGACTGCCGCCGGCGCCAGAGGAGATTGAGGCCTTCGTCAACGATCCGAAGCCGGACGCCTATGAACGCCTCATCGACCGGCTGCTGGAGTCGCCGCACTACGGTGAGCGATGGGCCCGCCACTGGCTCGACGTGGTGCGCTTCGCGGAAAGCGAAGGCTTTGAACGGGACTGGCTGCGCGACCACGCCTGGCGTTACCGGGACTACGTGATCCGCAGTTTCAACCAGGACAAACCCTACACGGTCTTTGCCAAGGAGCAGATCGCCGGCGACGTCCTGGAGCCGGTGACGCACGACGGCATCATCGCCACCAGCCTGCTGGTCCTGGGGCCCTACGACGCCGTGGGCCTCACTTCCGCGGTGCCGCAGGAGCGAGCGGCGGTCCGCGAGGATCAAATGGAAGAAATGCTGGGCGTGGCCGGACAAACGTTTCTCGGACTCACCGTGAACTGCGCCCGCTGCCACGACCACAAGTTCGACCCGATCCCGCAGAAGGACTACTACCGGATGAAGGCGGTTTTTGAGGGAGTCTGGCAGCCGGTGCAAGGGGAAGAGCTCAAGGCCGATGGCCGCCCACTGCTGACGCCGGCCGAGCTCGAAGCCCGAAACCAGCGCCTGTCTCCGCTCCATGGACGCATCTCGGAGCTCGAATCGTCGCTCGGGAAGCTGTACCGGCTGGCGCGGCGAAGTGTACTTGAAGCCCGTGGAGTCACGCCGTCGCAGGAAGCGCCCCGGCCATTCGCGCGGTGGACTTTCGACGCGGATGCCCGGGACGATTTCGGTTCGCTGCACGCCAAGTTGACAGAGTCGGCCGAACTCGCCGGCGGACGCCTCCGCCCAGTGGCCGGGAAGGACTCGGCGACACTGGCTACCTCACCCCTGCCCTTCGATGTCCGCGAAAAAACTCTGGAGGCCTGGGTCTACGTCCGAAAGTTGCCGGAGAAGGCCGCAACGGTGCTCCGAATCCGCAACCGCAGCGGTTTTCGGGGGGCGGCTTGGGATGGGATTCACTACGCGGCTGGCGACAAGAAGCAGTGGCAGAATTCCAGCACCGTGAATTTTCGCACGGAGGACGTGGCCGCGCCGCCTGAAGACGCCGCCGAAGGGGACCGAATCCATATTGCGATCGTTTATGAGAGCGACGATACGATTCGCCTCTACCGGAATGGTCAGCCTTACGGAAAGTCCTACAAGCCGCGCATCGGCCTGCCCGTCGGCCGCTTGCAGACCTACTTGAAGGACGACGCCGTGATTGAGCTGACGGGCTCGAAAGACCTGGAGCTCGAAGAGGCGCGCGTCTACAGCGTCGCTCTGACGCCCGTGCAAGTGGCAGCTTCGTACCGGGCCGGCGCCGCCGCGCTAACACCGGAGGATCTGCTTCACGCCATGGACGCCGGGCAGCAGGCGGCTCTCGATCGGCTACGCAGCGAACTCGCGCAAGCACGCCAGGATCTGAGCGAGGTTCCCGAACCCGGCAAGGCCTTCGCCGCCGACGTCCGGAAGCCGGAGCCAACCCACGTACTCATCCGCGGCGACGTCAACAGAAAAGGAGAGCCGGTCACGCCGGGCGCCCTGTCGTCGATCGGCGAGTCGGCCGGCGACCTGGGCCTGCCGGCCGGCGCCCCGGAGAGCGATCGCCGCCGCAAACTGGCCGATTGGATCGCCGGGGCCGGCAACCCGCTCTTCGCGCGGGTGATGGTGAATCGGGTCTGGTCCTATCACTTTGGCGCCGGCCTGGTCGACAACTCGAACGACTTCGGGTTCAACGGCGGCCGGCCCTCGCATCCCGAGCTGCTGGATTGGCTGGCCGTGGAGTTTGCCCGCGGCGGCTGGAGCGTGAAGAAACTGCACAAGCTGATTCTGACCTCGCAGGCGTACCGGCAATCGTCACAGTTCGACGCGCGCGCCGCCGAAAAGGACTCGGACAACCGGCTGCTTTGGCGCTATGCGCCGCGCCGCCTCCAGGGCGAGGCGATCCGGGACGCGATGCTCGCCGTGAGCGGCAAGCTCAATCCGAAGATGTACGGTCCCAGCTTCCGGCCCTTCCAGATTGTGAAGAACTCCGGCTCGTACGCCTCCTACGAGCCGGCCGATTCGGACGATCCCGAGCAGCAGCGCCGCACCATCTACCGGATGAATGTCAACTCGGGCGGGAATCCGATGCTGGTTGCGCTGGACTGCCCGCTACCGTCCGTGAAGACTCCCAAACGATCGGCGACCACCACTCCCCTGCAAGCCCTGAGCCTGATGAATGACGCGTCGGTGCAGCGGTTGGCGAAAGCCTTCGCTGAGCGTCTGACCGGTGAGGCCGCCGATACGCAGTCCCGCGTCCAGGAAGCGTTCCGGCTTGCCTACGGCCGTCCTCCCCTGGCCGAGGAGCTGGCGGAGAGCGCGGCCCTGGTGGACCGGTACGGTTTGGAGACTTTCTGCTGGGGTCTGTTCAACACAAGCGAGTTTCTCTATGTCCACTGATCGCGAGCTGGGAAGCTGGGTGTCTCGCCGCCGCGTTCTTTTCGACAGCGGCGCGGGCTTCGGATGGCTGGCCTTGTCCTGGCTGCTGAGCCGGGAGAAGGCGAACGCAGGGCCGTCCGGCGAAGACCGGAAGCCTCACTTCGCGCCCAAGGCCAAGCGGGTGGTCCAGATCTTCTGCGTCGGCGGGATGAGCCACCTGGACACCTTCGATTACAAGCCGGAGCTGTCGAAGCGCAGCGGCGCGCCGTTCGACATGCCGACGTTTTTCGGGCAGGCGGGCAACCTGCTGGGAAGCCTGTTCGAGTTCAAACAGCGCGGCGAGAGCGGGCTGTGGGTCAGCAGCCTGCTGCCTCACTTGGCCGAGTGCGCCGACAAGCTGACCGTGATCCGGAGCATGGTGTCCAAGAGCGCCAATCACATGCCGGCCATCGCTCAAATGAACACCGGATTCATCCTCACGGGCTTTCCGAGCATGGGCGCCTGGGTGGTGTACGCTCTGGGCACGGAGAACGAGAACCTGCCCTCCTTTGTTGTGATCCCGGACCCGCGCGCGCATCCCTGGGGGGGCACTCTGCAGTGGTCCAACGGTTTCCTGCCCGCAGCCGTGCAGGGAACGGTGTTCCGAAGCTCGGGCGATCCCGTTCCCAACCTCTCGACTCCGCCCGCCACCGATCCGGCGGCGCGGCAGGCCGGGATGGAATGGCTGGCCGCGGCAAATCGCCGGTATGCGCGGGAACAGCCCGGCGGCAGCGACCTGGAAGCGCGCCTCCGCGGCTACGAGCTGGCGGCGCGAATGCAGCTCAGCGTGCCGGAGACCGCGAATCTGAAAGGCGAACCCGAAGCGACACGGCGGATGTACGGCCTGACCGGGAAGGAGACCGAGGCCCTCGGCACGCAGTGCCTCCTGGCGCGGCGGCTCCTGGAACGGGGCGTCCGTTTCGTGCAGATCTACCACGGCGGGTCCGGCTCGGACTGGGACGCTCACGGAAGCCTCGAATCCAATCACCAGAAGAGGGCCCAGGAATACGACCAACCGGTGGCCGCGCTCCTCGAGGATCTGGACGCCGGCGGACTCCTCCGCGACACCCTGGTGATGGGGGTCACCGAATTCGGCCGGACACCGGTGTCCCAGGGAACAGGCAAGACCGCGGGCCGCGACCACCACCCGGAGTGCTTTACGTGCTGGATGGCCGGCGCGGGTCTGCGGCCGGGCTCTGCCTACGGCGCCTCCGATGAGCTCGGGTACAGGCCCGCGGAAAGCCCGGTGACTGTCCACGACTACCACGCAACCGCTCTCCACTTGCTGGGACTCGATCACGAGAAGCTGACCTTCTACCACAACGGCATCCGCCGCCGGCTGACCGATGTTCACGGACGGGTGGTCGAGGGGATTCTCCTGTAGACGTCGCGCTTGGACAAGCCGCGACGCCGGGCGACGGCCTTGATCGCCTCCATGCGGGTCAAGCCCGTTGCCACGGCGGCCGCCACGGCCTCTTCGATCGAGGTCCCCTCGGCCGGGGGCGCTTCGGATTTGCCGATGAGCAGCGTGATCTCGCCCTTCACGGCCGGACGGGCGGCCAGTATCCCGCGGATCTCTTCCGCCGTGCCTCGTAGGTACTCCTCATGGATCTTGGTCAGCTCGCGCGCCACCACTACGGGGCGCCCAGGCATCAGCCTGGCCACATCCGCCAGCGTTTCCAGAATCCGATGCGGAGCTTCATAGAAGACCAGCGTGGCGGCATCGTCGCGCAACGATTCCAGCAGCCGCGCGCGTTGTCCCGCTTTGGCGGGCAGGAAGCCGCCGAACCGGAACGTATCGGTGGGCAGCCCCGAAGCGGCCAGGGCCGTCACCGCAGCCGACGGTCCCGGCACCGCCACCACTACCAATCCCTGGTCCAAGGCCGCGCGCACCAGCCGATAGCCCGGATCGGCCACCAGAGGCGTTCCGGCATCGGAAACCAGCGCCACCGATTCGCCCGCCAGAAGCTTACCGGCGATCTCCTGCGCGCGCGCCGCTTCGTTGTGCTCGTGATAGCTGACCACCGGCTTGCCGATGCCGTAGCGATCCAGCAGCTTGCGCGTTTGCCTGGTGTCCTCGCAGGCGATCAGGTCGCACTCCTGCAGAATGCGCACCGCCCGAAAGGTGATATCCTCCAGGTTGCCGATCGGCGTGGCCACCAGGTACAGTATCCCGGCCATCCTTCGACTATAATCGAAAGCAGTTTCTCAGTTTGTCGGTTAGTCAGTAAGTCAGTTGGTCAGTTATCAGCCAACGGCCTGAGGCCTGAGAAACGGACAACTGAGAACTGGTTGACTGACGGACGGACTTGACTAGCTGACGTACTGACTGACTGACTAACTGACGAACCGAGAACCCCTATGTCTCCTGCAACCCGCCGCAAGTTCCTGGCCGCGCCGCTGGTGGGGGCCGTGCTTCCCCGCAAGGTTTACGCCGCGCAGCTTGCCGCCGCGCACGGCGAAGTCTACCGCCAGCTC
>JACOSH010000599.1 GCA_016178945.1 Acidobacteriota bacterium
CTCCGGCATCTGCCCCCACAGCTTGTGCTCGGCGATCTTCAGGTGAATGATATCCACGGGCACGCGCGCCCGCCGCCCGATCTCGATGGCTTCGGCCACGGATTCAAACACCCCGTACCCCTCGGTGCGCATGTGGGTCGAGTAGATGCCGCCGTAGCGGCTGGCCACTTCGCACATGGCCACCAGGGTCTCGGTGTCAATCCACGATCCGGGCGGTCCGCTGAGTGAGCTGGCCACGCCCAGCGCCCCCTGTTCCATCGCCTGGCGCACCAGGCCGCGCATCTCCTCCAATTCCGATGCCGTGGGCTTGCCGGCCTGGGGGCCGCGCACATAGGTCCAGATCTGGCTCGATCCCACGTAGCTGCCGATGTTGGTGGAGATCCCCTGCTGGAGCAGCCGTGCGAAGTAGCCGTTGAAATCGGTCCAGGACGACGCTTCCCGTCCCTGCTTGCCGCCCAGCGGCGCCGCCGAGCCGCCTTCCCCGAAGATCATCGACGTGACACCCTGGCGGATCATGCTCTGCGCGTCGCCGTCGGCGACCACGGTGTAGTCGGAGTGATTGTGGATGTCGATGAACCCCGGGGCGACCACCAGCCCCGTGGCGTCGATGGTGCGCACGGCCGCCTTTCCGGCCAGGCTCCCCATGGCGGAGATGCGCCCGCCCCTGAGTCCGAGGTCGCCCACGTAGCTGGGGTTGCCGGTCCCATCGGCGATCCGCCCGTTGCGGATCAGAATCTCGAAATCCTGGGCGGCTGCTACACTGAATAATAGGAATACGGCAGGGGGAATTCTTGTCATGGTCTTTTTCCTTCGCGCCGCGGGAAAGCCCGCCAAGCTCGGTATTCTATCAGGCGCATTCAATCCGCCGACACTGGCCCACCTGGCAATGGCGGAGGCGGCCCTCGAGATCGTGGACGAAGTCCTCTTCGTCTTGCCGCGCGTCTTCCCGCACAAGGAGTACGAGGGCGCCGGACTGGAGCAGCGCCTGGATTGGCTGCAGGCGGCCGTGACGGAGGAATCGCGCTACTCCATCGGACACAGCAAAGGCGGCCTGTTCATCGAGATCGCCCACGAATGCCGCGCCGCCTACGGCCACGACACCGAGCTCTACTTCCTGTGCGGCCGCGACGCGGCCGAGCGGGTCGTCGATTGGGACTACGGCCCGCACGCCTCCTTCCGTGAGCAACTGGACTACTTTCAACTGCTGGTAGCCCCGCGCAACGGAAATTTCGAGCCGCCCGCCGCTATCGCCCACCGGGTGCACGTGCTACCGATCCCCGAGGCCGCCCAGCAGATCTCCTCGACCGAAGTCCGCCGCCGCATGCAAGCAGGCGAACCCTGGGAACACCTGGTCCCCCCCGCCACCGTCCCCCTCCTTTTCGCCTAACTCTTGGCGCTCTTAGCGCTCTTTGCGTCTTTGCGAGAGATGCTTTTGACTTTACCTCACCCACTCCTTGTACATCGCCCCAATCCCCGCGCTCTCCGCGTCCCCCGGATGAATCACCACCCGGTACCGGAACCGCATCGACTCCCCCGCCGCCAGCGTCATCGACCCGTCCTTGGCCTTGTCGCCATAAAAATCGTGTTCCCCAAAGATATTGGCCGCGAACAGGCCGTAGCTGCGCGAGTGCCAATAGGTCGGATGCTTGGGATTCCGCGGATGATCGAAGATCGCCACGCCCAGCTTCTCGCCCTCCAGCTCGCCGGCGTAGTCGACCCACGGCGACCGCTTGCCCCACACCTGCTTCTCGCCCTTCTTGCCCTCGGCGTTGACCATCAGGCCGGTGCGCGCCGGTTTGGGGAGCGACCGTTTCTCGGGCTCCTCCAGCCCCGCCGCCAGCCGTATGGCGAAGGTGCCTTCCTTGGTGTCGCCGAACTTGGCTGTTTCCACGGCCCGCAGCGTCATGTCGAAGTCGATCGTGCGCAGGGTGGGGTCCGAATAGAACACCACGGTGCGGGTCTCGGCAAGCAGCGGCTTGCCCTGGGGGTCGAGCCAGTCGAAGCTGGCGGTCAGCGATCCGGACTTCTTACCGCTTTTCAACTCCGCGACTTTCTTCAGGACGATCTTGCCCTTCTTGTCGCCCTTCTGGGAGGGCTCGTTGCCCCAGAAGTCGTAGCCGTTGACTTCGCCGTGCGTGAACCACAGCCCGCGGTGATGGGGGTGGTCCTTGCTCTCGCCCTCGACCACCTCCATCGGATAGCTGCGCGTGACCTGCTTGCCGGAGGCCGAGCGCAGCGGATGCAGGTAGGGCTTCATGGTTTCGGCGCCGATGAACAGGGCGCTGAACGGCTTGCCGTCGATCTCGATCAGGATGCGGTCCGAGCCCTGGGTGAGCTTGACCTGGGCAGCCAGCGGCAGAGCTGCCGCCAGCAGGAGGAGCCTTGAGGATTTCATGAGGACAGTAGATCACGAATCGCGCCTGCCGCTCAACTCCGGGTAAGGCACAATAGAACCTTCATGGGTTTATTCCGGCAATTCCTGGACGGCTCCGCGACGCTTCATACCTGTCTCCGCCGCATCGCGCGGCATGACGCCGAGGTCGAAGCCTGGGTGGAGGTCGCGCCCCAACCGGCGCTCGGTGATGGCCCGCTCCGAGGGATTCCCTTCGGCGCCAAGGACATCTTCGAAACGCGCGGCCTAAGCACCGCCTACGGCTCGCCGCTCTACGCCGGGCGAAAGGGCGATCGCGACGCCGTGCTGGTCGAGCGGCTGCGCCGCCACGGGGCCATCCTGCTCGGCAAGACCCACACCACCGCGTTTGCCTACTTCGATCCGGCGCCCACGCGCAATCCGCGCAACCTGGCTCACACGCCGGGCGGCAGCTCCAGCGGGTCGGCGGCCGCGGTGGCGGCCGGGATGGTCCCCTTCGCGCTGGGAACCCAGACGCAGGGCTCGGTTCTCCGGCCCGCCGCGTACTGCGGAGTGGTCGGCTTCAAGCCCACCTTCGGGCTGCTGCCGCTGGACGGCGTGCTGCCCTTCGCTCCCACGCTCGACACGGCGGGACTGTTCACCGAAGACCCCCCCGATCTCCAGGCGCTGTGGGAACGGATGGGCTACGGCCGCGCGGATCTCGAGGCGACGGTCGAACCGGGCCGCCCAACCGGTCTCGACGAGCTGCTCGAGACGGTGCGTCCGGCGGCGCGGCTCATCAACCACTATGAGGGGGCGCGCACGCATGAGGCGCGCTGGCGGGAGCACGGCGCAGCCATCGGAGCGAAACTCGCGGCGCTGGTCGAAGAAGGACTGCGGGTGCCCGAAGAGGCGTACCAGGCCGCGCGCGCGATTCTCGAACAATCGAAAGCGATGGCCGCGGAGTTGTTCGAGCGATGTCCGTTGATCGCCACTCCCGCCGCGCCCGGTCCGGCGCCTTTGGGTCTGGAATCGACCGGCGACCCGCGCATGAACGCGCCCTGGACCGCGCTGGGCGTGCCCGCGATCACCGTTCCGCTGGCGGTTCCGCCGGGCGGCCTTCCGCTCGGATTGCAGCTCACCGCGGCGTGGGGGCGGGATGCGTTCCTGGTGGCGGCGGCGGCGAAGATTCACAGCGATTCCCGGTGATGAGGTTGTCCCCGATCGAGACGCCCGGCGCAGCCAGGATACAGCGCTCCGCCATCTTGAAGCCCGAGATCTCGTTCCGCTCGATGCGCGCGCCCTTCACCGGCGCCGGCCGCACCGTTCCCCTGCCCAGATAGATCCCGCTGCGCAGCATGTCGGGCTGCTCCGGCGGATAGTAGCAGCCAAACCGCGCCGCCTCCTCGTTGCAGTGGGCGCGGTTCAGGTTGCGGAGCTTGTTGCCCGTGATCCGGTGGCCCGAGCCGATCACGAAGATGCCTCCGAAATTCGGACCGTCGATCTCGTTCCCTTCCACCACGATTCCCTCCGACTCCATGTCGGGATTGAAATGATTGAAGACGATCCCCACGCCGCCGAACGGGTACGCTTCCACTGGCTGCCGGTTGACGCACGAATTGCCGCGCACTTCGCCGTGATGGAAGCCGTCCAGATCGATGCATTTTCCATTGACATCTTCAAACTTGTTGCGCGCGTACACGCAGCGGTCCGTGTTGCCCGAAGTGTCCAGCGCCACCGGGACGGCCTGCGCTTCGATGTCCACCGCGTCCGTGGGAAAGCCGATCCGGCGGCCGGCGTTGTCCACCACCTCGACTTCGGTGGCGTGCCCGATCTGGATGGCGTCCCGTCCGATCTCCTCGAAGCGGCTGCCGCTGATCCGCCCCTTGCTGTTGCGCGGCGAGGTGTACAGCGAATGCGTCCAGATGCCGTTGCCGAGGATGTTCCGCAGCGCGCATCCGCGGATGTCGAAGAGGCTGCTTCCTTCCTCGATCAGAATGCCGCCGGTCGCGTTATTGCGTCCGGCCGCGTTCCGCGAGCCGCTGTTTTCCACTCGCACGCCCTCGATCCGCACCACGCGCGAGGCGTTGACCAGGATCGCGAACCCGGCGATCTCCGAAAAAGCCACCTTCGCAATCTCGACTTCCGAGGAGTTCTCGATCAGGATTCCATTGCCGGCGGTAAATCGCGCGAAAGGCACGTTGGATGGGGGAAGGCCGGCGGATTTCTCGATCGCCGCGCGATTCCCGTCGATGGAAAAGTCGCGCATCCGGATACGGGCCGCGGATTGCACGAGCAGCAGCGCACGGCCGCGGAAACCGGGGGCGGCGTGTAAGCGCGCCCCGCCGCCGTCGATCTCGACTTCGCGGGACACGGCCACTTCGTGCCCGATTTCGATCGTCGCCGCGGGCAGGCGGACCACCTTGCTTCCGCCGGCC
>JACOSH010000600.1 GCA_016178945.1 Acidobacteriota bacterium
TACCGGTCCACCCCGCAGGGAGAGAAGACAGAAGCGGTTCTCCAACCAGGGCTGGCTGAGGTGGAAGTCCTCCTTGCGGCGGGCGTTCACGCTGGCCACCGGCACCAGGTCCACCGTGCCGCTGCGCAGCGCTTCGGCCAGCGGCGTGGTAATGATCACCCACTCGATGGGGATGTTGCGGCGCCGCGAGACTTCGTTCAGAACGTCGACCGCCAAGCCGCGGGGGCGTCCGTCCGGATCGATCGTGTAGTACGGGGGCGAGTTAGAGGCCGCAACCCGCAGAGGACGCTGGGGCAGCCGGGACTTCAGCCACGGGGACAGGCCGGCCAGCAGAAGTACCAGGAGGCAGGCCGCGAACAGGGACAGACGCGCAGACCGGCCGCGGCCGCTACGGGAGTGGCTCAACCCAGACAAGACAGTATCCTTATCGGACCCTCAGGGGTAATCTTTATACCAGCGGGTACTACGGTCGTCCTTAGGAACCCCGGGGGCAACGAGCGGTGAAAAATAACGGCAACCGCTCCGTGACCGTCGCGGCTCTGTACGTTTCGTGCTGCAACGAATGCATTTACAGAGCCGCGCGCGTCAGCAAGCGGTTCTCGCCGGCCGCTCCGGAAGGGTAAAGTGGAAGGCAGCGCCCTTGCCCGGCTCGGATTCCACCCAGATTCGTCCTCCGTGCCGCTCCACAATCCGTTTGCAGAGAGCCAGTCCCAGGCCTGTGCCGGGATACTCGGAGCGGGTATGCAGCCGCCGGAAGATCACGAAGATCTGGGCGGCGTACTGGGGGTCGAGGCCGATGCCGTTGTCCTGGATCGAGAAGGTCCATTCGGCTCCGTCAGCCTGCGCCCGCAGGTGGACCCGCGGCGGGTCCTCGGACCGGTACCGGACGGCGTTCGACAGCAACTGCTGGAACACCACGCGCAGTTGGCGGGCGTCGGCCGACAGCGTGGGCAAGGGGTCGTGAGTGACCACTGCGGCGCTTTCCTCCTGGCCGGCTCGCAGGCTCGCCAGCACGTCTTGGAAAAGCCTCTCGCAATCGACCGGCTGGAACTCGCCGCCACGGGTGCTGATACGGGAGTATTCCAGCAGGCCCTGAATCCGCTCCTGCATTTGGGCTACGCCTTCCATCGCCGAGGCGATGAATTCGTCGGCTGTCGCGTCCAGCTTGCCCTTGTAGCGCCTCTCCAGCAACTGGACAAAACCGGCGATCAAGCGCACCGGCTCCTGCAAGTCGTGGGATACGACGTAGGCGAACTGCTCGAGCTCCGCCTTGGTTCGGGCCAGTTGCTGGCCCAGTTGTTCGCAGGCCTGGTCTGGGGTCATCCAGATCTGCTTATCGGCGGATTCGGAGGAATCCAGGGGGATGACCGATAAGAGGTATGGGACAGGTCCGGGTGTGTCCAACGAAGCGAAACTGCGGGCGATGGCGCGGCAACAGAAGGTCGTCCGTGAGCTAGGCGCCCGGGCGCTTTCCGGCATCGACCCCGGCATCCTGATGGAGGATGCCGTGGCGATGCTGTCACGCGTTCTGGACATGGAGTATGCCAAGGTGCTGGAGGTGCAACCGGAGGAAGACACTTTTCTGCTGCGCGCCGGCGTGGGCTGGAAGGACGGCCTGGTGGGAACCGCCACGGTTGCGGTGGCCGCCGATACCCAGGCCGGCTATGCGCTGCTATCTAAGTCGCCGGTGACGGTGGAGGACTTGCGCGCGCAAGGCCGATTCCCTGGCAGCACGTTGCTCCACCAGCACGGAGTCACCAGCGGGGCCAGCGTTCCGATCTCCGGGCGGGAGCGGCCGTTTGGGGTGCTGGGGGTGCATAGCCGTCGGCGGCGCTTGTTCGACGAAGAGGAGCTGGACTTCCTGCAAACGGTCGCCCAGGTGCTGGCGGCGGCGGTCGAGCGCAGCCACCTGGAGAAGAGGATTCGGGCGCTGCGCGGCGAACTGGAACGCGGCGTGCGCGAGATCAAAGTAGTAAACGAAGAGTTGGCATCCTTCACCTATGCGGTGGCCCACGATCTGCGCGAGCCGCTGCGGCACATCGCAGGGTTCTCCAAGATTCTGGCCGAGGAGGCCGGCGCGGCTCTCGATCCGGCGGCGCTGGGCTACTTGCAGCGCATTCGCCAGGGGGCGCAGCGGATGGGCGGGATGGTGGAGGAATTGTTGAACCTGTCGAGCGCCACGCAGCGGGAACCGCATAAGCGGATGCAGGGATTGAGCCCGCTGGTGGCCGAGGTTCTGGAGAGTCTCAGGCCGGAGATGGAAGGCCGCCCGATCGAATGGCGCGTGGACGAGCTGCCCGCCGTCGAGTGCGACTCGCTGCTGATGAAACAGGTCTTCGCCGTACTGCTTTCCAATGCCGTGAAGTATACCCGGCCGCGGCAACCAGCCCTCATCCACGTCGGCCAGGCGGATCAAGGCGGCCAGCCGGTGGTTTTCGTACGAGATAACGGAGTCGGCTTCAGCATGAAATGCGCCGGCAAGCTGTTTGGTCTGTTCCAGCGCCTGCACCGCCGGGAGGATTTCGAAGGCACCGGGGTGGGGCTGGCCACGGTCCAGCGCATCGTCCGCAAGCATGGCGGGCGCGTCTGGGCGGAAGCGGAGCCGGACCAGGGGGCGACCTTCTACATCGCCCTGCCCGCTCCGGACGATGGGTCCCGGTTCGCCCCGCGAGGGACTCATGAATAACCAGGGGCAGGAATCGCCGCCATGAAACACGTCCTTTCCGAACGGCTCAACATCGACGAAGCGGAGCTGCGCATCCTGTTTGTGGAAGACAATCCCGGGGATGTGGAGCTGGCCCTCTGGCAGCTCAAGAGGGAGGGATTTCAGGTTCGCGCCGACGTGGTCCAGACCCCCGAAGAACTGCTGGCGCGCCTGAAAACGGAGGTCTACGAGCTGATTCTGGCCGACTACCGGCTGCCGGGCTGGACCGGCCTGGAGGCGCTGGCCATCGTGCGCGCCGAAGGCAAAGAAATCCCCTTCGTGCTGGTCACCGGCTCGCTGGGGGAGCAAACCGCGGTGGACTGCATTCGCGGCGGGGTGTCGGACTACGTCCTCAAGGACCGCCTGATGCACTTGCCGGTGGTGGTCTGCCGGATCCTGGAAGAACGGAACCTGCGCGACCAGCGATCGAAGGCGGAGAGGGCGTTGCTACGTTCCGAGCTGAGCCACCGCTCCCTGGTGCGGAGCGCGGTGCACGCGATCTTTCGTTACAACCCCAGCCAGGATCGCTTCCTGGAGGTCAATCCCGCGCTGGTCGAGATGCTGGGCTATTCGTCCGAAGACGAGCTGCTGGAGGCGGGCCTGGCGCGCGGCGTTTACCGGGACCCGGCGGCCGCCGCGGTGCTGCTCGACGCCTTCCAGAGCCAGGAAAAGGTCAAAGACCTGGAAGCCGAGTGGGAGCGGAAGGACGGCGAGCCGATCGCGGTGCGGATGAGCGGACACCGCGTGCTGGACGAGCAAGGGGCGGTGATCTGCTATGAGATCATCGCCGAGAATGTCACCGGGCACAAGCGGGCCCAGCAGCGAATCGCCCAGCTCAATCGCCTCTATTCCGTGCTCACTCATGTGAGCCAGGCGGTAGTGCGGATTCACCAGCGCGACCGCTTGTTGCAGGAGGTCTGCCGCGTGGCCGTGGAACACGGAGGCTTTCGCATGGCCTGGATCGGGATGGTGGAGGAAGGCACGAGCCAATTGAAGCCGGTGGCCTGGCGCGGATGGGAGCAAGGCTATCTGGAGCAAGCGGCCGCCTGGCCGGCCGAGGAGCCGGCCGGAGCCGCCCTGCGAGACGGCCGCCACGTCGTCTGTAACGACATCCAGGGCGAGGCCGGCGCGACGTCCTGGGGCGAGGAGGCTCTGCGGCGCGGCTACCGTTCCGCCGGATCGTTCCCCGTCCGGGTGCGGGAACGCGGATCGGGGAGTTTCACCATCTATGGGTCCGAGCCGGGCCTGTTCGACGAAGAGAACGTGGCGCTGCTCGATGAGCTGGCCGCCGACGTCTCCTTCGCGTTGGACCGGATGGAGCTGGAGCAGCGGCGCCAGCGCGCCGAGGAAGCCCTGGAACGGCTGCACCGCCACACCGAGCTGATTCTGAATTCCGCCGGGGAGGGAATCTACGGGCTGGACCGGGATGGCAACACCACCTTCCTGAATCCTCCCGCCTCGCGCATGCTGGGATGGGAGGCTGGGGAGCTGGTCGGCAGGTCATTCCATGCCCTGGCCTGCCACTCCAAACCGGATGGCCGGCCCTATCCTCCGGAAGAAAGCCCCCTCTACGCGACGCTGAATTCCGGCGCGACCCGTCATGTCGAGGATGACGTGTTCTGGAGAAAGGATGGCGCCAGTTTTCCGGTCGAGTACGTGAGCACCCCGATTCACGACCGGGGCGAGCTGATCGGGGCGGTGGTGGTCTTTAACGATATCAGCGCGAGGAAACGAGGAGAAGAGGCCATGGCGCGGCTGGCGGCCATTGTCGAGTCTTCCGAGGACGCCATCATCGCCCGCAGCCTGGAGGGGATCGTGCTCACCTGGAACTCGGGCGCCGAGAGGCTCTATGGTTTCACCGCCCAGGAGGCGGTGGGCCGCCCGATCTCCTTCCTCCTTCCGCCCGACCGCCTGCACGAAGTCCCGGCCCTGCAGGGGAAGGCCGAGCGCCGCACCACCGTCCGCCACTATGAAACGGTGCGGGTCCGCAAGGACGGCGTCGCGATCCCGGTCTTGCTGACCGTTTCCCCGGTGCGCGACGCTTCGGGCGAGATGGGGGCCACTTCGGAATCGGCGCGCGACATTACCGAGCGCAAGCGCCTGGAGGACCAACTCCGCCGCCAGAACGAGGAGCTGGCCGAGCAGAACCGCATCGTCCAGATGGCCAACCGGATGAAGAGCGAGTTTCTGGCCAACATGTCCCACGAACTGCGCACGCCGCTCAACGCTATTATCGGGTTCGGCGAAATGCTCTCGGACGGCAAGCTCGGTGCGGTCTCCGGGCCGCACGTGGAAATCCTGGGCGACATCCTGACCAGCGCCCGGCATCTGCTGCGGTTGATCAACGACGTTCTGGACCTGTCGAAAGTGGAATCGGGCAAGCTGGAGTTCGAACCCGAGCCAGTGGAGCTGGAGAAGCTGGTCCAGGAGGTGACCGGCGTCCTGCACGCTCTGGCGTCCAAGAAGGCCATCGGCATCGCCACCGAGATTTCCCCGGAGCTGGGAGAGGTGGTCCTCGATCCGGGCAAATTGAAGCAGGTCCTCTACAACTATTTGTCCAACGCCCTGAAATTCACACCCGAGGAAGGACGCGTGACGGTGCGCGCCCAGCCGGATGGGAATGGCCAGTTCTGTTTGGAGGTGGAGGACAGCGGCATCGGCATCCAGCCGGAGGATCTGGGGCGCCTGTTCGTCGAGTTTCAGCAGCTCGATGGCAGCTTCTCCAAGAAATATCAAGGGACTGGCCTGGGCCTGGCGCTCACCAAGCGGTTCGTGGAAGCCCAGGGCGGCCGGGTCGGCGTGCGCAGCCGGCCGGGGCAAGGCAGCGTTTTCTTTGCCATCCTGCCCAAGAGAATGCCGATGAGATAGGTAGCCGACCCATGGCCAGCGAACCCATCCTGGTAGTGGACGACAATCCACTCAACCTGAAACTGACGCGCATGCTGCTGGCCGGAGAAGGCTACCAGGTGCGCACCGCCGAGGATAGCCGGCAGGCTCAGGAGGTCCTCAAGACGTTTCACCCCCGCCTCATCCTGATGGACATCCAACTGCCCGGGATGAACGGGCTGGATCTGACCCGACTCCTCAAATCCGATCCCGCCATGGCCGACGTCCTGATCCTGGCGCTGACCGCCCAGGCCATGAAGGGCGACGACCAGAAGGCGCGTGCCGCCGGCTGCGACGGCTACATCGCCAAGCCGATCGACACCCGCAGCCTGCCGGAGATTGTGCGCAGCTATCTGGAAGGGTAGGCGTGAAGTCCTTGGCGGGCACGGGATCGATCTCGCAAAGGACGCTAAGATCGCCAAAAAGAACACCGCGCGGTGGGAAGGGGACTGACTCTATTCACTAGCTAGCGGTACGCCCAGCCCTGCTCTTGAGTCAAGTTCTGCCCATTTCTCACCTCTGCACCGTTCGTGCTGAACCGAACGCACTTAACAGAGCCGCGCGCGTAACTGAGCGGTGGCCGCCTTCCCAGCTAATTGGCACTAGGACGAAAGTACCAGTGCGGGCCGCCCCGGACTGGGACCTTAGTGCTATCCAGCCCGGACGAGAATTCCAGTGAATACAGTCATTTAGTGAGTACTTTCCAATGGAAAAAGCTGCAACCAAACCTAGGGTTCCAGGGTATTCTAGGGTAGGGAGTGAAA
>JACOSH010000568.1 GCA_016178945.1 Acidobacteriota bacterium
CCAGATCCCATCACCACCAGTTTGTCGCCCAAATCCGCGATCAGCGGCCGCACGTCCCCGTAGCGGGTGTACATTCCGGGCGTGGGATTCCACATCGAGACCGGCATCCAATCGGCATATCGGAACGTCTCGGGCTGCTTGCGCTGGGGATGGATCGCCGGGCGGCTGAATCCGCGGAAGCGCAGATCGGCCGACGCGGCGTCCATCGCTGTCAGCTTCACGGGAGGCGCGGAGGAATCCTGGCTGAGGAAGATCTCATCCCAGTAGACGCACAGGTTGGTGACGATGCGCACCTGGCGGGAGGCCGAGAGCCACCGACCGCTCAAATCCACCGCGATGGTTTTGGGCTTGCCGGCCGGAATGCCCATGTCCTCGATCACGGTGCGCCAGCGGCCTGACCCGTCTTTGACCTGCAAGTACGGCAGGACGAGGCCCTCGCGCGATTCCTGCGCCGCGCCCAGGAAGGTGCTGCCGTCGGCCCAATCGACCCAGCCGTTCAGGATCAGGACCGCCGGTCCGCCGGGCGCCGCGCCGGCGAAGTCCAGATCCAGGTGATGCAGCTCCGCGACGCCCGCGTAGTTGCGCCGGAAGCCGTCCGGATAGGCGCGGTCGCGCCGCAGCAGCCGGTCGCGCACATCCTGTCCCCGCTCGCCGGTGGCCGCGCTGGGGTAGATCCGGCGCTTTACTCCGTACAGCCGGAACTCCGGGAAGGGCGGCGACTTGAACTTGTCGTTGGTGAAGATCTCCACTCCGGCGGGGTGATCGACGGCGATCAGGCGGACCTGATCCAGATAGGAAACCTCACGCAGCTCCTCGGTGATCCGGACCTCGAAGTGTCCCTCGACCGGCTCGAGCGACTCGCCTGGAATCTGCACGTACTCGTCGTGATCCACCGGAAAATACTTGCCGTCGCCCGAGCTCGCGCCCAACGGGGCCACGCCCAGGACATCCGTGATGAACTCGAACTCCTTCCCGTTCCAGGTGAAGATCATGGGGCACGAGCCGGACAGACGCTGCGCCTCCTTGTACACAAAGGCCTTGCCCGCAAGCTGTTTGGGCTCGTTCTGAATCAGCCCATTGGGCCAGGTGATCCGCACCGTGTCCACTTCTTTCGTGCCGGCCGGCAAACCGAATAACAGCGGCAGGCCCTGGTAGATCTTCTTCTGATAGTGCGCGCCCGCCTTGACCTCGACTTCCGCGCTGTCCGCGAGCCTCAGGTTCTTGACTCCGGTCAGGCCGGCGCGCAGCCAGGTGTTGCGCGTCGCGGTCTGGTTGGTCAGGACGTGCACGGCCCCGTCGCTTGAGACCAGCGCCAGGTCGGTGCGCCCGTCGCCATCCAGGTCGCCTTCCGCGGCGGCCGAGGCCGCGGACAGAGGCGAGCGCACCTGCGGCAGCCGCCCCATCCCCTGGTTGCGGTAGACCACGCCCCCGGCGATCAGATCGCCCAGGCCGCGGTTTTCCAGATCCGCAAACAACAGCGGCCCGCGCGCCCGTTCCAGCGCCAGCGCCTGGATCAGCTTCCCGCTCCGGTTCAGCGCCACCACCGTGCCGCGCGGACCCGCCGCGGCCAGATCCATCCAGCCGTCATTGTCGATGTCGTAGGCCACCACGAAGTCCGTGTCCGAGGGGATCACGTCCAGGGGCTGGGCTTCGTATTTCCCGGCCAGCTTGTCGCGATACAGCACGGCGGGCCGGTCTTCATAGGCGACCACCAGGTCGACGCCCGGCGTGTCGGCGATCAGCTTGAAGATCGCGCCGTCGCTCGCATGCGCCTTGGCGAAGGGAAACGAGGCGGTCTGATCGCTGAATCCCGCCGCGCCGTTGTTGCGAACGAGCGCGGATTTCGCGCCCAGCAGCACCAGGTCCAGGTCGTAGTCGTGATCGTAGTCGATCCACACGGCCTTTTCGAACCGGCCTTCCGGGAGCTGCGCGGGGTGTTTCTGAAACTTGCCTTTCTGATTGATCCAGAGCGAAGCGCCGGATTCGGTGAGCACGCACAGATCCGGCAGCCCGTCGTTGTTGAAGTCGCCCGGCGCGATCGAAGCGATCCCCTTGACCTGCTCCAGGCCGGGCGCGGAAGCTCCATCGGCCGACCAGGTCAGCACTTGCGCTCGTCCGTTTCCCAGCAGGTCCAGGATGACGAGGCCGGTGGCCCTGCGCGGCAGGAGCGAGTCTTTGAACTTCAGTTCCGCGGCCGGCTGCGGCGCCGGCCTGGGATCGATGGTCTCGTAGATCTCGGCGTAATAGCTCCACTCCATATCCTCCGGGACGGCGGCCCCGGCGGTGCGCTTCTTGATCTCCTGGAAGATATCCAGCTCGCGCCGGGCGTCGGCGCCGCGGCCGGCCTGGCGGTAGGCGTTGTAAAGCTGGAAGTGCGGCCCGGCCAGATTCGGATCGAGCCGCGTGGCGGTCTCGAAGTGCTTCAGGGCCACATCCATCTTGCCGTTCAGCTTGTACAGCACCGCCAGGTTGTAGTGCGAGATGGGCTCGTCGGGCACAAGCTGGATCAGGCGCTCAAGCTGCTGGACGGCCTTGTCGTACTCGCCCTCTTTCTTGAAGGCGATGCCCAGGTTGAACCAGGTGTGGGGAACCTTGGGATCCTGCTTCTGAGCTTTCTCGACCTCGGCGATCCCTTCCTTGGTCTTGCCCGCGCGCAGCAGCGCCAGCCCGTAGTTCAGCCGCTCCCGCGCCGACGCCGGCGCCAGATCGAGCGCTTTCCTGAACTCCTCGACAGCCTGCACCTGGGTTGTCGGGTTTTCATAGAAGGCCTTCCCCAGGTTCCGGTGATGCCACAGGCGGTCCTGCGGCGCGTCAGCCGCCGAGACGGCCAGCAGCGCAAGGAAGGGGACGCTGGATTTCATCTATGAGAACCATTGTAGGACACAGCGTCCGGATGGGCGGGAGTAGGCTATTGAAGGTGGGGGGGGCGCCAGTCATGGTCCTGGTGCTCAGCCCGACGCTCCCCGCAATACGAGCGTGGTGGGGCCGACGGGATTGCGATGGGCTGTACTACGTCGACGGCTGGCTGCAATGCTATCCGCACAATCCCATGCCGATGCCGTTTTACAATCAAAGCAGGTGCACTATCTATGTCCGAATATCGCTAACCGTGCTCTTTGAGCCCGCTGAAGAAGGCGGCTATGTTGTGACGTGTCCGGCTCTGCCCGGCCTGGTGACTGAAGGCGACACTTACGAGGAAGCCCACCAGCGGGTAGTTGAAGCCATCGAAGGCTGCTTGGAGAGCCTGCAAAAAGATGGGCTGCCCTTCCCTCCCGACAAAAAGCTTTCCTTGGAACCAGTCAAAGAGGAAATTAGAATCGCCATCCCTGAACCCGCATGGGCCAGTACTTGCCTGCCCTGCGGCCGGTTCAAGCGAAAAACTCTGGCCTCCATCATCGAGCAGGCCGGCTACAGCCCCGAGGAGTTCATCAAGTTGCTCGAGGTTCCTCATGAACTACAACAACCGGTTCAGCGTGTAGGCCGCGATCCGCGTGGCCAGAGGCTGGCCGCCAGCGCCGCGAATCGGGCCGGGGCGGAGCTCGTAGATACGGCCGGGGACCAGCTTCTCCAGAGTCAACCTTACCCGCAGCCGGTCGCCCGACACGTCGGCTGCCGTCACCCGCACGGGCGTCACGTCCGTCTTGGGCGAGCCGTACTGCGAGTGATACAGGTAGTAGTAGTGGGTGAACGAGTAGTTCGCCGGATTGGCCGCCGAGTCCGCATCCACCGGCTGCGTGAAGGTCAGCTCGAAGCCGGACCGGGTCAGCCGCATGCGCAGAATATCCATGGGGGTCTTGCCGGTAAACACGATGCGCTGGAGGCCTTCGGCCGATCCCCAGATCCGCGAGGTTTGCGCCACATACAGGCTCGCGCCGTCCGGAGAAAGCGCAATGCGGTTGTTGCCGGTTCGCAGGCCGTTGCCATCCACCAGGATGAAGCAGGCGCCCTGGTACTCGCCGCCGACCTTCTCCAGGTCCGCCCGCAGGATGCGCGGGTAGGTCCACTCGGCCACCAGGAACTGGCCGGCGTACGGCCCGAACTTCCCCTGGGTCGAGTCCAGCAGCGGCTGGGCCACCGACCCCGCCATGTCATTTTGCGGGAACTGGATGGCCGGTATCTTGCGCCGTTTGGCCAGGGCCTCGACGCTCGACTCCACCGGATCCTGCCCGCGAAACGAAGGGTCCCAATTGAGCGACGAAGGATGCCCGTAGAACGCGCCGTCCCCGGTTTCGTTGAAGCCCAGGCCGTTGGGCTGGCGGAACTCGAAGGCCAGCGGCGCGGCCTCGCCCGAGGGCGCGATCTTCAGAATCGAGCCGCGGTAAGAGACCGGCGAGTAATGCCCCACCCGGTTCACCCCGCCTTCCTTGGCCTCGCGCGCCTGCCGTCCCCGCGTGGTCAGGGCGCCGCGCACGGGCGGGCGCGGTTCCGCGCCGTTGGAGGCGCTGCCCAGCGACACGTAGAAGTTCCCCTGCGCGTCGCGAACCGGTCCGTAGGTGAATTCGTGATAATTGCCGGACATGCCCCAGGCGTCGCTGTGGTTTCATAGACGTCGGCCACGCCGTCGCCATCGGTGTCGGCGACGCGCGTCAGCTCCGGCAGATGCACGACGAAGAATTCGCCCTTGCCGCCGGGAAGAATGCCCAGGGGCGTCTGGAGCCCGTGCGCGAACCGCCGCCAGGTTGAGGCGCCCGGCGCGCGCAGGTAGATGTAGCCGCGCCGGAAACAGGCCGCCAGCGTTCCGTCTTGCGCGAAGGCGATGGCGGCGACCTCCGGCGCCACCTCCCGCGGCAGCGGCACATTCTCGACCCGGTAGCTCTCCGCAGGCGTCTGGGCCGCCAGCATCACCGGCGCGAGCGCCGCCAGCCAGGTCCTCACCCGGCCTCCTTCCGCGCCGTCACTTCGAAACGCACGTTGGTCCCCAGGGGCACCGGCCGGCCCTCAAACCAAATCTCCTGATCCACCTGCCCGATCGTGAAGCGGCGAGTGATCCCCACTCCGGCCGCGGCCGGGACCACGTGCTCGCGCACATCGATTCCGTCGACCAGATAGTGAAACTCCGGATACCCGCCGGCGATCCGGTATCCTTTGAACCGCCACGCCGGCACGCGATCCGGCGCTCCAACGCGAAAGGGGAAGCCCTGGCCCTTGTAGAACATCTCGCCCAGGATCCGGGCGGTCGGCGTGAGCCGGTTCTCATCGGTCTTGCGATACAGCGTCTCGCTCAGATCGACGAACCCGCCGTACCAGGCATAGCGCAGCCGGCATTCACCGGCGTCGAAACAATAGGAGATCTTACCGGGCATCCCGACGGCGATGGCGGCCGGCGTGGCCTCCGGCATGTCCCAGCGGACCACCATGGCTTCCCGAACGGGCTCCGGACGCGCTTCGCGATCGGGCGCCGCGACCGCGCCCAGTCCCTCCGGCAGCGGCAGCCGCGCGCCCAAGGACAGGGCCGCCCACAGGGTCGCGATGGTTTGCTCGGCGCGCGCCGGGTCCATCGAGCTGAAGTAGTTGGGCATCGAGGTGCCGGAAAGAATGCGCGCCGGGTTGCGCATCCAGCGCTGGTACCACTCGTAGCGCAGGCGGTGGGCGGCGTTGATCAACTGCGGGCCATCCTCGCCCAAGGAGCGGTGCGGACCCCAGTCGTGGCAGCCGACGCAGGCCATTCCGCCCTTCCTGGCGTTCACCCCGAGCATCCCCGCGCCGGCGTCACTGGGGCGCGGCGCGGCGATGCCGTCACCCGGCTCGACGCCCCCCGCTTTGGGGAATCCTTCCGCCAGGCCGCTTACTTGTCCGGCCGGGTAGTGCGGCATCCGGATCGTCAGGGCGCGGTGGACGCGCTCC
>JACOSH010000569.1 GCA_016178945.1 Acidobacteriota bacterium
TTAGGTATTAGATGTTAGATAGATAGTAGGTAGTAGCGAGGGAGCCTCACACCGCCGAGAGAAGTTCTGATCGATTTTTCCCGTGGCCGCGATCCATGCGAGCCATCTGTGGCGAAACTGGAGAATCTCAAGCGAGGCGCCGCCGTCAAGGGTATTCTGCCTGACTGCCTGGTCACGGTAGTCGATGTCCGGTGGTACGGGTCCGCGGCCATTGAACTGACCTACAAGGACCCGGCGGGGAAACCCGGCGTAGAGCTTCTCTATCGGGATCGCGAGCCCACTCTGGCCATCGTCGAAGCGGGCCGCCCCTGGAGCTTCGACGGCGACGGCAAACTGTTCCGGCTGGTCTCGGAGGCGCATCGCATCAACCTCGCCTATCTGTTTGACCCGCTGCTCGCCATCCATACCTCGGTCGTCGATCCGCTACCGCACCAAATCACGGGCGTGTACGGGGAGATGTTGCCGCGCCAGCCCCTGCGGTTCCTGCTGGCGGACGATCCAGGCGCGGGCAAGACCATCATGGCTGGGCTGCTGATCAAGGAGCTGTTGATCCGGGGCGACCTGCATCGCTGCCTTATCGTCTGCCCCGGCAACCTGGCGGAACAGTGGCAGGATGAGCTGTACCAACGCTTTCAGCTCCCCTTCGACATCCTCACCAACGACAAACTGGAAGCGGCCCGCACGGGCAACTGGTTCGCGGAGACTCCACTGGCTATCGCTCGTCTCGACAAACTGAGCCGGGATGAGAATGTGCAGGCAAAGCTGGCGGCGCCCGGCCTGGATTGGGACCTGGTGGTGTGCGACGAGGCCCACAAGATGTCGGCCACGTACTTCGGCGGCGAGGTCAAGTACACCAAGCGCTACCGGCTCGGCCAGCTTCTGGGCGGACTCACCCGGCATCTGCTGTTGATGACGGCCACGCCTCACAACGGCAAGCCGGAAGACTTCCAGCTTTTTCTCGCGCTGCTGGACAGCGACCGCTTCGAAGGGCGTTTTCGGGACGGCGTCCACCTGACGGACACCTCCGACCTGATGAGGCGGCTGGTGAAGGAGCAGCTTCTCAAGTTCGACGGGACCCCGCTGTTTCCCGAGCGACGCGCCTATACCGTGAGCTACAAGCTCTCCGACGGTGAGGCAGGCCTGTATAAGAACGTCACGGACTACGTACGGGAAGAGTTCAACCGCGCCGACGCACTCGAAAGCGAGGGACGGAAGGGCACGGTCGGCTTCGCCCTGACGATCCTACAGCGCCGCTTGGCATCTTCCCCTGAAGCCATCTATCAATCCCTCAGACGCCGGCGGGAAAGACTGGAGCGGAGACTTCGGGAGGAGCAGATCCTGAAACGTGGCGGGGCCATTGAGGACGATGTCTTCCAGGGAGTGCCCTCCCTGACCAGCGAAGACATCGACGAGCTGGACGACTCTCCGGATAGCGAGATCGAGCAGACCGAGGAAACGGTTGTCGACCAGGCCACCGCGGCCCGGACCATCGCGGAACTTGAAGCCGAAATCGCCATCTTGAGAAATCTGGAGGCCTTGGCTTTGAGGGTTCGCCGCGGCGGCACGGACAAGAAGTGGGAGGAACTATCGGCGCTCCTGCAAAATCAGGCCGAAATGTTCGATGCGCACGGCCACCGCCGCAAGCTGGTCCTTTTCACCGAGCATCGCGATACGCTCAACTATCTGGCGGAGAAGCTGCGGGGATTGCTGGGCGCCGTCGAGCCGGTTGTCACCGTACACGGCGGCATGGGACGCGAGGAGCGGACCAAGGCTCAGGAGTCGTTCACGCAGGACAAGGAGGTTCTGATCCTGCTGGCCACCGACGCCGCCGGCGAGGGCATCAACCTCCAGCGCGCCCACCTGATGGTGAACTACGATCTGCCGTGGAATCCGAACCGTCTGGAACAGCGCTTTGGGCGCATCCACCGCATCGGCCAGACCGAGGTCTGCCACCTCTGGAACCTGCTGGCGGAGGAGACCCGCGAAGGCGACGTGTACAAGCGGTTGCTGGAAAAGATCGAGCAGGAGCGGGAGGCGCTCGGCGGCGGCGTCTTCGACATCCTCGGTCAGCTCTTCCGCGAGCAGCGGCTCCGCGACCTTCTGATCGAAGCCATCCGCTATGGCGACCAGCCGGAAGTGAAGGCGCGTCTGCACCAGATCGTCGACAACCTGACGGACCGGCAACGCTGCCAGGAACTCTTGGAAGAGCGGGCCCTGGCCAAGGACAGCATGGATGCCTCCCAGGTCCACAAGATCCGCGAGGAGATGGAGCGCGCCGAAGCGCGGCGCCTCCAGCCGCACTTCATTGAGTCGTTTTTTCTGGAGGCCTTCCGAGTCCTGGGCGGGTCCGTTCAGGAACGCGAACCGCGCCGCTACGAGATCACGCACGTACCGGCGCTGATTCGCGATCGCGACCGCCTGATTGGAACCGGAGAGCCGGTGCTGGCCAGGTATGAGCGAATCACGTTCGAAAAAACGCTTCGCGCGGCTCCAGGCCTGCCCATGGACACGTTTGTCTGTCCTGGCCAACCTCTTCTCGGAGCCACCATCGATCTGATTCTGGAGCGCAACCGCGATCTGCTGAAACGGGGCGCGGTTCTGGTGGACCCGGCGGATCCGGGCGAGGCCGTGCGCGCGCTTTTCTACCTGGAGCACACCATCCAGGACGGCCGTACGGATAAAGCGGGCAACCGCCGCGTCGCCTCCCGGCAGCTTCAGTTCATCGAGATGGATGCGGCGGGCGCCACCAGGAACGCCGGCTACGCCCCCTATCTCGACTACCGGGCCGCCACTCCTGAGGAACTGGCCGTGCTCGCTTCGGCGCTGGACTCGGAAGCCTGGTTGAAAGGCGACCTGGAATCGGCTGTGACCGGCTACGCGATCGCGTCTCTGGTCCCGAAGCACCTGGAGGAAGTCCGGACGCAGCGGGAAGAGCTGGTGGTTCGCACAATGGCAGCCGTCAAAGATCGCCTCACCAAGGAGATCAACTACTGGGACCATCGCGCCAACCAACTCAAGGATCAGGAGCTAGCGGGCAAGGTCAACGCGAAGATCAACTCCGGTAAGGCGCGCCAGCGTGCCGACGACCTGCAGGCGCGGCTGCAGAGGCGAATGGCGGAACTGGAGCAGGAGCGCCAGATCGCGCCGCTGCCGCCGGTGGTGATCGGCGGCGGGTTGGTGGTTCCCGTGGGGCTGCTCCTCAAATTGCAGCCCGCCACGACGACCGGCGTCCAGGATGCCGAAAACCGGCGGCGAACAGAACTGTTGGCCATGCAGATGGTCATGGAGACCGAGAGGCGGTTGGGCTTCGAACCGCGCGACGTAAGCGCCGGCAAGTGCGGCTATGATGTCGAATCGAGGATTCCCGGAACGGGTTGTCTTCGCTTCATTGAAGTGAAAGGCCGCGTCGCCGGCGCCTCTACCGTAACGGTGACCCGGAACGAGATCCTGACCGCGCTGAATAAGCCGGACGACTTCATCCTGGCCGTGGCGCGGATCGACGGCGACGAGAGGCAGCTTCACTACGTCCGAAAGCCCTTCCGGCGCGAGCCGGACTTCGGGGTGGAGAGCGTCAACTATAACCTTTCCGATCTCCTCGGCCGCGGGGAGGCGCCCGCATGAGTGCGACGCTCGATGAACTTGACGCCTGGCTCTCCGAACCGGAATCGGATCGGTTGGAGTTCAAGGAAGCCAAGTCGAACTTTCACTTCGAGACGCTGGCAAGATACTGCGCCGCGCTGGCCAACGAAGGTGGCGGCAAGATCATACTCGGCGTTACCGACAGGCGGCCTCGGCGGGTTGTAGGCTCCAAGGCGTTTGAGGAGCCGGGCAGAACGGTCGCCAGCCTGATCAACCGGCTTGGGATTCAAGTCACGTTCGAGGAAATCCACCATGCCAATGGTCGAGTGCTGGTGTTCCATGTTCCGCCCAGGCCGGTGGGTGTGCCGATCCAACATAACGGCGTGTTCTGGTCACGGGCGGGTGACGAGTTGCGCCCGCTCTCTCCGGATCGACTGCGCAGAGTGTTTCAGGAATCAGGGCCGGATTTCTCCGCTGAACTGCATCCCGATGCCGGCCTCGACGATTTGGATCCGGCTCTGGTAGAGCGCTTCGGTGAGATGTGGGTGCGAAAGTCGGGCAATGCCACGCTGGCGGGCGTCACTCCCCGGCAGTTGTTAGAAGACGCGGAACTGCTGGCCGGCAACAAGATCACGCATGCCGCACTGGTCCTGCTTGGAACGCGCCCAGCGCTGGGAAGGCGTCTCGCCCAAGCGGAATTGGTCTTTGAGTATCGAAGCAGCGAGGCTTCGATCCCCTTCCAACAGCGAATCGAGTTCCGTTCCGGGTTCCTGGGGTACTTGGACGAGCTGTGGAACACCATCAACCTTCGCAACGAAATGCTCCAGTACCGGGAAGGGTTCTTCGTGGGAGACATACCCGCCTTCAACGAAGCGGTGGTGCGCGAAGCCGTTCTCAATGCTCTCGCGCACCGGGATTACCGGCTGCCCGGGTCCATTTTTGTTCGCCAGTTCCCGAAGCGCCTGGAGATCGTCAGCCCCGGTGGGTTCCCGCCCGGCATCAACGCCGCGAACCTGCTCTGGCGGCAGTCGCCCCGGAATCGGCGGATCGCCGACGCCTGTGCGAAGTGCGGACTTGTTGAGCGATCCGGGCAGGGCGCCAACCGGATGTTCGAAGAATCCATCAAAGAAGGAAAACCGAAGCCGGACTTCACGGGGACGGACGACTACCAGGTTGAATTGACCCTGCGCGGAGAGATTCAGAATCCCGCTTTCCTGAGGTTTCTCCAGAAAATCGGCGCTGAACGTCTGGCCACTTTCGGCACTAGAGACATCCTCGTGTTGGACGCCGTCCAGCGTGAAGAGCCACTGCCGGAGGATCTCAAAGAGCGGCTTCCACACCTCCTAGACTCGGGGCTAATCGAGCGAATCGGCCGCGGACGTGGGTCCCGATTGATCCTTTCGCGGGGTCTATATGACTTCATTGGAAAGTCAGGCGCCTACACCCGCCGGAAAGGGCTTGACCGCGAGACCAACAAGGCGTTGATCTTGCGGCATCTGATTGGCGCCGGTTCGTCCGGGGCGGCTTTCACCGAGTTGCAGCAGGTGTTACCCGCGCTGTCCCGGCGTCAGGTGCAGGGCCTGTTAGAGGATCTGCGAACTGCTGGAAGAATTGCGCTGGAGGGAAAAAGGCGGTACGCACTTTGGCGGATCGCTGGGGAACGTCAAGACCAGGCGGGACGGGAGCAAGACGGTGCATAGCCAGGTGCATAGAGTTCCATACCCCTTTTCGTTTCAGTGGTTTCTATGCACCGCACAAGCTAAGGCGTGCAAAGGATTGGCAGGATTCAATCTTGATCGCCAGTCACCCTGGCCGGACCAGTTCGAGGAAGGGGCGGATGCGCCGCAATAGCCTCCTTTGGCGCAAAACGGCGCAAAAGAGAGTTGGCAGGTCGCGTGTTTTCATGGACTTGTATGCGCCGGAATGCGGGCGAATCATTTGTGCCGGAGTGAGAAGAGGGATGTTGAGTGAAGACTGATGAAGAAGAAGCTCATTGAAGTCGCGCTGCCGCTGGAGGCGATCAACAAGGAGTCGGCGCGGGAGAAGTCGATCCGGCATGGGCACCCGTCGACGCTGCATCTCTGGTGGTCGCGGAAGCCACTGGCGACGTGCCGAGCCGTGTTGTTCGCTTCCCTGGTCGATGACCCGTCCAGCCACCCGGAGCAGTTTCCCACTGAAGCGGACCAGGATCGCGAGCGGCAGCGGCTTTTTCGGTTGATCGAAGATCTGGTGAAGTGGGAGAACTCGAACAACCAGACGATCCTGAAGGCGGCCCACCAGGAGATTCTGAAGTCGACGGACGGCAATCCGCCTCCGATCTACGATCCCTTCTGTGGCGGCGGGTCGATTCCTTTGGAAGCCCAGCGGCTGGGGCTGGAAGCGCACGCGAGCGACCTGAACCCGGTCGCGGTCCTGATTACCAAGGCACTCATCGAGATTCCGCCCAAGTTCGCCGGCCAGCCGCCGGTGAATCCGGCCGCGAAGAAGAAGATGAGCGGCAAGGGCATGTGGACCGGCGCCCGCGGGCTGGCCGATGACGTGCGTTACTACGGGCAGTGGATGCGCGACCGGGCCTTCGAACGGATTGGGCATCTCTACCCCAAAGTGAAGCTGCCCAACGGCGGCGAGTCGACGGTGATCGCCTGGCTGTGGGCGCGGACGGTGCAGTGCCCGAATCCGGCCTGCGGGGCGCGGATGCCGCTGACGAGCAAGTTTGCGCTCTCCACCAAGCCAGGGAAGAAGGCCTGGGTGGAGCCGGTGGTGGACCATGTGGAAAAGCGCGTACGGTTCGAGGTGCGCAGCGGCGAGGGGGCGCCGGAGGGGACCGTCAACCGGAGAGGCGCGCGCTGCCTCGTCTGTGGGACTGCGGTGCCGTTCGATCACGTCCGCGCTGAAGGGCGCGCTGGGCGCATGTCGGAGCAAATGATGGCGATTGCGGCCGAGGGTGAGCGGGGCCGGATCTATCTTCCGCCCAGCGCCGAGCATTTGACAATGACATTACAGGCTCATCCGAGGTGGGTCCCCGACGCCGAACTGCCAACCAACCCGAGGGATTTCAAGACTCCGAACTACGGCATGCGCACGATTGCCTCCCTGTTCACGCCCAGGCAACTGGTGGCGCTGACGACGTTCAGTGACCTCGTGGCTGAGGCGCACGAACAGGCTCTGCACGACGGCGCCGGGCTTGACTACGCCAACGCCATCGCAACGTATCTGGGTTTTGCGCTGGACCGCAGCGTCGACCGATCCTCCACCGTCTGCACGTGGGACTCGAGCCCAAAGATGGAGGCACTTCGTAATACGTTTGCGCGGCAGGCGATTCCGATGATGTGGGATTTCGCAGAAGGGTCTCCGTTCAGCGAGTCTTCTGGGAATTGGCTGAATAATGTTGAGTGGGTTGCGATGGTCGCTGATCGGCTCTCATCACTGGTCCTGGGCTCCGTTCGACAATTGGACGCCGCCATGTTAGGTTCCGCCCCCGCCGTCTTCTCCACCGACCCTCCTTACTACGACAACATCGGTTATGCCGACCTTTCCGATTTCTTCTACGTCTGGCTGCGGCGCAGCCTTGGCTCGATCTATCCAGACGTTTGCAGCACGCTTCTGGCGCCGAAAAAACAGGAACTGGTGGCCACGCCCTACCGTTTCGAAGGGAGCAAAGAGCGAGCCCAGGAATTCTTCGAGGATGGCTTCGGGAGAGCGTTTGCGCGGATTCGCGCGGCCCAGCAGCCGGGTGTGCCCATGACCGTTTACTACGCCTTCAAGCAATCCGAAACCGACGAGGACGAAGGCGGCGCCGTGGCGTCGACGGGGTGGGAAACCATGCTCGAAGGCCTGGTGCGGGCCGATTTCCAGGTCACCGGGACATGGCCCATGCGAAGCGAAATGGCAAATCGGCCCGTCGCCAGCGGCACCAATGCACTCGCCTCCTCCATCGTGCTCGCCTGCCGCCCGCGTCCCGAGTCCGCTCCCATCACCACGCGCAAGGACTTCCTTTCGTCACTCAAGAAGGAACTCCCGCACGCTCTGCGCGACCTCCAGAAAGGCAACATCGCGCCAGTCGATCTTGCGCAAGCGTCCATCGGACCCGGCATGGCGGTGTTCTCCCGCTACAAGAAGGTCCTGGAAACGGACGGCTCGCCGATGCGGGTCCGGACCGCCCTGGCGCTGATCAATCAGGGTCTGGACGAGGTGCTCTCCGAGCAGGAGAGCGAGTTCGACCCCGATACTCGCTGGGCGCTGGCGTGGTTCGAGCAGCACCATTTCGACGACGGCATCTACGGCGAGGCCGAGGTGCTGGCTACGGCGAAGGCGCTGAGCATTTCGCACCTGGCGGAGACGGGCATGGTCCACTCCCGCGCCGGCAAGGTCCGTCTCCTACGCCGGGATGAGTTTCCCGAGGACTGGGACCCTTCCGTGATTGGCCGTCTTACGGTCTGGGAAGTCACGCAGCATTTGATCCGCCGCCTCGACCGCAAGGGCGAGACCGAGACGGCGAATCTGAAGGCGAAGATCGGTGGGATGGCGGAGATCGCGCGCGACCTCGCTTACCGGCTCTACACGCTTTGTGAGCGCAAAGGATGGGCCGAGGAGGCCGGCTACTACAACAGCCTCGTGGTGGCCTGGCCGTCCATGACGCCCCCGGAATTGTTTCAATAGGAAAGAGGGTTGGATGACTCGCGAAGAAGCCATCACGGAAATTACCCGGCGATTGGTGGAGTATTACCAGCCGGTCCGGATCTACCTGTTCGGTTCCGCGGCCCGCGGCGACGACGGCCCGGACAGCGACTTGGATTTTCTCGTCGTCGTCCCGCACGATGCGCCAGCCGAGAAACTCAAGGGAGGCGAAATCCACCAAAAACTGTTCGGCATCGAGATGGCCGCCGATATCGTGCCGTGGCGCCAAAGTGACTTTGCCGGCCGGGCGGAGTTTGTCCGCGCGTCGTTGCCCGCCGCTGTGATCCGCGAGGGTAAGCTGCTTTATGACTCTTCCACCGTTGCTGCTTGCTGAGGACCCCTGAGGCGACCCCATGGCCATCACCAATCATGAACGCGTCGGCAAAGCGCTGGAACAACTGAACGCCGGCTTGCAGCCCTTCGTCGAGCGGGAACTGAAGTCCACCTACAAGGACAAGTGGGTGGACACGGCCCGGCCGAGTTTTCCCAACTGGCAGCAGACTGGGAGGCCAGCCTCTCTTAACTGGGATACGCAGGCGCTCCTCTCCGTGATGTGGGACCTCTGGAACGACTGTTTTAAGAGGATCCTGGGCCCCTCGGAACGCAGCCTGGTGAGCGAGCTGCGCGATGCGCGGAACCGCTGGGCGCATCAAAAAGCCTTCTCGACCGACGACGCCTACCGGGCCATCGACAGCGTGTCGCGGCTGATGGCCGCGGTCAATGCCGGCATTGAAGCCGTCGAGCAGATGAAGGCCGAGATCCTGCGCGTGAAATTCGAAGAGCAGGTCCGGGGCCAGAAGCGGAAGGAAGCGGACGTGGCCGTCAAGGGCCAGCCGGCTTCAGGGTTGAAGCCCTGGCGGGAGATTGTCACTCCCCATCCGGATGTCGCCTCCGGGCGGTACCAACAGGCGGAATTCGCCGCCGACCTCTGGCAGGTGTTTCTGAACGAGGGCCCGGACGAGTATCGCGATCCGATCGAGTTCTTCAGGCGCACGTTCATTACCGAAGGGCTCCAGAAGCTGCTCGCTAATGCGCTGGTGCGGCTCGCCGGGCAGGGCGGCGATCCGGTGGTCGAGTTGCAAACCAACTTCGGCGGCGGCAAGACGCACTCGATGCTGGCGCTCTACCACCTGTTCTCCGGCGTTCCGGCGGGCCAGTTGCCCGGTCTGGAGCCGGTGACGCAAGCGGCGGGAGTGTCGCAGCCGCCGCGCGTGAAGCGCGCCGTGCTGGTGGGGAACCGGATCTCACCCGCGGATCTGCACAAGAAGCCGGATGGCACGGTGGTTCGAACGCTGTGGGGGGATCTGGCCTGGCAGCTCGGGGGCAAAGAGGGCTACGAGATGGTCCGCCGCGCCGACGAGAAGGCCATCAGCCCGGGCGACTCCCTGCGCCTGCTCTTCAAGAAGTATGCGCCTTGCCTCATCCTGATCGACGAGTGGGTGGCCTACGCCCGCCAGCTCTACAACAAGAGCGACCTGCCCGCGGGCGATTTCGACGCGCACTTCACGTTTGCCCAGACGCTCAGCGAGTCGGCGAAGCTGGCCGGCAAAACTCTGCTCGTTGTCAGCATCCCCGCGTCGCAGAACGAGATCGGCGGAGAAGGCGGCCAGGCGGCGTTGGAGCGTTTGAAGAACGTGGTCGGTCGGGTCCAGACTTCCTGGCGGCCGGCGAGCGCGGAGGAGAGTTTCGAGATTGTCCGGCGCCGCCTGTTTCAGCCCATCACGGACCCGGAGCTGTTCACCGCTCGCGACACCCTGGTCCGGGCCTTCGCCGATGAGTACCGTAAGAACTCCCAGGAGTTCCCCGCGGAGGCCAGCAAAGGCGACTACGAGCGCCGGATGAGGGCCGCCTACCCCATCCATCCGGAACTGTTCGACCGGCTGTACAACGACTGGTCCACGCTGGACAAGTTCCAGCGGACCCGCGGCGTCCTGCGCCTGATGGCGAAGGTCATCCACACACTCTGGGAGAGGGAGGACCGGGGCCTGCTGATCCTGCCGTCGAGCGTTCCCGTGGATTCTCCGGACGTGCTGTCGGAGCTGACATGGTACCTGCCGCCGACGTGGACCCCGATCATCGAAAAAGACATCGACGGCCCGCACTCGCTGCCGCTTCAGATCGACCGCGAGAACCCGATGCTGGGCCGGTACTCGGCATGCCGGAGGGTGGCGCGGACCGTCTACCTGGGCTCGGCGCCCACGCAAGATGCGGCTAATAAGGGACTGGAAGACCGGCAGATCAAGCTTGGGTGCGTTCAGCCGGGCGAGGTCTCCGGCACTTTCGGCGACGCGCTGCGGAAGCTGGCCGACCAGGCGACCTATCTCTACGTCGATGGCAGCCGCTACTGGTACTCCACGCAGCCCAGCGTCAACCGGCTGGCCGATGAGCGGGCCGAGCGGTATCACCCGGAAGACGTTGTGGAACACATCCGCCAGCGGCTTCAGGTGGAGGCCAAGTCGAGGGGCGATTTCGCCAAAGTGCAGCCGTGTCCGGCCAGCTTCGGGGAGGTGGTCGACGAGCCGGAAGCCAAGCTGGTGATCCTCGGCCCGGACTATCCGCACAGCGCGAAGTCGGCGGACAGCCCCGCGCGGCAGGCGGCGGCCGAGATTCTGGATCGCGGCGGCGCGGGGCGCAACTGCGGCAACATGCTGGTGTTCCTGGCGACGGACAAGAGCCGCCTGGCCGATCTCGACAAAGGCGCGCGGTCGTACCTGGCATGGGAGTCGATCGAAGCGGAGAAGGAAGCGCTCGACCTCACTCCGTTCCAGGTGAAGCAGGTGGAGCAGAAGCTCAAGGCAGCGGATCTGGCTGTGCGGTCCCGGATACCGGAGACCTATTGCTGGCTGCTGGCGCCCGGGCAACAACGTCCGGAGCAAGGGCAGAAGTTCCCCGGCATCGAGTGGCGGGAGATCCGGCTCCAGGGGCAAGAGGGTCTGGCCGAGCGGGCATCGAAGAAGCTCATCAACGACGAGCTGCTCATCGCGAGCATGGCGGGCACGCGGCTGCGGCTGGAAATCGACCAGATTCCGCTGTGGCGGGCGAACCATGCCGGCGTGAAGCAATTGGTGGACGACTTCGCCAAGTACCTCTACCTGCCGCGCGTCAAGAACGCGCAGGTGATTCTGGACGCCATCCAGGACGGCATCAGCCGGATCACCTGGCGGCAGGATACTTTCGCCTACGCCGACTCCTACGATGCGACATCCGATCGGTACCGCGGGCTTCAAGCAGAGCGCCGGGCCGTCATCGAGTTGAACCCGCACAGCGTGGTGGTAAGACCGGAGGTCGCGGCGCGACAGATGGACGCCGGCATGCCGGCGCCGCCTCCTCAGCCGCCGCCTCGGGGCGCAGACGAGACGTCGCCAGCGCTCGCCCCTCCGGCGCCGCCTCCCAAGCCCGCTCTGCGACGATTCCACGGCACGGCCAAGATCGACGCCACGCGCCTCTCCCGCGACGCCGATCAGATCGCCGGCGCAGTGGTGCAGCACCTGACCAGCCTGCTCGGCGCCCAGGTGAATGTCACACTGGAAATCGCGGCGGACATCCCGTCGGGCGCCCCGGATCACATCGTCCGGACAGTGACGGAGAACTGCCGGACCCTGAAGTTTGAGAACTCCGGGTTTGAGGAGAGCTAGCCGCTACCGGAGATAGCCAATGCTCACAAACCTCACAATTCGGAACTTCAAGCGCTTCGACGAAGTGGAGATCCCGCTGGCCAATCCGGTTGTTTTCATTGGGCCCAACAACTCCGGGAAGACGTCGGCGCTGCAGGCGCTGGCTCTCTGGGAGTTGGGCTTGCGACGCTGGAAGGAGAAGAGGAGCGAGCGCGGAGCTCCCGAAAAGCGCCCTGGAGTCGCCATCAACCGCAGGGATCTGCTCATGGTCCCGGCCCCAGCCGCGAATCTGCTTTGGCGAGGCCTGCACGTTCGAAACGTGCAGAGATTGAACGGCAAGCCACAGACCCAGAACATCCGGATCGATGTGTTGGTGGAAGGAAACACGGCAGGAAAGGACTGGAGCTGCGGGATGGAGTTCGATTTCTCCAATGACGAGTCGTTCTTTTGCCGCCCGTTACGGCTCCAGGACCAGAGAGACCCGGCGCGCATGACCGTTCCGGATGCAGCCTACGAAGTCCAGGTTGCCTTCCTGCCGCCCATGTCCGGGCTGGCCTCGAACGAGACACGTCTCGACAGCGGCGCCATCAACGTCCGACTCGGTGAAGGCCGCACAGCCGAGGTCCTTCGGAATCTCTGTTACCAGCTTCTGACGGATGAGACTGCGCCGGAGAAATGGTCCCGTCTGGCCGGCCAAATCCGCAATCTGTTCCAGGTCGAACTGGATGAGCCCGTCTATGTCGCCGAGCGCGGCGAAATCCAGATGACCTACCGCGACGCGGCCGGCGTTCGTCTGGACCTCTCCAGTTCGGGTCGCGGTCTCCAGCAGACACTCCTGCTGCTGGCGTACCTCGCTCTCCATCCCGGTTCCGTGCTCCTGCTAGACGAGCCGGACGCGCATCTCGAAATCCTTCGCCAGCGCGACATCTATCGCATTCTCACCGAGTCGGCCCGCGCTCATGGAAGCCAGCTTATCATCGCGAGCCATTCCGAGGAAGTGTTGAACCAGGCCGCGGGGACGAGTGATGACAGCGTGGTGGCGTTTCTCGGCAAACCGCATCGCATTCCACCGAATCGGACCGCCGCGGTCAGACTGGCTCTCGACACAGTCCGTTATGATCAGTACTACCTCGCGGAACAGACCGGGTGGGTGCTGTACCTGGAGGGCCGCACCGATCTGGATATTTTGAAGGCTTTTGCGGAGCGGCTGAATCATCCCGCCAAGGACGCGTTGCGCGCCCCTTTCCTCGTTCCTGTTGGGAACCAGCCGAGCAAAGGGCGCGAGCACTTCAATGCGCTCGTGGAGGCCAAACCGGATTTGCAAGGATACCTCCTGGTAGACCAGGACGCCCCAGACCTACGCACACGCGCCAATCTGAAAGAGAAAAAATGGGAGCGTCGGGAGATTGAGAACTACATCTGCCAGCCCGAGACTTTGGAGTCTTTCGCGCGCGACTTCGGCCAGTCGATGGCCGGAGGCCCCCTCTTTGAGCAGGCTGGCGCCGACAAAGCACTCGAAAGCATGAAGAGGGCCGTCGAGGACCGTGTTGTCCGAGCCGCTCTTCGAGATCGAAACGATCCCTGGTGGCGCACGGTAAAGGCGAGCGACGAGCTCCTGGATCTGATCTTTCCAGAGTTCTTCAAAGGACTCGGATTGCGGCCGGACATTCGCAAGGCGGACTACCATCGGCTGGTAGCGCACATCCCGGAGACGTTGATCTCGCCCGAGGTCGTAGAAGTCTTGGATGCCATTTGGGAGGTAGCTCGCCAGGCGCAGCCAGTAGGCCCGGCCCTCCCTACTTGAACAGGCCCTTCTTAAACACGAAGTCGGTGTCCTTCAGCTTGGGGCTGAGCTCGATCGAGTCGAAGCGGAACTCGGCGCGGCGGGGCGGATTGCCGGCCCGCTGGATGACGATCCCTTGCGGGCAGAAGCTCGATCCCTTCGTGGCGTAGTCCAGGAACTCGCTCTCCGCCTCGGCGCGAAAAACCATCTCTTCATTGCCGCGGGGCGCGGGGCCGTCGGCGACAAACTTGGTCTTGGGAGTGTTCAACCGGGAGATCAGACTGGGCAGGAGATGGTCGCGCAGCAAGCGCAGGTCAGTCTCCAACTCCTGCGCGACGACGCTCTTCAACGCCTTGTTACCGGCGTATTGCCCGCCCTGGAAAGCGTATTGATGCTTGGTGGAACCGGCGGTGATGATGAAGAGCCCTCTCTCCGGCAGCTTGAGGCGCGCCACCAGGCCGTATTTCACGGTTTTTCCGTCGGCGGGGACGGTGAGGCTGCCGTTGGCCAGGACAAAAGCCGCCGCCTGGAGGCCGGCGTCGCCGCCCAGCGCCGCCATCGCCTTCTGGAAGACCTGGCGGCCCCACTTCTCTTTGGTCGAGCGGTCGGGTTCCAGCGTGACCGCGGCGGAGGCGTTCTTACCATCTTCGATGGTGACCATGTTCTGGATGCTGACGAAGCCGTCCTTCTTGAAATCCACGGCCAGCTTGCCGGCCGGCAACGCCCCGACTTTGAGCACGCCGCCGGTGGTGGTCCCAAAGGCTTTCCCGTTGAGGCTCACCTCGCACTCGGCGGGGGCGCAGGTGGCCACCAATCCGCCTACTCGGGGCTTGGGCGGCTCGACCGGCTTGGGCAGCGGCTTGGCCTGGGACTCAATCAACTCGGCCAGCGGGCCTGATGCGCCGGCCGCCTTCAGCTTGTCCAACTCGCCCGCGGGAAGGCTGAAGTCCAGGCCGCGATTCTGGATCGCTTCGCGCAACCGGGCTTCGGGGATGCGCTGCTTGGCGACCGCCTCCACGGCCCGGTGAATCTGTTCCAGAGTGAAGGGCCTTCCATGCAGGAAGGGATCCTCGGCCGCCGCGGGTTTGGGGGGAGGAGCCTTCTTTTTCTGTGGAGCCGCGAGCAGGGGAGCGGCCAAGGCCGCCGCGAGCAGCAGCGCGAGCCACGTTAGACCACTACTGAGAGAGTTTCTGTTCTTCCGCCTGAGCCTCACGTATTCTCACCTTCCACCTTTTAGCAGCGGCATGTTCGGGGTCCTCGGCCAGAACGCGATCGACCAGCGTCATCGCCCGTTTGTAGTTCCCTTGATTCCACGCAGTGCTGACCTGCCGCAGGAGCTGGTCCAGGCTGATTTTGGCCGGCGCCGGAGGAGGCGGAACCAGGGGGGCCGGCGCGGCTGGCGCGGGGGCCGCGACCGCCCTGCCGCCGGCGACGGCCGGGGGCGGGACCAGCATTTCCAACTGCTGCCGCATGCGCCCCGCCATCGCCTCGACGTTGACATCCCCTTTGGCCTGTTCCAGCGAGGCCTTGGCCTGCTCCAGCGGTCCCTGCCATTCGGTCTGGGAGGCGCCGGCGATGCGGCGCAAGCGGCCCAGAGCGAAGTACAGACGCGCGATCTCCAGGTGTCCCTCGCCGGCCTGAGGCGCGCCGCCGAAGCGGGCGGCAAAATCCCGCAGCTTCTGGATCTGGGCGTTGATCTCGGCTTCCGGCGCGACTTCCGACGGCCCGAACGCTTTCAGCAGCGCCAGAGCCGCGCCCGCCTCGTCGCTCGACCAGTCCCCCAGGTCCGCGGCCTGGGCATAGCCGGGAGGCGAGACCTTGCTAGGCGTGACGAACTGCACCTGGATCCATTCCTGGCCGCGGTTGCGGGGCACGCTGAGCACGTGGAGCGCATCGCCGCGGTGCAACTGAAACAAAGCGGCGGAGGAAGCGGACGCCTGCGGCATCAAACCGGTGGAATCGGCCTGAACCACTGCCCTGGCCACGGAGGGCTCGACCGGCGCGTTTCGCCGCAGCAGGCGCGCGACCCCGATGGCGCCCGCCACCAGCACCACCACGCCGGCGGCGATCGCCAGAAGCTTGCCGCCCGATTTGGATGGCCGGGTCGCGGGCGACTGGACAGCGGACTGCGGAGTCGGGGGAGTCCTGGCGGCCACGCCCGGCGGCGGCGCGGGCGTCAACGACGCCGAAGGCATCAGGGGTCTGGCGGCAGGGGATGGGGCCGGGGGAGGCGGCGCTTCCGGGGGCTTCGGCGCGGCGCCAATCTTGAAGGACGCCGGCTCCGCCTTGGCGGCGGCCGGAATCGCTTCCCGTTCTACCGGCTTGGGCGGCAACGCTTCCGGCGGCACGGACACCGCCGGCATCATCACCGTAGCCTGCGCGGAGGAATGCGCGGGCTGCGGCCGCGCGCCTCCCATGCGCCTCAACCGGCTCTCGCAATCGGCGAAGGCCGCGCTCAACCGCGCGTCCGCCCGGGCCAGGTTGGCGAGCTCGTCCAGCACGCGCTGCGCCGAGGACGCGTGCTCCAGCGCGACCGATTCATCGAAGTCGCTGAGCAGCCGCGTGAATTCCTTCACGCGCCATTCGCTGAGGTCCGGCTCGCCGGCCGGATTCATGGCCTCCTCGGCGGTAAGGATCAAACCGCCGCCCGCCGCGGTCTCCACCAAGGCCGGCTGCCCGCCCAACTCCTGCTGCACCGCGCGCAGTCCGGCGGCAAACTCCGCAGCCGTCTGAATCCGCTGGCGCGAATCTTTCTCCAGCGCTCGAAACAGCAACTTCTCCAGCGATTCCGGAATCTCCGGGTCCACCGCGCGGAGGCTGTCCGGCGGCGTCTCGGCGATGCGCCGCGGGACGAAGATGCTCTCAAACGGATGCACGCCGGTCAGGAACTCGCAGAAGCATACGGCGGCCGAAAACAGGTCCGCGCGGCTGTCGCTGGGGCTGCCCAGAATTTGTTCGGGCGATTGGTAGTTGGGCGTCCCGGCGATTTCCCGCGTGATCAGCTTCTTGGCCGAGGAAAGGCGCGCCAGGCCGAAATCCAGCACCTTGGCGGTGTAGTCCTGGCAGAGGTAGAGATTGGTGGGTTTCAGATCGCGGTGCAGGATGTATTGCTGGTGGGCATAGTCCAGCGCGTCGCAGATTTGCGCCATGAAGCCCACTTTCTGCGCCACTGGCCACTGAATCTTGCGCGCCAGATCCATTCCGGCCAGCAGCTCCATGGCGACGTGAATCGCGCCCTCCACCTCACCGACGTCGTAGACGGCGACGATATGCGGATGTTGCAGGCGCGTGCAGGGCGCGGCCTCGCGGTAGAAGCGCTTCTTCAGATAGGCGTCCAGACCCTGGGCGGTGCGCAGGATCTTCAAGGCGACGCCGCGATCGAGCAGGCTGTCTTGAGCGCGGTAGACGGTCCCCATCGACCCGCCGCCGATCTTGTCGACCACCTCGTACTTGCCGATCGCTCTCATGCCGTGGCAGTTACCCTCCCGATTGTAACTCACGAGTCGCCCTGGGGGTATTCCGAGGAGCCCTCATCCGATGGAGAAAAACCACTCAGGTTTTTCGGACGGCATGCCGAGTGTATCACACGGGTTCACACCGCCTGGACATGGATCGGCGGCAATGGTAGGGTGAAGCACATGACCGGACGGACCCTCTCGCACTACCAGGTTCTGGAGAAGCTCGGCGAGGGCGGGATGGGCGTGGTCTACAAGGCCCGCGACCTGGAGCTGGGGCGGCTGGTGGCGCTGAAGGTGCTCACCGCCGAGGCGATGGCCAGCGAGGACCGCAAGCGGCGCTTCATTCAGGAAGCGCGGGCCGCTTCCGCGCTGAATCATCCCAACATCATCACGATTTACGAGATTGCGCACGTGGATGGGCTGGATTGCATCGTGATGGAGTATGTCGACGGGCGGCCGCTGAAGAGCCTGATTCCACCGCAGGGACTGCCGGCGCGCGAGGCGGCCGGGTACGCGGCGCAGATCGCAGGCGCGCTGGCGGTGGCGCATGGCGCCGGGATCGTTCATCGCGATATCAAACCCGCCAACATCCTGGTGACGGCTGCGGGCCTCGCCAAGGTGCTCGACTTCGGCCTGGCCAAGCTCACCGAGCGCGCCTCGCTCAGCGACACCGACCTGACCGCGACCAGCGGACCGCGCAGCGAGGCCACCGAGCGCGGCGTCATTCTCGGGACGGTGAACTACATGTCGCCGGAGCAGGCCGAGGGCAAGGAGGTGGACGCGCGCTCGGATGTCTTCTCGCTGGGCGTCGTGATCTACGAGATGCTGAGCGGCCGCCGGCCGTTCCAGGGCGACTCGCAGCTTTCGACCCTGATGGCGATCCTGCGCGAGACGCCGCCGCCGGTCGAAGACGCCGAGCTCAACCGGATCGTGCGCCGCGCGCTGGAGAAAGACCGCGAGGCGCGTTATAGCTCCGGGGCGGAGATGGCGCGCGCGCTGGGCGAGTATCGGCAGGCGCAAGCTTCCGGCGCGATCCGGGCCGTGGACCTGGCGGAGCGAATTCGGCGGCCGCGCGTGGCGATTCCGGCCGCGGTGGCGCTGCTGGCGGCGATCGGGGCCGGCGCCTGGGGATGGCAACGCGCCGCGCGGGGACGCTGGGCGCGAGAGACCGCCATCCCGGAGGTCGCGCGGCTGGCTGCACAAGGAAAGTACCCGGCCGCGGTCGACCTGGCGCGGGAAGCGGACAATTACGCGCCCGGCGATCCGCGATTGGTCAAGCTGTGGCCGGAGATCTCGCGGCGCATCTCGGTGGACACTTCGCCGGCTGGCGCCGACGTCCACTTCAAGCCTTACGCGGCGCCGGACTCCGAGTGGCGCTACCTGGGAAAGTCTCCCCTCGATCGGGTCGTCATTCCGGAAGGGCACTATCTGTGGCGGCTCTCCAAGGAGGGATACGAAACCACCCACGGCGTCGCTTGGCTGAGCACCCACCAGTTGGCCTTCAAACTGGATCCCTCCGGAACCGTGCCCGCGGAGATGGTGTCGGTTCCCAGCGCGGATTTCAGCAAGGGCATCAACGGCCTGGGAGCTCTGGGCCCCTATCCGCTGGGCCATTACCTGATTGACCGCTTCGAGGTGACCAACAAGATGTTCAAAGAGTTCGTCGATCGTGGCGGCTACCAGAAGAAGGAGTTCTGGAAGGAGCCGTTTGTCCGTGGCAAACGGACCCTCTCCTTCGACGAAGCGATGGGCGAGTTTGCCGACAAGACCGGCCGCCCCGGACCGGCCACCTGGGAGGCGGGCAGCTATCCGGAGGGGCAGGAAGAATATCCGGTCTCCGGCGTGAGCTGGTATGAAGCCGCGGCGTACGCGGAGTTCGCTGGGAAGAAGCTGCCCACCATCGTTCACTGGTACCGCGCCGCGGAAGTTCTGGCCGGCGAGTATATCGTTCCGCGGAGCAACTTCGCGGGCAAAGGCTTGGCAAGGGTGGGAACCTACAAGGGCGCCGGGCCGTTCGGGACGTACGATATGGCGGGCAACGTCAAAGAGTGGTGCTGGAACCAGACTGGCGACGGCCTGCGGTTCATTCTGGGCGGGTCCTGGAACGAGCCGGTCTATCAGTTCACCGATCCGGACGCGCGGGCGCCTTTCGACCGGTCCGCGACGAATGGATTCCGCTGCGTGCGCTACACCGCGGCGATTGGGGAAGCGCTGCTGGCTCCCCGTCAGCGGAATTACCGGGATTACTCCAAGGAGAAGCCCGTGTCCGAGGAGGTATTCCGGGCCTACCGGAGCAATTTTACGTATGATCGCACGGACTTGAAGGCAACTGTCGACGCCGTGGATGAGAGCTCGCCGCACTGGGTGAAGCAGAAGGTGTCGTTTAACGCGGCCTACGGCGGCGAACGGATCACGGCCTACCTGTTTCTGCCCAAGGCCGGGCCGGCGCCGTTTCAGGTGGTGGCCTACCATGCGTCGGCCGGCGCCTATGGAGCGCCGTCCAGCGCGAATCTGGTGGAAATGGAGCGGATCGACTTCATCATCCGGAGCGGGCGGGCCTTGCTGTATCCGGTTCTGAAAGGCATGTATGAGCGGCGCG
>JACOSH010000570.1 GCA_016178945.1 Acidobacteriota bacterium
GGATCGCCAAACTCGCGCCCGACGCGCAGGCCGCGCTGAAGCTGAAGCCGGAGCAGCGATCGAGTGAGCAGGAAGCGCTGTCCGTGAAATCGGAAGAAGCCATCCGCGTCCCGGATGACGAGATCCGCGCCGCCCTCACGCAGGCCGATGCCGAGCGCCTGCATGCGGTCGAGAAGCGGCTGGTCGCGATGTTTGCCGGATACGCTCCACCGCCCATGGCGCCGGGGATTATCGACGTCGGCCGCGAGGCGCCGCGCACCTACATCGCGCTGCGCGGCAATCCCGGCTCGCCGGGCGAGGAAGTCCGGCCGGGATTCCCCACCGCGCTGGGAGGCGGCGACATCCCCGATCCACCGCTCCATGCCACGACTACCGGACGGCGCAAAGCGCTGGCCGAGTGGCTCACCGGCCGGGAGAATCCGCTGTTTGCCCGGGTCATGGTGAACCGCATCTGGCAGTACCACTTTGGCGTCGGCCTCCTGAAAACTCCCAGTGATTTCGGCACGCGCGCCGGCCGGCCCTCCCATCCGGAGCTGCTCGACTGGCTGGCCGCCGAGTTCCCCGCGCGCCAGTGGTCGATCAAGGCGATGCACAAGCTCATCATGATGTCCGCCGCCTACCGGCGCGGCTCGAATGCCTCTCCGGCGGCGCGGGAGCGCGATCCGGACAACGTTTTGTTGTCGCACATGAACCGGCGCCGGCTGCAATCGGAGGAGATCCGCGACGCCGTCCTGGCGTCGAGCGGCAGCTTGAATCTGAAGATGGGCGGACCGCCCGTGGTTCCGCCGCTGGAAGCCGAAGAAATGTTCGGCATGATCGGCAACCCGCAAAACGCCTGGCCGGTGACGCCCAACCCGGAGGAGCACACCCGCCGCAACATCTACCTGCTGCAGCGGCGCACCTTCCAGCCGCCCATGACCGAGGCCTTCGACTCCCCCGACGGAGTGGCCTCCTGCGCGCGCCGGAATGAGAGCACGACGGCGCCTCAATCCCTGGCGCTGCTCAACAGCCGCTTCATGATGGAGCAGGCCCAGGCGCTGGCCGCCAAGGTCCAGACCATCGAGGACGCCTGGCGGCGCGTGTTGGGCCGCGACCCCAGCGCCGCCGAGCGCGCGGCCGCTGCCGGGTTCATCGAGCGCCAGACAGCGCGCGCCGGATCGAAGGCCGCGGCCTTCGCCGAACTGGCGCGGGGGCTCCTCAACTCCAACGAGTTTCTATATGTGGACTAGACCGCCCACAGCTTGCCCGCCTGAGCGCTGACCGCTGTCCGCTGACAGCTCTGTACCTTGCTCACATGCTACACTGGACCCCATTCCCATGGGCAAACTCAGCGCCGGATTTCTTGCCTGTTTGTTGGCCTTGGCCGCGGATGATCCCGGCGAACGGCTCTATCAGGCCCAGTGCGCCTACTGTCACGGACCTCGGGGCGAGGGCGGACGCGGGGCGACGCTGGCGCGCTCGCGCCTGCGTCACGCGCCCGACGATGCGGCGCTCCACCGTGTGATCAGCCGGGGGATCCCGGACACGGGAATGCCCGGCAACTCCATGAGCGCCCGCGAGGTGGAGCACGTCGCGGGCTACGTCAAGAGCCTGGGCCGGGTCGCGCAACCCCCGCTGCCCGGCGACCCCCAACGAGGCCAGCAGATTTACTCCGGCAAGGGCGGCTGCTCGGAGTGCCACACCATTGCCGGCCGCGGAGGACCGCTCGGTCCCGACCTCACCGATATCGGCGCGCGGCGCAGCGCCGCGCATCTGCGCGCTTCGCTGACCGATCCGGAGGCGGACCTGCCGGACGGCTTTCTTCAGGTTCGCCTGGTCACCCGCGCCGGCCATCACCTCACCGGCGTGCGAATCGATGAAGACACCTTCTCCATCCGGATTCGCGATCTGAGCGGCGCGGTGCTTTCGTTCTGGAAGAGCGAGCTGGCGGAGCTGCACCGGGACCGCGGAAAGTCCCCCATGCCCAGCTATCGAGGGCCGGCGCTGGAGCTGGACGATCTGGTGGCCTACCTGGCCTCCCTGCAGGAGGCGCGATGAAGTCGATTCTTTTCGCCTGGGCCGTGGTGGCGGCCGCTCAAGCGCCCTACGAGCGCCTCCTGAACGCTCAACGGGAGCCGGGCAACTGGCTGACCTACTCGGGAAACTATCAGGCCCACCACTACTCGGCCCTCAACCAGATCAACCGCTCCAACGTTCAGCGACTCAAGCCGGCCTGGATCTATCAGGTCCGCGGACGGCATCACTTCGAAACCACGCCGCTGGTCTTCGACGGCGTGATGTACCTCTCGGATCCGCCCAGCGATGTCACGGCGCTCGATCTGCGCACCGGCCGGCCGATCTGGCACTACCGGCGCGCCATCCCGGAAGGTCTCAAGGTCTGCTGCGGGCAGGTGAACCGGGGAGTGGCGGCGCTGGACGACCAGATCTTCATCGGGACCATCGACGCCCACCTGGTGGCGCTCGACATGAAAACCGGGCGCGTGCGCTGGGATATCGAAGTCGCCGATCCCAAGGCCGCCTACTCGATTACTCTCGCACCGCTGGCAATCCGGGACAAGATCATTGTTGGGATCGCCGGGGCCGAGTACGGGGTGCGCGGTTTTCTCGACGCCTACGACGCCAAGACCGGCCGGCGCGCCTGGCGCTTCTGGACCACGCCGGCGCCCGGCGAACCCGGCCATGAGACCTGGTCCGGCGACAGTTGGAAGACCGGCGGCGCCAGCACCTGGGTCACCGGCGCCTACGATCCCGAGTTGAACCTGCTCTACTGGGGCACCGGGAATCCCGGACCGGATTACGAGGGCTCGGGCCGGCTGGGCGACAACCTCTATTCGGACTGCGTGATCGCCATCGATGCAACAACAGGAAAGCTGAAGTGGCACTTCCAGTTCGTTCCGCACGATGTCAACGACATCGATTCGACCGAGATTCCGGTGCTGGTGGATGCCGAGTTCCGGGGCAAGCCGCGCAAGCTGATGCTGTTCGCCAATCGCAACGGGTTCTACTATGTGCTGGACCGAGTGACGGGCGAGTTTCTGCTGGCGAAGCAGTTCGTCCGGCAGAACTGGGCCAAGGGGATCGATCCCCAAGGGCGGCCGATTCCCAACCCCGAGACGGTCCCCAACGAGAGAGGCGCGCTGGTCTATCCCGACGACGACGGCGCCACCAACTGGTTCAGCCCGTCCTACAGTCCGCGGACCCGGCTCTTCTACCAGAACGTGCGCGAGAAGGGCGGCATCTACTACCGCGCCGAAACCAGGTTCGAGCCGGGCAAGATGTTCCTGGGCGCCAGCAAGCGGGAGATCCGGAGCGAAGAGCCCTGGGGCGCCCTGCGCGCCCTGCGGCCGCTGACGGGCGAGGTGGCCTGGGAGTTCCGGGTCCACACTCCTCCCTGGTGCGGGGTGCTGGCCACGGGCGGCGACCTGGTGTTCTCCGGCACGATGGAAGGCGATTTCTTCGCCGCCGACGCGGTGTCGGGAAAACCGCTCTGGCGCTTCCAGACGGGCGGGGAAATCTGGGCCAATCCGATCAGCTACCTGAGCGAGGGCAAGCAGTACGTGGCCATCGCCGCCGGATCGAGCATCCAAGTGTTCGGACTGGAGTAGCGGTCGCGGTCCTGGTTCGTTAACAAGGGGACCGGAACAGCCGTCTGGATCGCATGATGCAATGGGCTGAGGATACCATTCAGGATCTCGGGTACACGCTTCGCGGGTGGCGCAGGAGCCCGGGCTTCGCCATCGCGGCGATCGCCACGCTGGCGCTGGGAATCGGCGCCAATACGGCGATCTTTAGCGTGGTGAGCGGGGTCCTGCTGCGGCCCCTGCCGTTCGCCCATCCGGAGGGCCTGGTGCGGGTGTACGAGACGCAGCCGCGCGACAGGTTCCTCAGAAGCCCGGAGGGGCCCGTGACGTACGCGGATTTCGAGGAGTGGCGATCCCACACCCGGCTGTTCGAGGGAATGATCACGTACACCAACTCCAGCCGGAATCTGCAAGGAGACGGGGAACCGGAACAGGTGGCTACGTTGGCCGCCGAGCGCGGATTGTTCGGGTTGCTGGGAGTCGCGGCGCTGGCCGGACGGACGTTCCGCGAAGGCGATCCTCTCAACGTGGTGGTGGCGTCGTACGTTTTTTGGAAAGGGCATTTCGGCGGAGATCCGTCGGCCGTCGGCCGCAGCCTGACGCTGGATGGAGAACCGTTCACGCTCCTCGGCGCGATGCCGGAGGGATTTCAGTTCCCCCACGGGTCCTCTTCCCCCGAGCTGTGGGTTCCCTGGGATGCGCGGGCCGCACTCGGAAACCGTCCCACCGGCCGCCTGGACGCCGTGGTGGGGCGGCTGAAACCGGGAGTGGCGCTGGAGGCGGCGCGTCAGGAACTCAGCGCCATGGAGGGGCCAACCCAGGGCGGCCGTCAGGCGCGGATCAGACCGTTGAAAGACGTGGTGAGCGGACCGGCGCGGGAGTCGCTGCTGGTGCTGCTCGGCGCGGTCGGCATGGTGCTGCTGGTGGCCTGCGTGAACGTGGCGAATCTGCTGCTGGCCCGCACGGCCTCCCGCGGCCGCGAGATCGCCATCCGGGCGGCGCTCGGCGCGGGCCGCTCCCGCCTGATGCGGCAATTCCTGACCGAGAGCCTCTTGCTTGCCCTGGGTGGCGGCGCGGCGGGACTGGCGATCGGAATGTGGGGAAGCCGCGCGCTGCTACGAATCGCGGCGGAGCAGATTCCGCGCGCCGGAGAAATCGGGCTGGATTGGCGGGTCTTCGCGTTTCTGCTGGCGGTTTGCGTGGCGACGGGGATCGGCTCCGGTCTGGCCCCCGCGATGGCGGCAGCGCGCGGCGGATCGAGCGCGCTCAAGAGCCCCCATGTGAGATCGGCGTTTCGCGATGCCCTGGTCGTGGTGGAAGTCGCAATGGCGTTCGTGTTGCTGGCCGGCGCGGGACTGCTGTTGCGAACCTTCCTCAATCTGCAGCGCACCGACACGGGGCTGAACGCGGACAACGCGCTCACCGTGCACATTGTGGTTTCGGACGCGCGGGAATCGACGGCCATCGAGGAACGCGTGGCGCGGATTCCCGGCGTGCGCGCCGCGGGACTGATTTCGCTGCTCCCGCTGCAGAATTCCGGGTGGTACGGCGGGGTGACGATCGCCGGGCGCCCTGCGGCGCTCCCGACCGAACTGCGATACGTGACCCCTGGGTATTTCCGCGCCATGGGAATCCCGCTACGCCGCGGCCGGGAGTTTTCGCCGCGCGATGGCCCCGGTGTTCCTCGGGTCATCCTGGTCAACGAAGCCCTGGCGCGACAGTACTTCCCGAATGAGGATCCGGTAGGCCGCGCCACCGATCGAGGCACGATCATCGGCGTGGTGGGCGACGTGCGGCAGGACATGCTGAGCCTTCCAGCCAGGCCCGAGATCTACTACACGCTGGCCCAGAACTTTGCGCAGCTCCGCCGGCATGGGTCGACTCTGGTGGTGCGGGGTACAGGGCCGGTGGAGGCGCTGGTGGGCGCGATTCGCGCCGCGGTCCGCGAGGTGAGCCCCGGCCAGGCGTTGTTTCGGGTGGCGACGATGCGTCAGGTGATCGAGGAGTCGCTGGCGACGCAGCGCTTGTATACCTGGCTGCTTGGTTTGTTCGCGGCCCTGGGCGCCCTACTGGCAGCGGCCGGGATCTATGGCGTGATCGCGTACCTGGTCGCGCTGCGGACGCGGGAGTTCGGCATTCGCATGGCGCTCGGAGCGGGCGCTGGCCGGGTGCTGCGCCTGGTGATGAAACGCGGCGCGCTTCTGGTGGCGCTGGGCCTGGCGCTGGGCATTGGCGGCGCCGCCGCGATCACGCGGGTCCTGCGGGGCCTGCTGTACGGCGTCGCGGCCACCGATCCGGCGACGTTCGGCGCGATGGCCGCCCTTCTGGCAGCAGTGGCGCTGGCGGCCTGTCTGGCCCCAGCCCGCCGCGCAGCGCGAGTAGATCCGTCAGTCGCGCTGCGCAGCGAGTAATAAAACGGGCGAAGCCCACCTAAATCCCTTTTGCCTTTTTTCTTACAATGAAGCAGTACCCTTGCTGATCCGCGAAGAAGCCGGCTGGTGGTACCGCCTGCGCGACGACGGCCTGGCAATCGTATCGCTGGTGGCGGTGGAGAACGAGGAAGTGGTGGGGCACATCCTGTTCAGCGAGTTGCCGATCGAGACCGCCGGCGGTGTGATCAACGCCGCTTCGCTTGCGCCCACGGCGGTCCGCCCAGGCCGGCAGGGCCGCGGAATCGGCTCGGCGCTGGTACGCCGCGGGCTCGAACTCTGCCGCCAGCGCGGGATAGGCATCGTGGTGGTGGGCCATCCACATTACTATCCCCGCTTCGGCTTCGCGACGGAACTGGCCAAGAACCTTGCCAGCCCCTATGCCGGCGAGGCCTTCATGGCGCTGGACCTGGTCCCTGGCGCCATAGACGGGATCGTGGGCGCGGTAAGATACCCGGAAGTGTTCAACCAGGTTTAAGCCATCAGGCGCCGGGCAGGCCGATCTTCTTCAACAGCGCCGCGCCGCGCGGATGGGACCGAACCTGCGCCCACATGGGTTCGTAGGCCAGGTAAAACAGCGAGCTCGAGCGCTGTTCATAGGCCTGATCGAGCGCGCGGAACATGGCGTCCGAATCTCCCAGACCCAGGTAGATCGAGGCGAAGTAAAAAGGCGATACATAGGACTTGCCGGCCATCGCCTCCAGCGCGGAAAGCTGCTTGCGCGCTTCGTCTTTCGCGCCAAGCTGGCCGTAGAGCGCCCCCAGAAGCCCCATGACAAAAGGAACGCCACTGGCAGCGGGCTGGACCTTATCGAGCGCGTCCAGCGCGTCCTGCCGCTTTCCCATGCCCAGGAAGACATTTCCGCGCGCCAGGTTGGCGAAGGGGAAGGCAGGCTCCAGTTCGGCGATCCGGTCCAACATCTGGAGCGCCTTGTCCCATTGCCGGAAGTAGGCCTGCTGGAGGGCCGAATCGAGCAGCAGCATGGAAGAGAGCGGATCCATCTCCCGCGAACGATTCATCTCGGTGGCCGCCTCCGTCATCCGTCCCATGGCCTCCAGGTAGTGAGCGTGCCAGTGGAGGCTGTAAGCATTGCCGGGATTGAGATCCTTTCCGCGGATGAATTCCCGCTCCGCCC
>JACOSH010000146.1 GCA_016178945.1 Acidobacteriota bacterium
GTCGCTCCTCAACCGGGTGCAGCTTTCCGGCGGAATGGTCGTGGACCGCCAGGCGGTGCTGGAACATCGCCGGCGGCGCGACGAGAGCGCCGAGATCCTGCGCGCCGCTGTCGAGTCGATCCACGAGTTCGGGTGTCTCGTCAAAGATCTCGACCTCGGCCTGATCGATTTCCCGACCTGGTACCGGGGCCGTGAGGTCTATCTCTGCTGGAAAATGGGCGAGACGGGTATCCAGTTCTGGCACGGCGTCGACGAAGGGTTCGCGGGGCGCAAGCCGATCGACCGGGACTTCCTGGACAACCACAAGGGCGAAGAGCCGAACTAGCTCAGCGCCTCGCACAGATTCGGAAACGAGGCCGGCAGAGCGTTCAGCGACCTCATCTTTCGACTCTCTCGAACTCCGCAGTTTACAGACCAAAGCTAGAAGAGTATAGTTGTAAACTGGAGAGAGTGGAGCTAACCAATGATTGGTAAGAGACTTAAGCTCGCCAGATCCGCCGAGGGCTTGTCTCTACGCGCCTTGCAAGCGAAGATTGGAAACCGGGTCACGGCACAGGCGATCGGCAAGTACGAGCGCAATGAGGCGCTTCCCGGCTCCGGCGTTCTGATAGCACTGGCGGATGCCCTTGAGGTGTCCTTCGACTATCTCATGGGCGATCAGAACATGGTTCTGGAAGGCATCGACTTTCGCAGGAAGCGGATCACGAGCAAGAAAGAGCTGGCGCGGGTTCAGGCAAAAGCTCTTCACCTGATCGAACGTTATCTCATGGTCGAGGAAGTCCTCGGTCTTCCCAGCGCCGAATGGCACAAGCCCAGGGAAGCCCCATTCCCGGTGCACGAACTGGCGGATGCGGACCGCGCAGCGCAGTACATGCGCGAACACTGGAACCTTGGGATCGATCCTATTCCTAACCTGGCCGAACTTCTCGAAGAACGCGGCATCAAGGTTCTGATCGTGGATTCCGAGGAGAACATCGACGGCCTTGCGGCGCAGGTCCGTCGGTCGCGGGGAGAGCCCGTCCGCATCATCGTCATCCGCCTCGGCTTGGCCGGCGAACGCCAGCGCTTCAGTTTGGCCCACGAACTCGGGCATATGGCCATGGAGGTCGCGCCCGACGAACGACTCCGGGAAAGAGCTGCCCATCGTTTCGCCGGCGCTTTTCTGATGCCAGCCGAGGCCATGTGGTCGAACGTAGGCCGGCGCCGCAGCTCGATTGGCTGGAGCGAGCTTCTTGCGCTCAAGCAGTTGTTCGGCGCCAGTATCCAGGCCATCATATACCGCTGCGGCGATCTAGGCATTTTCCCCGCTTCGCTCTCGCAACGGCTTTTCCAGGAATACTCCCGTCTTGGCTTCAGAAGCGCACCGGACTATGAACCGAATCACCTTGCCGAGGAAAAACCGGGCCGCTTCGACCGCCTTTGCTACCGGGCCCTTGCCGAAGGCGCGATCTCCGAGCCCAAGGCGGCGGAACTCCTCAATGTGCCGGTGCGCGAACTCAATCGCCGCATGCAGGAGCCTGCGCCTATCGCGGGTCAATGATTCTTGTTTCCGACACGTCGGTGCTGATCGACCTGGAACGCCGCGGCTTCCTGGAAGTGATCTTTGGTCTCCCGCATGGCTTTGCGGTTCCTGACGTTCTCTATCGGCGTGAAATGCGGGGCGAGTGGGGGGATCGCCTGGTTGGACTCGGCCTGCGCGTTGAGGAAATGTCGCAGCAGGGCGTCGCCAGCGCGATCCGTTATCGCCAGCAGCGCCCGAAACTGTCGGTACGTGACAGCCTTGCCCTCGCTCTTGCGAAGGAGCGTGCATGGCTGCTGCTCACCGGCGACGGCGACCTGCGGGAACTCGCCGCTGGGGAAAGTGTCGAATGCCACGGCGTTCTGTGGCTGCTGGACCTTATGGAAGAAGCCAGGATTCCGGGCATCCGACTCCTGCACGATGGGCTCGAAACGATCGCCGGGCACGCGCGCTGCCGGTTGCCGCGCCGCGAAATCGCGGTGCGGCTGGAACGCTATCGGCTCGTCATCAGCCCCACGGAGTGACGCCGGGGCTTGCGCATGGCGACTACTGGTCGCGCTCGAAGCCACATCGTCGCAGACCGTGCCGGAACTACTTCACAAATCCCACATACCCCCTGCGTTGGAGGAACTTGAAGTAGCCCACGAAGTCGAATTCCGTTCGGGCGCCCAGCTCCAGGCGCGTCAGGCGGATCACTTCGGCCAGGTTGCGGCGCCCGTCGCACCAGTAGAGCGCGGTGATTGGCTCGGCGGCCCAGGCGCCCGAGGGATAGCCTTCGCGTTGGTCCGGGCGGATTTCATCAAGCGGGATGGTGCCGGTCCGTTTGCGCTTGACCACGATCCCGGACGCTTCCCGGTCGGCTGCCGAGGGCGCCGCGGTTCTGCCCAGTCTGGCGATCTGTTCGTCGCCAAATCGCCTCAGCCGTTCCATCTGCTTCGGCCGGTCTCGTCCGTCCAATCGCCGGATAGAGGCCAGGGCCGCCGTTTCCCGATCGACGGCGTAGGCGATCCTCTCCGGTCCTTCCCCGCGATCCAGGGCCACGGCGGCCGCGTGCAGGACCTGCTCGTAGCCGCGGTTCAGGGTGATCTCGGCCAGCCAATCGGCCTCGCGCTCGCCCGCCGCCGCCAGATAATAAGCGTACGACGCGCCCACCACGGCTAGGTCGCGCAACGACCGCTCGTCCACCGTCTCCGGCTTGTCCTCGCTGTTGTGATGCGTATGGACTCCGGTGCCGCTGTACGGCCACACCGTGGGCACGCCGATCATCGGCTCGCTCAGATAGGTGTCGGTCCCGCTCCGGTATTCCTGCCAGTGCCAGGGCCGCTTGACCATCGGGAAGTAGGCCTCGGCCAGCTTCAGGACAAACGCATCCGTGTACGACTTGGCCACGTGCGGGTTCATGTGGAACGTGTATTCGGTCCCGGCCAGATTGTAGAAGCCCGCCGGCGTGTCCAGACACATCGCCGCCACCGTCCGCCGGATTCGCTCCGGGTTCTTGGCGACGTAGTGCATCGAGGCGTACATCTCGCCCATCAGCAGGACACGAATCCCGCGCCTCGGCCGGGGCAACTTACCCGAGGCGACGAGCGCCTGGATCGTGGATGCCGCCTCCAGGATGGCGGCGACGCCGGTGGCATTGTCATGCGCGCCCTGCTCGGAGGTGTGGCCCAGCAGCAGCACTTCTTCGCCGGTGGTTCCGGGAATCAGCGCGGTCACGTATGGGTAGGACCCGGCGTAGAGGCGGCTGTCCACCTGCGCCTTCACGCGCAAGCTTCCGCGCCAGGCCAGCCGCCGGCGGACGAATTCCGCCTGCCGCGGTGTGATCGAGAACGAAAGCATCGGCGTACTCGCTCTGGTGAACGCCCAGCCGTTGTCGCCCCAGGAGTTGATCCACTGGCGGCCGTCTCTCAGCTCCGGATTCTCGGTGAACGTATTGATGGCGCCCAGCGCGCCCTGCTTGGCCAGCGCCCACTTGATGTTGGCCGGATTCTGGCGCGTCAGCACCAGCTTGCCCTTGAGATCGAGCTTTTCGATCGTCGCCGGGTTCTCATCCTTCAGTTCGACCACCTCCGCCACGATTCCGGACGGCGGCGTCGGCCCGCTCCACATCCCCAGCGAGGCCGGCGTCTTCTGATAGTCGGCCAGCACGCGAAACTCCTCCGGAGCGCCCGGTTCGGCGATCTCCAGCCGCGCCTGCTTGACGTCCCAGGCCATGGGCATGGTCCAGTATCCAAACTGCGTCACGCCATCGGCGGGCGCCTGGATCAGCTCGGCGTCGCGCAGCCCGGCCTCCGCCAAGGTGCGCTGCAGATACCCGGCCGTCTCCTGGAATTTGGAGAAGGTGAACCAGCGATCGGTCGAATAGACGCGGCGCATCCGGTCCATCGCCCGCGCGGGCTGAACCTGCCTTCGGAGCTGGTCGACCAGCGCCGGCAGCTTGGGAGATTCCTCCGCCGCGGCGAGCGCGGCCGCGGCCAGCAGGAGAGAGCGAGTCCAGGCTTTCTGCATATCCGGTTTTCAGCATACTATGATGGGCGGTGATCCCGATGCAATCCATTCTACTGGCCGCAACGTTGGCGACCCTTCAGATGTGGCCCGAGTTCGCGCGGCCCGATCCGTTCGGCGCCGTCGTCAGCCAGGACCGGAGCGCCGCCACGCCGGATCTCAACCGGGTAGAAGGCGCTCGAGGCGGATACGTCTCCTTTCACCTGGTGGTGAAGACACAAGGTGATTACTCGCTCTCGTTCGAAATCGGCGGCGGCAAGCTGCAGGCCGGCCTCTACCGCGAGTGGTTCCATTTCACTGAAGCGGACAAGAAGTACTATCCCGACGCACTGATCCCGGTCACGCTGCCCTACAAGTCCCGCCTGCCCGAGCCGGACAATCGCATTCCCCAGCAGACCGCACAGGCCTTCTGGGTAGACGTCTGGATCTCGCCCGAGGCCGCGCCCGGGCTGTATCGCGCCACGGCCACGCTGGTTGCCGGCGGCCGATCCGTCCAGCTTCCCCTCCAGATCCAGGTGCTGGGCGCCGTGGTCCCCGAAATCGACGCGATCGCCGTGGATCACAACTCCTACGGCTCTTCCTTCTTGGGCAACCTCTACCCGAAGCTCAACCGCCCGGGATTCTTCGAGAGCGACGCGCTCTTTTCGCTGATCCACGCCTATCATCGGCTCTTCTATGAGCATCGCGGCGTGTTCCATCAACTCGTGTACGTGCATGGCGGAAAGGTCGGTCCGGAATTCGCACCCGCGCTGGCGGGTTCGGGCCGCGGCAAGCATGTCTCGAGCTGGGACCTCTACGATCGGCATTACGGCCCCCTGTTGGACGGCTCGGCTTTTGCCGGCTCCCGCCGCGGCGCGCGCCCTATCCCGTTTGCCTACCTGCCGGTCAATCCGGAGTGGCCGGCGTCGTTCCTGTGGTGGGGAGAGCCGGGCTATGAGGCCGAGTTCGTCAATGTCGTCTCGGAGATGGAGCGCCACTTCCGCGAAAAGGGCTGGACCAAGACCCGTTTCGAGCTCTTCTTCAACCACAAGAAGCGCTACAAGGCTTTCCCCTGGGATGGCGACGAGGTCCGCTTCCCCTCCGACGACCGCTATTTCCTGGAATACGGGCGCCTCTGGAAGAAGGCCGTCCCGCCGGACACTCCCGTGCAATTTGTCTTTCGCAACGACGTGAGCTGGTCGATGGAGCGCCAGTTCCGGTTGCTAGCCGGCGTGGTCAACTTCTGGGTCGCGGGCGGCTCGGAGATGGGCTGGTTTCCCGAAGCGCCCAAGATGCTCCAGGACCGGGGCGACATCGTTTGGATCTACGGCGGCACGCCGGCCGTCTCGGCGGTCTCTTCGGCTATCACCAAGGATCTGATGCGGACCTGGATCTATGGCGTCGGCGGCTTTTGCCGCTGGCTGACGGTGGATCCCGGCCGGGACCCGTGGTTCCACTTCGACGGCGGCGGCACCGCGCTGGCCTATCCGGGAGAACGCTTCGGCATCCCGTCGCCCATTCCCAGCCTGCGGCTGAAACTCCAGCGGAACTGCATCCAGGACCTGAACCTGCTTTCCGCCTTCGCCCGCCGCCGTTCTCTCGACCAGATCCAGGCGGAAGTCACGGCTCGCTACAACCAGACGCAGCCGCGAGACTGGTGGCCGCCGCGCCCGTCGCTGGTGAATCTTCCGCCCTATGGGTGGACCAATACCGCCATCGAAGAAGCCGCCAAACCCGCCGAACGGCGGCTGTTCGGCAAGCTCGACGCGGCCGCCTGGCAGCGCGTCCGCGAATACGTCATGCGTTTAGCCGCGGAGGCGCCATGAGAATCCTGCTAACCTTGCTACTGCTTGCTCCGCTCTGCGCGCAGAACAAGCGCGCCGAGCTTTCGGAAGTGGCCCGTGTGGCGACCGTGATGGTGGACGGCGATCTCGCCCAGCGGATCATGACCGAACGCGCGCTGCAACGGATGATCAAGCCCGATCCCCGGGAGGGCGCCGGAGACGACTTCGAGGTCCGCCACGAGCCGTTCATTCAGACCAAGAAGGCGCTGATCCGGCTGTCGCGCCTGGTCCCCTACCCCTGCGACGTCAACCTTTGGATGCCCATCCCCGGCCTGCCAGGCAAGATCCAGATTCTGATCCGCAATGTGAACGAGATGAGCCAGTTCTGGCCGTGGGGCGCTCTGCAACAGAACATGATCCCCCACATGCGACGGGTCCTCGCTACCGGCGAGCGCGTGGTGGTCGCCGAAAAGCCGGAGTTCCTCTCGGTGCTCGCGCCGGTCTACAACAGTTTGGGCGACGTGGTGGGGCTGGTGGAAGTAGTGGCCCGGGAGCGGCCCGATCCGCGGGAGAACGTGAAATGAAAGCTGTCCTTGTGCTGTTCATCGCCCTTCCCGATCGCTACGTTCCCTAGCCGGTCATGCAAGCCTTTTTCAGGAAGTGGGGCGTGTGCCTCCTGCTGTTCCTGGCGACCACGCTCAATTACCTGGACCGCCAGACGCTGGGCATTCTCGCACCCTCTATCCAGAAGGAAATGGGCCTCGGCAACGAAGCGCTGGGCTGGCTGTTTGCGGTCTTCTACTACTCCTATACGTTCGCCCAGTTCGGCATCGGACTGCTGCTCGATCGCTACAATCTGCGCTGGACCTACGGGCTGGCGGTCCTGGCCTGGTCCGCGGCCTGCGCGTCCACCGGCCTGGCGCGGGGATTCTTCGGCCTGATCGGATTCCGCCTGCTGCTCGGGATCACGGAATCAGCCAACTGGCCGGCGGCGATGCGCGTGGTGTCCCGCGTGCTGCCGCCGGCGGATCGTCCCTTGGGCAACGGCATCTTCACCAGCGGGACCAGCGTCGGCGCGCTGATCGCGCCGACTTCCATTCTGGCCATCTCGGCGTGGTTCGGCTGGCGATGGGCGTTTGTGGCGGTCGGCTCGCTGGGACTGATCTGGTTCCTGGCCTGGCTCTGGTTCACCCGCGAACAGCAGTGGAGCGCGGGCAGCCGCACCTGGCCGGCTCCCCGGATCTACTCCGCCATCCTTCGGGATCCGCAGTTCTGGCGCGTGTTCGCGGTTACCATCCTGGTGAACCCTTGCCTCTACTTCAACCTCAACTGGCTACCGACGTACTTCGTGCAGCAGCGGGGAGTCGCCGCCGGCCGGGAACTGGGCGGGATCCTTGCCCTGATCTATCTGGGCCTGGACCTTGGCTACCTGGCCTGCGGGGCCTCGGCGATGATGCTGGCGCGGCGCGGCTGGCCGGCGCCGAAATCTCGCCGCGCCGTATTCCTAGCGGCGACCGGCCTGCTGCTGCTGTCCTCCATCGTGCCGCTGCTGGCCGATCGCGATCATACCGTCGCCGCGCTGGTGGTCGTGAACTTCGCCCTGGGGGTGTGGATCAGCATGTATCTGACCATGGCGCAGGAGGTGTCGACGACCCAACCGAGCGGACTGGCAGCTTCACGGGTCCGATGGTTGCGGTGACGGTGGCGGCCGTACTGGCCGCGCTGGCAGGCCTGGCGGTCACCCGAAGCCGGGCTCAGGCGCGCGCCGCCACGTGATAGACCGCCGCGCCCAAAGCGATGGTCCCCAGCGCCGTCAGCGATACCACGGGCTGGAAGATGATGCCCCACCCGATCATGCACACGCCCACCACGATGTAGGAAGCCGGCACCAGCGGAAAGGCGAAGTTCACGGCGCGCAGCGTCTGCCAGCCCGGACGGCGCCGGAAGACGAACAAGGCGGAGACGGCCAGCACGGTGAAGAAGGTCAGGCTGAATCCGATATAGAGAAACAGGTCCGGAATGGGCGTCAGCGTCATCAGGATGGCGCAAACTCCCTGGCTTAGGATCGCCGCTACCGGTGTGCGCCAGCGTGGATGAACCTCGGCCGCCACCTTCAGAAACGCGCCGTTCTTGGCCATGGCGTAGTAGACGCGGGGGCCGATCGTCACCATGGCGCTCACCGTGGACATGATCGAGATGGCCATCAAAGCGCTGAACAGCGCCCCCGCCCCTTCGCCGAAGAGATTCAACGCCGACACCTTGCCCACC
>JACOSH010000574.1 GCA_016178945.1 Acidobacteriota bacterium
GAAGATCCTGGACTTCGGCCTGGCCAAGCTGACCCAGCCGGAGACGAGCTGCGCGGACGACTCCAATGCCCCGACCGTTGCCGCGGCCACCGCGGCCGGGACCGTGCTGGGCACGCTGGGGTATATGTCGCCGGAGCAGGTACGGGGCCGGCCGGCGGACCATCGCTCGGACATTTTCAGCTTCGGCGCGATTCTGTACGAGATGCTGGCGGGCAAGCGGCTGTTTAGAGGAGACACCGCGGCCGACACCATGACGGCGGTGTTAAAGGAAGAGCCGCCACCACTGGAGCCGCCCGCCCTGGACCGTGTCGTCCGCCGCTGCTTGGAGAAGAACGTTCTGGAGCGCTTTCAATCCGCCAGCGATCTTGGCTTCGCCCTGGAGTCGCTGGCCGGTTTCAGCACCGCCGCCGCCGTACCCCAGGCTGTCGCGCTGGCGCCCCCAACGCGCCGGCTCCCCTTGTGGGCGCCGGTTTCGATTGCGCTGGCCGCCACGCTCGCCCTGGGGCTCTTGGCGGGCCGGCAAATCTGGAAAGCGCCCGCGCCGTCGTTCCAGCGCCTCTCGTTCCGCCGCGGCGTCGTCCAGTCCGCCCGGTTTGCTCCCGACGGCCAGACGGTGGTTTACAGCGCCGCTTGGGAAGGCAACGCCGTCGAGCCGTTCTCTACGCGGGCCGGCGGCGTGGAGTCACGCCCGCTGAGGTTGGCCGGGCACCAGGTCCTGGCCATCTCGGCACAGGGCGAAATGGCCGTCCTGCTCAACCGGCGCATGCCGGGCCATTTTGTCGTGCTGGGAACGCTGGCCCGAGTCTCCCTTTCCGGTGGGGAGCCCCGCGAAATCCTGGAGAACGTGCAGGCCGCGGATTGGGCCCCCGATGGCAGCAACGTAGCCATCGTCCGCGATTCCGGCGGGCGCAATCGCCTCGAGTTTCCCATCGGCAAGGTGCTCTACGAGTCGCCGGGCTACCTGACCCACCCGCGCGTCTCGCCCAAAGGCGACCGCATCGCCTTCCTCGATCACCCCATTCCGGAGGATGACGGGGGCTCGGTGGCGGTCGTCGATCTGGCGGGCAATAAGAAAACGCTCTCCAGCGGGTGGGTATCGGAATGGGGTCTCGCCTGGTCGCCCGGCGGCGAGGAGGTCTGGTTTGCGGGCACGCGAACGGGGAGTTCCCGCGCTCTCTACGCAGTGACTCTCTCCGGCAGAGAGCGCCTGGTTCTGCGGGAGGCGGGGACACTGACGCTCCATGACCTCTCGCGCAATGGGCGCGCGCTGCTCGGGCATGAAAGCTTCCGCAGCGGGACCATGTGTTTGGCCCCCGGCCAGGCCAACGAGCGGGATCTGTCGTGGCTCGACTATTCGATCGGCATGGACCTCTCGGCCGACGGAAGGACGCTGTTGTTTACCGAGACCGGGGAAGGCGGCGGCGGGACCTACGCGTCCTATATCCGCTCGACGGATGGCGGCCCGGCTGTCCGGCTCGGCGAGGGTGAGGGGACATCGCTTTCACCGGACGGCAAATGGGCGATCATCATACCCCATCCGGCTCGCGACCAACTGACCCTGGTGCCAACCGGCGCCGGGGAAGTCAAGAAGCTGGCGCGCGGTGGATTCAGCTATGCCAAGGCCTCATGGTTCGCCGACGGCCAGCGAATGCTGTTGTTGGGCAGCGAGCCGGGCCACGGTTTGCGCGCTTACGTTCAGGATCTGGCCGGCGCCCGCCCGCGGCCCATCACCCCGGAAGGGATCGGTACTACGTGGTTCGCCCCGATCTCGCCAGACGGCGCCTGGGTCGCCGCCATGGCGCCCGATCGGAAGGTCGTGCTCTATCCGGTGGCCGGCGGCGAGCCCCGGCCGGTTCCGGGCTTGACCGCCGGGGAGAACCCGGTGCGCTTCAGCCCCGATGGACGCTTTCTGTACGTGATTCTCTACGGTGTGCCGCCCGTCAGAGTGGACCGCGTGGAGCTTACTAGCGGGAAGCGCGAACCCTGGCGGAAGTTGGCGCCCGCCGACCCCGCCGGCATTATCGGCGTGGCGCCGGTGCAGTTGACTCCCGACGGGAAATCCTACTTCTACGGCTATATGCGCCAGTTGTCGGACCTTGTGCAGGTGGAAGGGCTGAAGTGAATCGCTACGTTAGGACGGTGTGACCTTCCGTCCGCGGGGCCGGCGGATTCGTGTATACTTGCCGCCGGGAGGCCCAAATGCAAATTTGGCAGAGGGTTCCGTCGAGTAGCACCTTTGCCGCTCTTTTTTTCGTCGTCACCTGTTGTCTTTGGGGCGAGGATGTTCTGACGCAGCGGAATAATAACCTGCGAACCGGAGCCTCTTCGTGGCCGGGGCTCGACCAACACACGGTCAGGGATTTCCAACTGCTGGCTTCGTTGCCGGTCGATGCCCCCGTACTGGCGCAGCCATTGGTGGTGCAGGTACTCAATTTCCGGGGCGAGCAACACTCCGTCCTGTGGGTCGCGACGGCGACAAACAACATCTACGCGTTCAATGCCGATCCGCCGTTCCAACAGCTCGGGCCGCCGATTTATCTGGGACCTCCGTATGCTCCAGACCCAACCGAATTAAAAAAGTTAGGCGGCGGCGCTCTCCTGACCTACGTGGAAGGTCCGAATGGCCGATATCCGATCATCGGCATCGAATCCACACCCGTGATCGACGGCCGGCGCAAGATGATGTTCGTCGGCTATCGCAGGAATTCGGGACTCACGGGACAGCAGCGTCTGGCGGCGATCGACATGACAACTGGCGTGGTGAAGCGGGACGTAGCCATTCCGGGCAGCGTTACCTGGCACGAGCTGCACCGGAATCGGGCGAGTCTCCTGCTCGACAATAACGTCTTGTACATTGCGTTTGCGGCGATGAACGAAGGCCACCGCGTGGGAGATTATACGAAATCCTATCAGGGCTGGGTTTACGCATTCGACCCCAGTACCTTGAATCCCCTGGGAGCGTATCGCACGGTGCATGATCCGGCCAATAGCGGAGATCCGCTGAATGACAGCCTTGACGGAGGTGGGATCTGGCAGGGATCGACCGGGCTGGCGGCCGATTCCAAGGGCAACATCTTCTTCGCTACGGGGAATGGAGCCAAGAAGCCCGCCCCGCCCGATGCCGGCGGACTGAACCTTTCCAGCAGCGTGGTGCGTTTGAGCGTCACCCGCATCGCCGGGACGAACCGCCTCTCGATGACGCCCGCGGATTGGTTTACCCCTTACCGCAAGCTGTGGCAAGATCCCGGCGACATGGACCTGGGTTCCGCTGGAGTGGTGCTGATTCCGGGGACGAAATACCTGGTCATGGCCGGCAAGGAAGGAATTCTCTACGTACTCGATCAGAGCAACCTGGGCAAGTTCGATAACCAACCACCGGTCGGCTTTTGTCCTCTTCCAATACCAGAAGGCGACGATCCGGGACGCGACAAGGTAGCCGACAAGTTTCGCGTCGGGTTTAACCAGTATCTTGGCGAGCTTCCCAGGTGCGCCGGGTTCGATTGGCAACAATGGCCGCACGTTCATGGGACCCCGGTGTTCGGCGATTTTGGGGGCGGGAAGGCGTTTCTGTATATCTGGCCCGAAAAGGACCACCTGAAATCCTTTCACTGGCTGGGTGGCAAGTTTGACCACCGGCCGACAATTGCCACCGCGCGATCCTCCCGAAAGGCGGTGCTGGCGCCGCCGTGGAAAGACTCCGCTGAGATGGAACGGATCCGAAGGTTCGGACAGAACGGGATGCCCGGAGCCATGCTGGCTCTCAGCCTCGATCCGACGAAACCCGAGGCGGGGGTCCTGTTCGCCTCCGTAAAGACGTGCGGAGACGACACGGGTTGGAAAGACTGTTCGATCGAATTGTGCGGATCCCCACGAGACCATGTTTGCATGGATCAGGACTGGGGGATGCTGCGGGCGTTCGATCCGATATCGATGAGGGAGCTTTGGAACAATCAGGAAGACACAAATGCAACCGCCTCCGACAAGCGATATGGATTCGCGAAGTTTGTACCGCCCACGGTCACCAAGGGCAGAGTCTATCTGGCGACCGCTTCCAAGAAAGTGCTGGTATATGGCTCTCTGGGCGGCGTGATCTGGCAGTACACGGGGACGCCGTGCAGCGGCGACTCCTGCCCCGGGTGGAGACGGTTGGACGACAATGACTTTACAATGGGGATTGCCGCGGCCGGAAACGAGCTTTACCAGTTGCAATATGACGGAGAGATCTGGCGTTACACGGGGCCGCCGTGCGATGCTCACGCCTTCTGTCCAGGGTGGCAGCGGCTGGACAACAACCGGAAGGCGGTAGCCATCGCGGCAGGCGGCGCTCAGCTTTACCAGTTGCACAATGACGGCTCGATCTGGCAGTCCACGGGCGCGGCTTGCAGTGGCAACTCGTGTCCAGGGTGGCTGCGGTTGGACAACAACTCCAAGACCGTGGCGATCGCCGCGGGCGATGGTTCGCTTTACCAGTTGCACAACGACGGCTGGATCTGGCAATACACCGGCACTCCGTGCAGTGCTAACGCGTGTCCAGGGTGGGTGCGGTTGGACAACAATTCCAAGACCGTGGCGATCGCCGCGGCCGGCGGTTCGCTCTACCAGTTGCACAACGACGGCTGGGTCTGGCAGTACACCGGCGCGCCCTGCACCGGCAACGCGTGTCCGGGGTGGCTGCGGCTGGACCGCAACTCCAAGACGGCGGCGATTGCCGCGGGCGGTGGTTCGCTTTACCAGTTGCACAACGACGGCTGGATCTGGCAGTACACCGGCACGCCCTGCACCGGCGACTCGTGTCCCGGGTGGCTGCGGCTGGACCACAACTCCAAGACCGTGGCGATCGCCGCGGCCGGCGGTTCGCTCTACCAGTTGCACAACGACGGCTGGATCTGGCGGTACAACGGCACGGCTTGCACTGGCGACTCGTGTCCGGGTTGGCTGCGGCTGGACAATAATCCAAGGTCGGGACTGATCGCGGCGGGCGGCACTCAACTGTACCAGCTTCACGCGGATCCGGTGTACCAGTTACACGATAACGGCTCGATCTGGCGCAACATCGGTCTGGGCTGGTACAAGCTGGACGATAACCGGGCATCCAAGGCCATCGCGGCAGCCGGAAAAGAGCTGTTCCAGTTGCACAGCGACGGCTCAATCTGGCGTTTCACGGGGACGCCCTGCAACGCGACTTCCTGTCCCGGCTGGGAGAAGCTGGACAACAACAGCGAGACGGTGGGGATCGCGGCGGCGGGAAAGGAGCTGTTCCAGTTGCGCAGGAATGGCTCGCTCTGGCGCTACACGGGGACACCCTGCGCCGCCTCCTGTCCCGGCTGGCAGCAACTGGACAATAACAGCACTACCGTGTCCATGGCGGCAGCGGGGAAGGAACTGATCCAGCTTCGCCGCGACGGCTCCATTTGGCGTTTCACGGGCGCGGGCTGGCAGCAACTCGGCAATAATAGCGCGACGTTGACTCTGGCGACCGGTGGGAAGGAGCTTTTCCAGTTGCACAAGACGGGCGCGATCTGGCGTTACACGGGCCGGCCGTGCGCGAACAACTCGTGTCCCGGCTGGCAGCAACTGGACAACAACAGCGGGTCGGCGTCGATCGTGGCGGCCGGGAAGGAACTATTCCAACAGCACAAAGATGGGTCGATCTGGCGGTATATGGGCAGGCCATGCGTGAATAACTCGTGTCCAGGCTGGCAGAAGCTGGACGGCAACACCGGGTCGGCGGCGATCGCGGCAGGGGGCAAGGAGCTGTTCCAACTGCACAAGGACGGCTCGATCTGGCATTACCTGGGGACCCCGTGCACCGGCGCCTGTCCAGGCTGGCGGCAACTGGATAACAACGCGAGCGCCAAGCACGTCGCAGCGGGGAGTGTGCAATAACGCAGGCCGGTGAAAGGGCCGCGAGTCGGCCGCATCGCAAGCGGGAATCCGAGTGCACGGGTCCCGGCAGGCGCCCCGGTGGCGCGACAATCTTGCAGGGGTCCGGGGTGGCGCGGGACCCGGTCCTGTTCGGCGGCTTTTGTGTCGGGCTTTACGTGCTCTTCGCTATGCGCGATCCATCACCTCATGTCCGCCATCGTCGGCGTTGTCATTGCCTTGCGGAGGGATGGGTGAACTGGCCGGCGCCTTGTTCCGCGACGATCGTGACCAATGAATGCGAGCTGCCCGACAGGGCGAGGCCCTACTTGACGGCGACACGAAACTTAATCCGATTTAGGCAGGACCCCGGAACCGCCTCTCATTCGCCGGAGGTGACCTAATGGCAGAGACTGCCTTTCCAGATCCGATCACACTGTATCGGCTGGTCCATGTGGAGAACCTGCCGACACTGCTCACCCGGGGTGCTCTCCACGCGCCCAACTGCACACCAAACGATGCCTTGCTCTACCGCGCCATTCACAACATGAACGTCCAGATGAGCCGCCACAATCGACCGATCCCGTGCGGCCCTCGCGGCACATGCCACGACTATGTTCCCTTCTACTTCGGCCCGCTGTCGGTAATGCTGCTGAATCTCAAGACGGGACGCGTGGAGGGATACACCGAGGGGCAGGCGCCGCTCATCTACCTGACCACAACCGTGCAGCTCGTCGTTGAGGCCGGCCGCAGGTTCGTGTTCTCTGACGGGCACGGGCTGGCAACCTTCACCAACTGGTACGATGATCTGGCCAGTCTGGACCGGGTGGATTGGAACCTAGTCGGCGCGCGCTACTGGACAGACCAACCGGACGACAATGACCGGAAGCGGCGCAAGCAGGCCGAGTTCCCTGGTTTGGCACTCGCTTGATTGGTGGTTGGTCGAGCGCATTGGCGTCCTGAACCAGCACGCGAGAACGAGCGTTGAGGCGGTATTGGAACGGCATCCCGACCGGCCTCGCCCCAGAGTTGAAATAAGGCCAGAATGGTACTACTACTGAAGAGAGAGCGTAGATGATGGAAATCACCACGGGCAACATGTTGGAAGCCGACGCCGAGGCACTGGTGAACACCGTAAACTGCGTGGGCCTCATGGGCAAGGGCATCGCGCTTCAGTTCAAGCAGGCGTTCCCAGCCAACTTCAAAGCCTACGAGGCCGCCTGCCATGCAGGACAAGTGGTGCCGGGACACATGTTCATTTTCGACAACAGCAGGCTCATCAATCCGCGCTACATCATTAACTTCCCCACGAAACGGCACTGGCGCGGCAAGTCGCGCCTAGCTGATATCCGGTCCGGATTGAAGGCGCTCGTCGCCGACGTCCACAGGCTCGGTATCCGCTCGATCGCGGTGCCACCTCTGGGATGCGGGCTCGGCGGACTGGACTGGGGCAAGGTGCGCCCAATGATCGGGCAGGCGTTCTCCGAGTTGCCGGACGTGCACGTGTTGCTTTTCGAGCCGGCGGGAACGCCGGATGCCAAGACGATGCCCGTGAGGACCGGCCGGCCTCGCATGACTGCTGCCCGCGCCCTCTTCATCAAGTTGATGGACGCCTATGCAGCCCTGGAGTACAGCCGCACATTGCTCGAAGTGCAGAAGCTGGCTTACTTCCTGCAAGAGGCGGGAGAGCCGCTGCGCCTAGAGTACGAAGCGGGCCACTACGGACCCTACGCATCGAACCTGAACAAGGTGCTGGAGGTCATGGAGGGTCACTTCAGTCGAGGTTACGGCGATCAACAGAAGCCGGATGCGGAGATCGAATTACTGCTTGGCGCCGTCGAGGAGGCTACTGAGTTCCTCGCCGGCAGGGCAGAATCCCTGGCCCGCCTGGAACAGGTCGCCCGATTAATCGAAGGTTTTGAGACCCCCTATGGGATGGAACTGCTGGCGACCGTGCACTGGGTCAGCCATCGCGGGGGACCCGGCGCCGCTGCGCATGCGACAAACGCGGACGAGGCCATCGCCCAGATCCACTCCTGGAATCCGCGCAAGCAACAAGTCTTCCGGCTGGAGCACATCCGTGTGGCTTGGCAACAGTTGCAGGAGCAGGGTTGGATGAGGCGGTTCAGGCAGTGATGATTTCCAACGATCTTGGCCGATCAGCGTGAACGTCTCTACGACCTGTCGGAAGATCCGAGTAAGCACGTCTGGCTCCCGTCCCTTCAGCCGATGGCTCGGATCGGTTACTCAACCTAGCGGCCAAGCGGCTGGCGGAGGAGCGCTAGCGCTAGCGCTTCGACCGGCCCGCGTATAATGGACTCACTCATGTCCGTCGACCTGAAATTGCTGGCCCAGTATGACACCCCCACGATCTGCAACGTGATCGAGTTGTTCGAGGTCCGCCCGCGCACCGCCGGATACATGGATTCGCGCATCCGCGCCTGTTTCCCGGAGATGCCCCCGATCGTGGGCTACGCCTCCACGGCCACCATGCGGGGCGCCGTCGCGCGCGGGGCCGGTGCGGTCTATAATTCGCTCGACCAGCAGGTGGAAGCATTCGCTCAAGTCCCGGGTCCGCCTATCGTGGTCTTCCAGGATCTGGATGACCCGGCCGTGGCCGCCACCTTCGGCGAGATCATGTGTTCCACTTACCAGGCCTTTGGCGCGGTAGGGCTCATCACCAGCGGCGCGGCGCGCGACCTCGACCAGGTTCGCCGCCTCGGATTCTCGGCCTTCAGCAACGGCACGATCGCCTCGCACGGCTACACCCACATCGTCGATATCCACGTCCCGGTGCGCGTGGGAGGGCTCACGGTGTTCCGCGGCACGCTGTTGCACGCCGATGCAAATGGCGTCACCGACATCCCCGGCGAGATCGCCGCCCAAGTGGCCGAAGTCGCGGCCGATTACGTCGCAGCGGAGGCCGTGGTTCTCGACTTCGTCAAGACCGGTTCCAAAGATGTGAAGCAATACTCCGCCGCGCGCCAGGAAGCCATGCGCCGGATTGCCGAGTTGGGCAAGCGGGTGCGGCGCGGCTAACCCGCGGCGCGGGCCAGGACCGGCTCAGGCGCCGCCGCGCGGGCTGGTGTGTCGCGGACGATGTCGATGCTGCCCTTGAAGTAGGCGCCGTCGTCGATCACGATGCCGGCCGTGCGAATGTCCCCTACCAGGCTCGAATCCTTGCGCAGCACGATCTTCTCCACGGCGTACACGTTGCCGTGAATGGATCCCTGGACGATTACCTCTTTGGCCTTCAC
>JACOSH010000575.1 GCA_016178945.1 Acidobacteriota bacterium
ACGGCCATCGATTCGGCCGGCTGGTTCTTGGAATCGTAGTGGAAGGCCGCCATCCCGGTCTGCGCGATGAACTCCATGCGGTCGACCGTGCGGCCGCAGATATGCAGGATGAGCGGCACGGGCAGCCGCTGGGCGAACTCGATGTGGAGATCGCGCAGGTAGCGGGCGTAATAATCGGCGCTCACCAGGTCGCCGGTGGCATGATCGGGCAGCGTGAGAGCGTCGGCGCCCGCCTCGATCTGGGCCAGACCAAACTGCACCGTGGCCTCCTTCAGCCGGTCCAGGCAAAGCTTGGTTTTTCCCGGGTCGTCGAGCGACATCAGCAGAAACGGCTCGACCCCGAAGGTGTGATAACCCAGCGACCAGGGTCCCATGGTCTTGCCGATGATGGCGACTTCCCCGCCAAACTCCCGGCGCAGGATCCGGATGGCCTGGATCACGCACTGCGTGTCGGGATGGGTGAGAAAATCGGCCGGGATGCGGATCTCTTCGGGGTGCTGCCAGATCGGCTCCCGCATCTTTACCGTCGGCCAGTTGTCCTTCTGCTCCCATTGGATCTTCGAGCCCAGCGCGGAGGATTCCTGGATGATCGAGAAGACCGGCATGATCGAGTCAAAGCCCAGCTCGGTATAGCCGGTCGCCGCCAGCCGCGCCATCAGCTCCGGCTTGCGGTTGGCATCCGGGAAGGGCGCGTCCACCAGGTCCATCAGCTCGACGGTGGCCACCGAGGTTGGATTGCACACCGGAGTGCGGTCGACCGGCTCCCGGCGCAGAGCGGCCAGCACCCGCTGGCGGCTGTTCATCGTGATCATGCTCCCTCACTTTTGCGCGCTCGGCGCCGCCAGCACGCCCCGCGTTGCCGTCATTTCCTCTTCGCGCAGCACCGCCCGCACGTTCAACGCCCGGGTCAGCAGCAACCCTACCAGCGCGTCATGAGGCTGGCCGCAGGAAAACGCCGCCCGGTCCGGCCGCCCGTCCACCGCCGGCATCCCGCTGAGCTTCCTCAATCCGCCCGCTACCGCTTCGGCGCGCGCGGCCTCGCCCTCGGCGTCCACCTGGTAGAGGCCGGCGCCCAGGCTCGTGGTCGTGATAGCGCGCCCGGACTTCTTATCGGCGATCGTCAACGGCCGGGCTTCCGGATTCGCGGTAGACGGCAGCTTGCACGCTTCCAGGAACACGCGGCGAGACGCCAGCAAGTGTCCCTCACCGCAGGGGAACACCAGCATCGATCCGTCCAGCCGCATTCCGCCCAAGGCCTGCATGGCGCGGGTGACAAAACGAATGCGATCCGCGGCCTCCGGATGCCCGCTGTAACTGTGAACCAGGTAGCGCGGCCCCGGCTGTTGATACAGCGCGATCGTCAGGTTGTGGCAGTGCGGGTCCATGGGAACCAGCTCGATCCGCCTCCCGATATCGGTTGTCCGGCCCGGCATGCGCCTCTCGCTTGACAGCCTGTCTGCTTGTCTGACAAGCTGATGACAGCATACCACAAGAGCCGATGTTGGCCGATTTCAAGCCCGCTGCCCGCACCTCGCTGAGCGACGCTATCGTCGATCAGCTCACCGGCCTGATCGCACGGGGCGTCCTGAAGCCGGGGGACCGCGTGCCTTCGGAAAAGCAATTGTGCCGCCAGCTCGGCGTGGGCAGGACCTCGGTGCGCGAAGCGCTGCGCTCACTGTCGGTGGTGGGCATTCTGGAGTCCCACGCCGGCGACGGCACCTTCGTCTCCGGCGACCGCCGCCGCTACCTGGAGAAGGCCTTCCAGTGGGGGCTGCTGCTCGACCGCAAGGTGGTGGAAGATCTCATCGAAACGCGGCTCATGCTGGAGTCCCAGACCGCGTTCCTGGCCGCCCGGTATGCGTCGTCCGCCGACCTGGCCGCCATCGAGCGGAGCATCGAGGGGATGGCGGCCTCGACCGCGGATCCGGAGCGCTTCCTGGAATTCGATCTGAGCTTCCACCTGGCCATCGCCGAAGCCAGCCAGAACTCGATCCTTCACAACCTCCTCGGCATGACCCGGGGCTATCTTCAGGAATGGATCCAGCAGGCGTTGAAGGCGCCGCGCCCGGAACAGTCCAGACGGCGGGCGGAACTGTCCGTGGCGGAACACCGCAAGATCCTGCGCGCCATGAAACGGGGCCAGGCGGAGGCCGCCCGCCGCGCCATGACCGAGCACATCCTTTCGAGCAGCGCCGCGCTGCGGAAGCACCTGGCCCGGCGGCGGAAGTGATGAGGCGCGGCGCCGTATTCTTTGCCGCGCTGGGCGCCCTCGCTTGGATGCTCCCCTCGGCGGCGGGCCCGCCCGCATTCCTGGACATCACCGCCCGCTCCGGCATCGACTTCAGGAACCAATCCAGCCCGACCTCCCGCAAGTACCTCCTCGAATCCATGACCGGCGGCGTGGCCGCTCTGGACTACAACCGGGACGGCCTCCCCGACCTCTACTTCGTCAACGGCGCGGCGCTCGACGATCCCATGCCCAAGGACAAGCCGCCCGGCAAGTCCGCCCCGCGCTTCTGGAACCGCCTCTACCGCAACGACGGCGGCGGAAAGTTCACCGACGTCACCGAAGCGGCCGGCGTGCGCGGCCATTCCTACGGCATGGGCGCCGCCGCGGGGGACTACGATAACGACGGCTATCCCGATCTCTACGTCACCAACTACGGCCAGAATATCCTCTACCACAACAACGGCGACGGCAGCTTCCGCGACGTCACCGCCCAGGCCGGCGTAGCTGGCGGCGGCTGGTCCACCGGCGCCGCCTTCGTCGATTTCGACCGCGACGGTTTTCTCGACCTGGTGGTCTCCCGCTACATCGAGTGGGACTTCAGCCTGGACATCTTCTGCGGCGATCGGCGTCCAGGCTACCGCTCCTACTGCCACCCCGATCAATTCCAGCCCATCTCCCATCTCCTGTATCGCAACAACGGGAACGGCACGTTCGCCGATGTCTCCAAGCCAGCCGGACTGGCCTCCTCGCCCGGCAAAGGACTGGGTATCGCCATCCACGACTTCGACCGCGACGGGTGGCCCGACATCCTCATCGCCAACGACTCTTTCCCGCAGCAGTTGTTCCGGAACGACCATGGCACGTTCCGCGAAACCGGCTTGGCCCAAGGCCTGGCCTACGATGAAGACGGCCACACCTTCGCCGGAATGGGCGCCGACATCGCCGACTACGACAACGACGGCTGGCCGGACGTTTTTATCAACGCGCTGGCCAATCAGCGATACGCGCTCTTCCACAACCGGTCGGGCTGGTTCGAATACGTTTCGGGCCCGGCCGGCATCAGCGCCGCGACCCTGCTGCATTCCGGGTGGGGCGCACGCTTCCTGGATTACGACAACGACGGCTGGAAGGATCTGTTCGTCGCGCAGGGCCACGTGATGGACAACATCGAGCTCACCCAACCCGCTTTGCGCTACCTGGAGCCGCTCCTGCTGCTGCGCAACGTAAGCGGAAAGTTTCAGGACGTTTCCGCCCTGGCCGGCCCGGCGTTTCAGGTTCCACTGGCGGCCCGGGGGGTGGCCTTCGGCGATTGGAATAACGACGGCTTCCTCGACGTCGCTATCAACTGCAACAACCGCCCGGCCGTCATCCTCCAGAACTCCGGGGCGGGCGGCGGCCACTGGCTGCTAGTCGATCTGATCGGCTCGGCCAGCAATCGCGACGGGATCGGCGCGCGTCTGCGCCTGGTCTCCGCCTCGGGCGCCGAGCAGCACGCTTTCGCGAGCGCGGCCGGCAGCTACCTGTCCTCCAGCGACCGCCGCGTGCATTTCGGATTGGGCAAGTCCACGACGGTCAAGCTGCTGGAGGTGACTTGGCCCAGCGGCCGCCTCCAGCGCCTGGAGAATTTCCCGGCCGACCGCATCCTCACCGTCCGCGAGCCGGAGAAGCCGTGAAAACTATCGGCCACCCATTCAGCAGAGCCGCGCGCGTAAGCAGCGGTACGAGCGCGTCACTGCTGGTTGAAACCTCGTGCCACCCGGAAGGCCTCCACTACGTGGCCGTCCTTCTTGGGCATCCGCGCCCGCAGGCTGTCCTTGAGCTTCCGGAGCGCCGCCGGGTCCCAATCCGGGCGATACTTGCTCAGCGAGGGCGGAAACTGGCTGACGTGCGCCGCCGCCGCGTCCAGTTTCTTTTCCACCACGCTGTCAATGTTCACCCAATGATTGGCGTCCCGGTTGGTCACGTAGTAGAAAACCTCCATCGGAACATTCCACGGCTCCAATCCCGCCAGCCGCTGGTTGGGAAAATACAGATGCCACTCCGCCGCCCGGATCGCGTCGATGGTGTTCATCGCCGCCATGCGGTGATCGGTCTTGTGCCACCGCACGGTTTCCGCCCCCGGATCGATGGAAAGCACCGCGTCGGGACGGTGCTTCCGGATGACCGCCGTGGTTTGCTCCACCAGGTCC
>JACOSH010000576.1 GCA_016178945.1 Acidobacteriota bacterium
GTCCGGCCCGGAGTCGTGACTCTGGCGCACCCCGCGCCCGTCGGTAAGACGGCCCTGGCCATGGAGTTCGTCCGCCGATGCGCGCCCGAATTCCAGGACGTGTTCTGGCTGAGCTGCGGGCGCCGCTCGATCGCCGGCCAGGCGGGCGACCTGGCGGCCCAGCTCGGACTGCGGCTCCCCGGCGACGCCCGGACCAATCTCGGCGCCCTGCGCGACTTCTGCGCGCCGCGCCGTCTCTTGATCGTGCTCGACGATGTGGAGGAGCGGGCCTCCATCCAGCTCGTCCCAGGAGGCAGATGCTCGGCGCTTCTGACCACGCGGCAAAGCGAGTTCGCGTGCGGCGAGCGGATCGCGTTGGAGCCCGTAGTGCCCCTCACGCCTCGTCTCGAGGAGGACGAGGATGCGCTGGCTCGCGCACTCCAGCTCTCGGGCGCACAAGAGCCTGCCCCCTTGCAGCGGGCCCTCGACTGGGCCCTCCCGCGCGCGGGCGGCCAGCCGGAAGTCTATGCGCTGGCCACCGTCCTCGCGCGGCGCGCCATCGCGGTCTCGACCCGCCAGGGCCGTCTCGCCGAAGCCTTCGAGATCCTGGAGCGCGTGATCCCGATCGCGGAGGCCACCCAGGACTGGCGCCTGCTGGAAGACCTCACCCGCGAACAAATCTGGATTCTGGAAGCCTGGGACCGGCTGGAGGAGGCCGCCCAGCGGCGCTGGCTCCTGACCAGCCTGGAGGCCTCCCAGACCACCTTCGACTTCTCCTGACCTGCCGGCCAAACCATGATACTCTGAACCAGATCTGCACAAGGCCCTGAAGTTTTACACACAGATTCTAGGCTTTGTCAAGAAAAGAGACCTCCCGCTGGAAAAGGCGAAATGGCTGACCGTGGTCTCGCCCGAAGAGCCGGACGGGACCGAACTGCTCCGTAGCCCAGCGACAACCCCGGCACCGTCAAGAAAGCGCTCTTCGATCAAGGCATCCCCTTAAACGGCCATTCGCCGTTAGGAGCGCCATCGCCACAGCGCTGAAAAGGCAAAAGTGATTAGGAAGAACCATTATAAATTACTTCGCCTCGGCGGCGCCCCGCACGTGCTTGCCAGGGTGAGGCCGAGGCAAGACGCAAAGTAAGTAAAAGTGTTCTTCCTAATTCCTTTTGCCTTTTGATTTTTGCCTTTTGCCTCTTGCCTTTTTCAGTTCAAGAAAAACGTCCGATACAACGTATCCCTCTGTTTCGGCACAAACCCCGCATCGCGAATCACCCTCCGCAGCTCCTCCTCCGACGCCCGGTGATGAGCTCCCGCCGCCGACACGACGTTCTCCTCGATCATGATGCTGCCCACGTCGTTGCCCCCGAAGCGCAGGCCGATCTGGCAGGTCTTCAGCCCCTGCGTCACCCAGGAGGACTGCACGTTCTCAATGTTGTCCAGGTACAGGCGGGAGATGGCCAGGGTTTGCAGGTATTCCACGGCGGTCGCCTCCTCCTTGACAAACCGCCCCAGCGAGGTGTTCTCGCGCTGGAACGTCCAGGGGATGAAGGCCGTGAATCCGCCCGTCTCCTCCTGGATGCGCCGCACGATTTCCAGGTGATTGACGCGCTGCGCGAGGGTCTCTCCGCAGCCGAACATCATGGTGGCCGTGGTGCGCATTCCCAGCGCGTGCGCCGTGCGGTGCACGTCGATCCACTCGGCGGTCGAACACTTCAGCCGGCTGATGCGGTGGCGCACGGCGTCGTCCAGGATCTCGGCCCCGCCGCCCGGGATGGAATCGAGCCCTGAGTCCCTCAGCCGCGCGATGGTGTCCCGCAGGCCGAGCCCGCTCACTTCCGCGATGTTGGTCACCTCCGGGGCCGACAGGCAGTGCAGGTGAATCGGAAAGCGCTGCTTGATCGAGCGGAACAGGTCTTCGTACCACTCGATCTTCAGGTCCGGATGCAGCCCGCCCTGCATCAGCACGCCGGTTCCTCCCAGATCGAGGGTTTCCTGGATCTTCTCGAAGATAGTTTCCTTGGACAGGATGTAGCCTTCCTGATGCCCCATGGGCCGGTAGAACGCGCAGAAGCTGCAATACTCGGTGCAGAAGTTGGTGTAGTTGATGTTGCGGTCGATGATGTAGCTGACAATGCCTTCCGGATGCAGCTTGCGCCGTACCGCGTCGGCCGCCATGCCGATGCCGATCAGGTCATCGGAGCCCAGCAGTTCTTCTGCTTCCCGGCGGGAGATCATAGATATCCATTCTCGCAGAAATCAGGCGGGAAGCGCCCAGTGCTCGCGGTACTCGCGTCTCAACATCCTCGCCGCCTCGGCGTCTCCCGGGATACTCTCGCGGGCGCCGTCGAACGCGATCGCCCGGCCGGCGCGCGCTACGATGTTGCCCAGGTGAGCCAGCGTGGTCGAGCGGTGGCCCTCCTCGATCCCGGCCGCCGGCGTTTGCCGCGTGCGCATGCAGTCCAGGAAGTTGCGGATGTGGACGCGATCGTCCAGCGTTTCTTCTTCCCGGCGCTCGAGAGCGCCCTTCCGGTCGTAGACCCGCAACTCGTACTTGGCGCCCCAGCGCCCGAACTGCGCCATGCCCGTGTCGCCATAGGCGGCTACGCCGTTCTCGCACCCCTCCAGCATGTAGGGGTTCCACAAACGCTGCTCGAAGAAAATCGCCTTGTTCCCCGGAAACTCGTAGCTGAGGGTCATGGTGTCGGGCGTCTGTTGGTCGTCGTCGAAGTACAGCTTGCGCCCCATCCCGCTCACCCGCTCCGGCCACTCGACGCCCAGCGCCCAGCGCGCGATGTCGAGCTGGTGGACGCCGTCGTTGCCGATATCGCCGCAGCCGTAGTGCCAATGCCAGTTCACCGTGCTGTGAAAATGGTTGCGGTTGAACGGCAGCATCGGCAGCGGGCCGGTCCAGGTGTCGTAGTCCACGCCCGCCGGCACGGGCTCATCCGGCAAGTGGCCGATGTTGCGCCGCATCTGGGAATTCCACGCTTTGGCCATCGGAACCTTGCCCAGCTTGCCCGACTGCACGACTTCAATGAAGCGGCGGCACACGCCCAGGCTGCGCAGTTGCGTGCCGTGCTGCACGATGCGCTTGTGGCGCCGCGCCGCCTCCACCATCAGGCGGCCTTCCCGGACATTGTGCGAGGCGGGTTTTTCCACGTAGACATCTTTGCCGGCGCCGCAGGCCAGGATCGTCCCGGGAGCGTGCCAGTGGATCGGCGTGGCCATCACCACCGCGTCCACCGACCGGTCCTCCAGCACGCGGCGGATGTCGGAGACCAGCGGCGGCCGCTTGCCGCGGGCCTCCTCGACGGTCTTCATGGCCGGGCCGACCACGTTCTGGTCCACGTCGCAGATGTAGGCGACGTCGACGTCCGGCATGCGGCAGAAATCGCGCAGAACGCTGCGCCCGCGCCCGCGCACCCCCATCATTCCGATGACAATGCGGTCGTTCTTCATGCCGGCGTACTCCAGTGCTTCCGGTACTCCCTCCCCAGGTACGCGCTCGCCGGCGAGTCGTCTCCGATCGACTCCGTCTTCCCGTCGAAACGCAGCGTCCGCCCGGTGCGCGCCACGATATTGCCCAAGTGGCAGTGTAGCGTCGACAGATGTCCGGTCTCGATCTCCGCGTTGGGCGCCTTGCGGCTTCGCACGCAGTCGATAAAGTTCCGGGCGTGCTGGTCCGGCTCGTCCCGGTCGTCGTGCGACACCAGCTTGCCCCGGTCGTCGAAGACCTTGAACCCCCAGCGGTGCGTCTCCTCCCAGCGGCCGATATGCACCATGCCCCGGTCGCCGTACACCGCCACGCCGTTTTCCTGCCCCTCCATCATGTAGGGATTCCAGATCCGCATCTCGAACAGCATCAGCTTCTGCCCGTAATCGAAGGTGATGTTCATGGTGTCCGGCGTCTGCTGATCGTCGTCGAAGTAGAGCTTGCGGCCCATGCCCGACACGCTGGCCGGATGGCCCACGCCCAGCGCCCAGCGCGCGATGTCCAGTTGATGCACGCCGTCGTTGCCCATGTCGCCCGTGCCGTAGTTCCAATTCCAGTGCCAGTTGTAGTGGAAGCGGTTGGCGTTGAACGGCAGCAGCCTGGCCGGGCCGGTCCAGGCGTCGTAATCCACGCCTGGGGGCGCGGGCCCGTCGTTCTGGTGGCCGATGTTCTTGCGCCCTTGCACATTCCACGCCTTGGCCATCAGGACCTTGCCGATCTTGCCCGACTGCACGAACTCGACCGCGCGCTGGATCGAGGGACGGCTCCGCGACTGCGTCCCCACCTGCACGATGCGGCGGTGCCGGCGCGCCGCCTCCACCATCATCCGGCCTTCGCGCAAATTGTGCGAGGCGGGCTTCTCCACATAGACATCCTTGCCCGCCGCGCAGGCCAGCAGCGTGGCCGGCGCATGCCAGTGATCGGGAGCGGCGATCACCACCGCGTCCACCGACTTGTCGTCCAGCGCCAGCCGGATATCGCCCAGCAGCGGCGGCCGCTTCCCCTTCTTCTCCTCGACCACCCGGGCGGCGCGCTCGAAGACGCTCTCATCCACGTCGCACAGCGCGGCGATGTGCACATCCGGCAGCGCCGCAAACTCCCCAGCCAGCGCGCGCCCTCGCCCGCGCACCCCCATGATCGCCACGGAAATCTTGTCGTTGGCGGAAACCGCGCCCGCAGCCAGCGCAGCGCCTATGAAGTGACGGCGTCGCATAGGGGCATGATAACCGAAAAAAGCGAGGTTGCGTTTGCCCCCTTCTCAACCCGTGGGTTATAATGGAATTCAACCATGGACTGGAAGGCGGTTTTGCAAAGTCCGTTTTTTACGGTTGCGCTGCCCATCGTCGTCACCCTGATTGTGCAAATCGTCGTTCAGAACAAGCGGATCGACGATCTCAAGGATGCTATGAACCGCCAGTTCGATGGGGTGAACCGCCAGTTCGATGAGGTGAACCATCGCCTGGACAGGATCGAGGCGAAGCTCGACGGCCATTCGGAACGAATCGCCAAGCTCGAAGGACCAACCTTGGTGCGCAGCAGCTAAGCGGGTGCGCCCTAACACCTATCGCCTAACACCTTCCTGAGTTCCCCCGCCGCGATCAGCAGCGGATCCCACACGGGCGCGAACGGCGGCGCGTAGGCCAGGTCCATCTGATCGAGCTCGTCCACGCGCAGGCCGGTGTGGAGCGCGGCGGCAATCACGTTGATGCGGCCGGCCACGCCTTGCTCGCCGGTCACGGCGCCGCCGAGCAGCTTCCCGCTGCCCCGGTCGGCAATCAGCTCGACCGTCGTCGGCCGGCCGCGGAAGTAGCGCGCCTTCGCCGGCGCTTCAATCCGCGCCGCCGCCGGCGAGAACCCTTCGCGCCGGGCCTCCGCGACGGAAAGTCCCGTCATCCCAACGCCCAGCCCGCAGATGCTGACGATCGAAGTGCCCACCACGCCCGGAAAGCGCTCCCGCGCGCCGGCGGCATTGGCGCCGGCCACGCGCCCCATCTTGTTCGCAGTGGTTCCCAGCGGGATCCATACGGGCCGCCCGGTGACCAGGTGAGTGCATTCGGCGCAATCGCCCGCCGCGTAGACGCCTGGCTGATTCGTCTGCATCCGGTCGTCGACCGCCACGGCGCCAGTGCCCCCCGTCCGCACGCCCGCCTCCTGCGCCAGCTCCACGCTGGGTTTCAGGCCCGCCGCCAGCACCACCACGTCCGCGGGATAGTCTTCCACCGATTTCACCCGGACCCCCAGGCGCACTTCGATGTGGAACCGCTCCAGGTGCCGGACCACCGCTTGCGACAGCTCCGGGTCCTGGCGCTGCAGGACGTGCGGGCTGGCCTCCACCACTGTCACCGCCAGACCGTTGCGGCGCAGCGCTTCGGCGGCCTCCAGGCCGATATACCCCGCCCCGATGACCACGGCGCGCCGCGGACGCCGGTTGGCCAGGAATGCCTTCAGGTTCTCCGCATCCGCCAGTGTGTGGAGCGTGAACACGTGCGGCAGATCCGCGCCCGCGATGGCGCGCTCCGGCCTGGCCCCGGTCGCCAGGACCAGCCGGTCGTAGCGCACCTTCTCGCCGCCGGCCAGCGACACTTCCCGCCGTGGATGGGAAATCGAGGCCACCGCCGCACGCGTTCGCACGTCAATGCGGCGCTCCTGGCGGAAGTATTCCGGCGTGTAGACCACCAGGTCTTCGCCTCGCCGCACCCGGCCTTCCAGGTAATAAGGCAGGCCGCACGCGCTGTAGGAAATCGTCTCGCCCTTCTCCAGCACCACGATGTCCAGCGATGGATCCAGGCGCCGCGCCCGCGCCGCCGCGCTCAGCCCGGCTGCCACGCCGCCGATCACCACCAGGCGCATCAGCTCTTCTTCTGCTGTTGTTCTTTGACGAAGTTGAGAATGTCGAAGCGCTTGATCTCGCGGTCGGGGAAGAAGCTGTTCACCGCGTCCTGCTCGTCGTTGAAGATCTCGAAGATGGTGGCCAGCTTGGTCATCACCAGCAATTCGATGGTGCGCCGGCTCAGGTGCAGCAGCTTCGCCGCTCCGCCCGCCTTGCGCACCGCCGTCGAGCAGACCACGATCGCCCCCAGCCCGGTGGAGTCGATGTAGTCGACATTCTTCATGTTGAGGATCAGCTTGGGAGCGTCCTTCGAAGCCAGTTGATGCACGGTCTCCCGGAACAGCGTGGCCTCTTCGCCGGTGGTGATCCGCCCTTTCAGGTCGAGGATAATCACGCTTTCGTGCTCTCGCTGGTCGATATCAAGGCTCATGGCAGGCTCAAATCGTGAATTTAACTCCCAGGGAAGCCTCTACCTCTTCGATCGGGACCATTTCAATGGCGTCCCACGGGCATCCGTCCAGAAAGGCGCCATCGGGCCCTTTGCTGGTGCATTTCTTGCATCCGATGCACAGATAGGGATCGACGTCGATGCGCCCGAAGGGCGGATGCTCGGGATCCTCGATCCAGTACATACAGTCGGCGATGGGACAGTACGGGACGCAGGCCGGCGATCCCGCGCAGCCGGTGCAGCATTCGGTGATGGCGGCCAGCTCTTTGGGCTTCTTCTTGCGCGGAGTGGTCGTACCCTCCGATTTCGGCTCCATCTTTTCGACCACGGGGTCGGCCACTGCGGACATGCACCGAATTATGCCACATTCCCTACATCTGCCGCCAGTCACAGCCTTGGCCGGCCCAATCGATCCCGTCTTTTCTATCACTTGCGCGGCGACGCGCCCGGACCGCGCGCCGCCGCATTCTAGGATGGGGACGGGAGGGGGAGAGGCGGATGGAGGGAACGGTGATCCTGGACCCGGGCCATGGCGGGGCGTTGAACAACGCGGTCAGCTTCAGCGGCGTGCTGGAAAAAGACATCGCGCTGCGGCTGGGGCTGCTGGTGCGCGATGCGTTGGCCGGATCCGGCGTGCGGGTGGTGATGACTCGGGATGCGGACGTCAACGTGGGCCTGGGACAGCGAGCGCGCCTGGCGCGGAAGCACCGAGCCGCGCTGTTTCTGAGCCTCCACTGCAACGGCTTCGACGGAAAGACCCGGGGCACGGAGACGCTGATCCGCTCGCCGGACAGCCGGCCCTTTGCCGAGCGCGTTCAGGCCGCGGTCGTCGCGGCGATCCGCGAGCGCGACACCGGCGCGATCGATCGCGGCGTGAAAACGGAGAAGCTGGAAGTGCTGAGCCCCTTCTGGCTGGGTTCGAGGCCGGCCTGCCTGCTGGAGGTCGAGTTCATCGACGTGGAGGCAGTGGACCGGCTGCTCAACACCGGGCCCACCGCCGCGGCGGTCAACGCCGAAATCGCCGCCGGAATCAGGGACGCCCTGCTGGATCAACTGGCCCCAGTCTTCCGGCCAGATCCGCCCGGCTCACCGGCCCGGAGCGCTTGGCCGGATAGGGCGGCAGCGTGGCGCGGCAATCCGTCCAGTAGAAAGGCAGATCCTCATGGAACCAGTTGCGATGATCGGTAGCCATCCATCCCTCGGCGATGGCCAGCTTCACGGGATCCTCGGCCGGCTTGCCGAAGTAAGCGGCCAGCGCCCGCGCCGCTTCCCGCCGCGTCACCGGGGCGTCGGGCGAAGCGTGCAGGTCGTGGGCGTTGAGCGGGTAGATGCCGCGGATCGCCGCCAGGTGGATGGCGGCGAAGGCCGGGTGGCCCGCCGGAAGGTCGTCGAACCAGACCAGCGGCACGCCGGCGGCGGCCAACTCCTTCTGCACGGCCGCGGCGCTCATCGAGCCGGACAGCGCCAGGCTGGCCATGGCCGCCGCGGCCTCGCCGATGTTCCACTCCACCGGGTGCAGCCGGAAGGCGCCGTTAGTCAGATGCGTCACGCCCAGATTCTTGCCCGCCGCCAGCAGATTCGATACGCCTTGCGGAACCAGGGTTCCCATGGGGATCTGGAACGGCTTGGGCATCATCATGCGGCCCCGCTCGTTGGCCCCGCAGGGGTGAATGTCGACCATGTAGAAGCCCGTCCCCACCGAATCGGCGAACCACCGGGCGCGGGGGCCGGGCTGGTAGTCGGAGACGATGTCCTGCTCCACGACGCGCGCCTGGGCGCGGACGCGCCGCGATTCGCGGATGTACGGGTATTTCGACAGGCCGTCTTCGGAGCCCAGCGCGTCGGCGCGGAGCATCAGCTCCGGGTAACCCCGGCCGGCGCCGTCGTCGCGAGGGAGGTCGTGCTGAAGCCAGTAGAGAAAGGCCAGCGAGACGCGCTTGGCTTGCTGGAGCACGCGGGCCGTGTCCTGCGGCGTGCGGTCGAGGAGGGATTCGGCGTGGTAATCCTGGCGCGGCCAGTTGATGAGGGCCAGGTTCTGTGCCGCCAGGATGCGCCGCCAGGGAAAGAAGGGTCCGGGCGACATGTTGTTCGGCACCGGCGGATCTTCCCCGAACATGCGGTATTGGACGTAGCCCTTCCAGCCGAACTCCTCCGGGTAGTTGATCCGCAGGCTGAACGGCTGGCCGTCCCGGAACTTTTCGTACTCGGGCGGCTTGGGGATGGCGTGGCGTTCGCCGGGCCGGTGCTCGACCACGAACGGATAGGTGAAGCTCTGGACACATCCTGGATTGGGCGCGGCGGCGGCGTGGGGCTCGCCGGTTTCACTCTTGGGCTCCGAGCCCACCACGTAGGGGACCTTGGCCAGCGGCAGCAGGTCGCCCAACTCGGTCGAGTCCAGAACGAAGCGCGGGCGGAAGCGCACCACTTCGCCGCGATCCAGGCGGTAGGCCAACGCCGCGCGAATCCGGCCGCCGGTCACTTCGAGATCCACAATCCTGGTTCGCAGAAAGGTCCGGATGGAGCGGTGCGGCCGCAGCATTTCCTCGAGCACCGAGACCCCCACGCGCGGCTCGAAGCAGAGCGGCGACACATAGCAAGCGCCGGGATTGGGCTGCCGATAATGACTGCGGATGCGCTCGCGCATCTCGTAGTAGGTGCGCGTGCCGCCGGTGATCTCGATGAACCGGTTCTCATCGAGCGCCGAGACGCCGCCGGCCGTCATCTGGCCGCCGACCCAATCGGATTCGTCGGTGAGGCAAACCGAATGGCCGCGCTTGGCGGCGGTCAACGCGCCAGCCACACCACCCATCCCCGCCCCGGCGATCAGGATGTCGCAGGCCACCTCCGCCGGATTGGCGGGGACCGTGAAGGTGCGCAGCGCCGCGGCCGGATCTCCGTCCGCCCGCACCTTGTCGACATCGACCACGGTGTACTCCTGGCCATAGAGGCAGGCGGCTACTAGTAGGAAATGGCAAGCTGCGGCGTATCCAGCCATCGTTGTCCCCTTACGCGCGATTCCAGCCCGAACAGCGTGACGCCCGTGGCCAGCAGCGTGCGCTCGACCGGATTGGGCGGCTTGCGGGTCAGCACCAGGTCTTCGAAATTCCGCACCATGAATCCCCAATGATTATGCAGGTAAAGCTGGATGTAGAAGCACGAGGAGTGCGGCTCCCGCCGGCCCTTCTCTTTGGCGGCGAACAGGTAGTCGCGGGTCTGGCTGTTTAGATTGACAATGGCGGCCTTCAGCCCGTCGCGATACCGCACCAGAATGGCTTGCGGTTTTTGGCCCTGGTCCGGGGGCGGCGGATTCACGCGCCGCGACAGCGCCGCGCGCAGCAGCTCCTCGGAGATGCCCAGCTTCCACACCTCATCGCCCTCCACGCAGCGCACCTGCGCCACGCCGGTCTCGCCGCCACGACGCCGCTCGACCATCGCCTGCAACAGCTCGACGGCGTGATAGGCGTGCTCTTCCAAATCGCTGAAGCTGACCGCCAGCGCCTCCTCCAACTCGATGCCGCGCGGGAACTCCAGCGGCGGCCGCCGCCACGTCAGCGGCAGCGTCGAGCCGGCCATGAACGGAATCCGCATCTCGCGCACGCGCTCGACCATCTTCAGCGCGTCTTCCCACTCGTAGGCCAGGTACTTGTCGTTCAGCAGCGGCACGACGCGCCCGTCCTCGCGCATGACCCGCGTGACCTGGTCGAAATGCTTCCAGCGCGGATACTGGAAATTGCCTCGCGCCGTGCGCGGGTAGTTGCCGTGCTCGCCGATGATGGCGACGCCGTCCACGGCCAGTTTCTGCCCGCCCATCCGCAGCGCCCCGGCGATCGACGGGTAGATCGTCACTCCATACTCGGCGGCCTGCTCACGCGCCATGTCGTTCGAGGGGAACTGGTCGACGTACATGGACGCCACCCGAACCCGCGGCCGGTGGCTCACGCCATCCAGCCGGTACCCTTCCAGCAAACGCCCCATGAACACGTCGGCGTGGGAGTTGGGAAAGTAGGAATTCAGGATGCACGCGACACGGGGCAGGTCCGCCCCCTGCCCATGCGCGGGCCAGAACAACGCGGGCGTGTGGAGCCACTGCCGTCGAGTCACCGCCCGATCACCACGTTCACCAGCGAGGGCTGCACTTCCAGCCGCTCGATGCGGTGCGCCAGCGCAAAGGGCTGCCCGACCTTGGCATGGGGGTAGTTGGGGACGAGGTACTTGCGGATCAGGAAATCGAGAACGCGGCCTTCGATGGGGATGCCGGCGATCTCGACGCGCTCCACATCCACGGTCGCCGAGCCGGCCTGCGAGCGGATACGCGTGGTCACGCGCACGGGGCGCTCGCCGCCGAGCAGCTTGGCCACCATCCAACCGGGCGGATTGCCCTGCGCCTGGCGCACCTTGACGAAATCGATATAGGCGAAGCCCGAGGCCGTGCCATCGCCCAAGTCCAGGCGCGGATCGCGAACTCCGGCGGGGGCGGCCTGCGCCATCTCACCCTGTACCCAGGCATTCAGTTCGCTGGCGGAGAGAGTGACGCGGCTTCCGGCGGGCAGTTTCCCGCTCTCGATCTGCGCGAACTTCCGCTTGGCCGATAGATAACCGGGGGAGGGGCCAGCCGCCAGGGGCAGCAGAAGCAGCATGGCCACCCACGTGCATCTCATACGCACAGTATACTGGACGCAAGAAAGGGGACTCATGGTTTCGCGCGCCATCTTCCTGTTTACCGCGCTGGGGGCCGTGGCCGCCGCTCAGACCGTTACCGGTACGCTGGAAGGCCGGGTGACCGACGCTTCGAGCGCGGCCGTAGTCAACGCCGCCGTTTCGGCTGTGAACAAAGACACCGGACTCAAGCGAAACACCCGTACCAACCAGGAGGGTTTCTACCAGCTCACGTTCCTGCCGGTCGGCGAGTATACGGTCACCACCGAGTCGCAGGGCTTCAACGCGGCCCAACGTCCGGCCCTGGTGGAACTCAACGCGTCGCGCACCATCGACTTCAAACTCCAGCCGGCCACCGTCACCGCCGCGGTGACCGTCTCCGGCGACGCGCCGCTGATCGAGGTGTCGCGCGGCGATCTCAAGAGCAGCATCGATGAGAAGACCATCGAGGACCGCCCGCTCTCCTCGCGCAACATCCTGTCGCTGGTCGAGATGCTGCCCGGCTTCCAGACCAGCGGCGGCTATTCGGGGGTCAACAACCCGACCCTGTCGTCGGGCAGCTACGTGTCGTTCAGCGGGACGGGCAGCCGCTCGGCGTCGTTCCAAATCGACGGGGTCAACAACGACGATTCTTCGGAAGGCAGCAGCCGCCAGAACGTCAACGTCAGCGCCGTCAAGGAATTCCTGGTGCTGACCAACGCCTATCCGGCGGAGTTCGGCCGCTCCGGAGGCGCGGTGGTCCTGGTGCAAACCAAGTCGGGGACCAACCGCCTGCACGGCGAGGCGTACGAGTTCCTCCAGAACGAGAAACTCAACGCCAACGCGTTCTTCTCCAATTCGTTCGGCAACAAGCCCGACGGCACGCCCGTGGCGCCGCGCCCGCCGTACCGCCGCAACCAGTTCGGCTACGTGGTGGGCGGACCGATCCGGCGCGACCGCCTGTTCTTCTTCCACAGCTTCGAGCAGACCCGGCTGATCCAGTACAACACCTTCAACCGGTTCATCTTCCTGCCGGGCGAGCGGATTCAAGTGGGCGACTGCCGCCTGTGTCTGAAGCCCGACGAGCATCCCAACGTGGAGCGCGACCGCCAGTTTCTCCAGAGCATTCTGGACCGCTTCCCGAAGGCTGCGCCGAACAATCCGGTGGCCTGCGATCATTGCTACACGGAGACCAAATCCGCCTCCTATCCCGATCAGGACTACAGCGGCAAGCTCGATTACAACCCAAGCTCGAAGGACACGCTGGCGGTGCGCTATCAATACAGCCGCCAGCGCCGCAAACCGTTCTCGGTGATCCAGGGCGAGAGCGCCTTCCAGAATAACAAGCAGCAGAATCTGGGCCTGGCCGCGACCCACATGTTCTCGCCCGTTACCTGGGGAGAGTTCCGCTTCGGCCTGGGGCTGCGCACGACCCTGGTCGACATCTCCGACGGCAACGACACGCCCATCGTGCGCATCTCCAACCCGTCGCCCTATTCCACGACGACCATGGGGAGCGCCGGGCAGTTCCCCATCCACCGCTACCAGACCGACTCTCAATACAACTACAACCTGTCGCACCTGCGCGGGCGTCACACCTGGAGAGCCGGAATCGACTACCGCCGCCAGCATCTGGACGACCTGGCCGATAACTACTCGCGCGGCTGGTGGACCTTCGGCGCGAGCGGCGTGCTGGGCACGGCCAGCCGCTATGAAGGCCACGAGAATTTCCTGCGCGGGTGGGTCACCAGCTTTGATAAAGGCTACGGCAATTTCACGACCTTCAACCGGCTGGGCGAGCTCAACCAGTACGTGATGGACGACATCAAGGTGAAGCCGAACCTCACCCTCAACCTGGGCTTTCGCTGGGAGGTGGTGCTGAAGCCGAGCGAGCGCGACGGCAAGATCCTGTACGACTACGGCACGTTCAAGAAGGGCCTGCAACCGCGCTTCGGCCTGGCCTGGACGCCGCGGGCGGAGTCGCGGTTCTGGACACGGCTGCTGGGAGCTGAAGGGACCACGGCCATACGGGCCGGATTCGGACTGTTCCACAACCGCATCTTCCAGTCGGTGTTCTCGCAGGGCGGCGCCAGCCTGCGCTCATTGCCGCCCTACGGCGTCTACCGCTCGTTCGACCCGACCTTCGAGGTGGGCGATCCCACGGTGGACAGGGCCACGGGCAAGCCATTTGTCTACGCGCCCGGATTCGATCCGGGCCGCATCGCCTATGCCTCGGTGGATCCCGGCCTACGGATGCCGGCGGTGCAGCAATTGCACGTCACTATCGACCGCCAGTTGCCGGACCGCATTGTGTTCAGCATCGGCTATACGCGGACGCGAGGGATCGGGCTGCTCCAGAACCAGAGCCTGAACCGGGCGCGCTTCCCGATCGTGTCGCCGGTGAACGGAATCCTCTACGACAAGGTCGACCCGGACCTGGGCAACACTAATCCCGCGCCGGGCTACATCTCGGTGGCGCAGCCGCGCACCACGTTCCGCCGCCCGGATACCCGCTACAGCGGCGTCACCTACATCTTCAACGGCGCCTGGAGCTACTACAACGCGCTGCGCCTGGAAGTGAAGAAGCGCTATTCGCACGGGCTGCACTGGCAGGTGAGCTACACTTTCGGGCGCACCATCGATACGGGCTCGGACATCACCGCCAGCACCAGCGTGGCGCTTACCGAGCTTGGGTCGGCGCGCAGCCTGCGCGGGCTCAGCGACTTCCACCAGAAACAGCGCGCCAACCTCAACTTCGGCTACCGGCTGCCCTGGTTCAAGGAGCGCGGCGCGCGCAACCTGCTGCTGGGAGGCTGGACGGTGGCCGGCAACATGACCTTCGCCAGCGGCAATCCGTTCACGGCGACGGCGGGCTATGACTACAACGCGGACGGGGTCTCGAACGACCGCCCCATGCTCATCGACCCCTCGCTGTTCGGCCGCTCCGTGGATAACGGGCGCATCGATCCGTCGACCGGCCGGCTGGCCTCGGTGGCGCAATTGCCGCTTTCCGGCTTCTACCCGACGGTCAACACGCCGCAATCGCAGCGCCCGTTCGATCCGGGCGGCGCCGGCAAAGACTCGCTGGGGCGGAACACCTTTTTCGGCCAGGGCCTGCTCAACGTGGACCTCGGCCTGTACAAGTCATTCCGCATCCGGGAGGGCCACCAGTTAACCTTCCGCGCGGAGGCCTACGGCGCGACCAACACGCCGCACTTTTCGTTCCCGACCGCCAGCGTGCAGAGCCAAAGCTTCGGACGGATCGCGGGCACGTACAATCCGTTTAACTATGTGGGGGCGTCGAGGAGCGACGCGTCGGCGCGCGTGATCCAGGGGGCGCTGCGGTATTCGTTTTAGCACTTTGAGGTGCCTTCCGTTCTTGCGCCACTTCGCAAATCCGGCCTTCTCCTGCACGCGGACAGCCTCGATGGCCGCGATCATCTGATCGCGGAAGTGTCTCGAAACTCCTCGATCTGAGCGACGTCTGGAAGGCTTCAATGGGCAATAACATACTTGACATACTCACAGGTCACAGGTTATCTTCGGAGTGGCGTGACAGGCTGGCTAAGGTCTTGTAGATGTCGGTCGAACAAGCATGGCTGGTGGCTTGTCGCCGATCATAATCTTGATATTTGTCCAGCCTCCCCTTGGTGGTTTTTTAGCGTCCGAGGGCCCTCCAACAAAGTGCTGGCAGATTGGCATTGATCGCGGAAAGTACGTTAGCTCGATCTCTGCCCCTTGGAGCAGTTCTTTTATCTCATTTACCGCTAGGTATTCTTGCGGCGTAGCCTCAGGCGGGGCCAGCACTGTAACCCCCCTTAACGGCTCGGACATACCGCACCCGTTCCCCCAATACGCCCGCGCATCCATCATCGCACTATCTAGAACAGATTCGAGCACCGCTGCGAACCTAAGAGATTCGGGTCGCGTCCATTCATCGCCCCCAAAAACGAAGATATCTACCCCTATGCCCTTGAACCTGGATAGCCGACGAGATATATATCGTCGTTGGTCCCCGGAAAGGGTCCTTCTCCCGAGGCGTAGCTGCATTGTGACACGCGCAAGTCGTTCGTGCTCTGCCTCTTTGCGTAAGCGCGCTGACTCTTTCTCATTCACAGATGCTCGCTCTACCGCTAGTCCAGCGCGTTCATTCGCCGATGCTGTCTTTTTGCGACCCTCAGATATTAAGATGTCATTGAAGGATTGCAGAAGGTTGTCAGCTTTAGACATTAGCCGCTCAAAGCCAAATTCACCGGCGACCCCGAAAGCAACCATGAGCCATCCTAGTTTTATGGTCCCTTCGATTCGATGGACCA
>JACOSH010000577.1 GCA_016178945.1 Acidobacteriota bacterium
GACATCCGGTCTCGGCTCCAGTCTGACGGTCATGACGGCATCCATTATGCCACTTCTGGAGGCCGAGGCCGGCAGGAGCGGCGCGGCTATTCCTTGACGTCTGTTACGTGACGCGTTACGGTACGGAATGGTCCGGTCGATTACGCCACAAGGGGCTGAAACGCCTTTACAAGGGTTCCGGCTGCATCCCCTTACCAGTAACTGAGGTTGGACGTGCCAAGGAAGAATCCGCCACATCCCGGAGGCGTGGCGTTGCGCCAGTGCATCGAGCCTTTGGGCCTGACGATCACGGACGCCGCCGAAGCCCTTGGAGTGACCCGGACAACCCTGTCGGACTCGTGAACGGCAAGCGCGGGATTTCTCCCGAAATGGCGTTGAGGCTGTCGCAGGTCTTCGGCGGCAGCGCCGTAAGCTGGCTCACGCAGCAGGCGCATTACCAGCTTGCGCATGTCCGCGCCGGACGGATCAAGCTGAAGCGGCTCGAGCTCGTTTAGAACCGATTCTCACACCCGTAGCTCGTAGCCCAGTTCCCGCATCCCCTCGATGAGCCTCTGGCGGATGGCGCCCACTTCCTCCGACGACAGCGTCTTCTCCGCCGATCCCACCGTCACCCGGTAGGAGACGCTCTTGCGCCCTTCCGGCAGCGGCGCGCCCGAGAACTGCCGCAGATACTCGATGCTTTCCAGCAGGGCCGCGGGCGCCAGGGCGCGCAGCTTTCGCTCCAGTTCGCCCGCCAGCTCGCGCACTCCCGCGATCACCGACAGGTCGAAGGCGCTGGACGGGTAGCGGCGCGGCGGGGAGTAGCGCTTCTCCGGCCTCCCCAGCGCCTGTACCGCGCGCAGGTTCAGCGACAGCACCGCCGCGCGTCCCTCAAGCAGGGAAGGATGCATCTCGAACAGCCGCCCGACCCGCTCGCCGCGCCAGTAAATCTCCCCGGATCGCGCCGGATGCTCGTAGGGCAGCGACGCGCAGGGCTCGATCGTCGCCCCCCGCAGCAGGCATTCCGCCGCGCGCTTGATCTCCAGCAGGCCGGCCTGCCCGTCGTCGCGGGCGTAGACCGCCGCGGCCAGGTGCGGGATCTCATCCGGCAGCGCGCCTTCCCGTGGATGGATCTCGCGCCCCACTTCAAACAACCGGAAAGAAGAGAAATGGCGGCTGTTTTCCCGGATATTCTTCAGAATTCCCGGCAGCAGCGAGATCCGCAGCAATCCCTGATCGGAGGCGATAGGGTTGGCCACCGCCACGTGATCGGCCGGGTTGAAGCCCAGCTCGCGCGCCTGCTCCTGGCTGACGAACGAATAGTTGTAGACCTCGGTGAATCCATGTGCCGCCAGGGCCGCGCGCACCCGTCGCAGGAATCCGCGCTCGGGATCGTCCGGCTGCGCCGCGGTCGGAACCAGCGGCGCGACCGGCGGGATCGACTCGTAGCCGACCATGCGCCCGACCTCCTCCACCAGGTCGTCCTTCACCTCGATATCCTTGGTCGCGCGCCAGGAGGGCACGGACACCGTCAGCTTTCCGTCGCCCGGCGCGACGCCGAATCCCAGGCTCTCCAGGATGCGCCGCACTTCCGCGGTCTCCACGCGGCGTCCCAGCTTGCGCGCCAGCCAGTCCAGCGGCAGGCCGATCTCCGAGGGAGACGCCAGCGGCTTGCCCGCGTCGGCCAGGCCGCCCACCAGCCGGATCCCCGGCGAAAGCTCGGCCAGCAGCTCCACCGCGCGCGCCAGCGCCCGCGTCGTGTTCACCGGGTCCTGCGATTTCTCAAAGCGCATGGAGGCGTCGGTCCGGAGCTTCAACTGGGTCGACGTGCGCCGGATACTGGCGGCTTGAAAGTTGGCGCTCTCCAGCACGATCGAGCGCGTGCCGCCGTGGATGGCCGTGGGTCCGCCGCCGATCACGCCGGCGATGGCGATGGCTCCGCCGGGGTCGGCGATCACCAGGTTGCGCTCGTCCAGCGTGTAGGTCTCGCCATTCAGCGCCGCCACCGGCTCGCCGCGCCGGGCCGGCCGGATGTAGATAGTGGGGCCCTTCAGCAAATCCCGGTCGAAGGCGTGGGTGGGCTGCGCCAGCTCCGCCATCACGAAGTTGGTGAAATCGACGATGTTGTTGATCGGGTTCAGCCCGATGGCCTGAAGCCGGTACTGGAGCCAGAGCGGCGACGGCCGCACGGTGACATTCTCAAACACCAGGGCGCTGTAGCGGGGGCACAGGTCCAGGTCCTCGATCTCGACGCGCACCGCCGCCTCGCCACCCGGCAGCAGATCCATTCTCACCGGATCCCGCAGCCGCTTGCCGGAGATAGCCGCCACTTCGCGCGCCATCCCATGGTGGCCCCACAGGTCCGGGCGGTGATTGATGGACTTGTTGTCGATCTCGATGGCCTGATCCGGTTGCAGGCCCAGGACGCCTTCCAGCTCCAGCACGCCGCCGTGGTCGCGGTTGATCCCCAGCTCGGCGCCCGAGGCGAGCATGCCGTCGCTCTCCACGCCGCGCACCGTCTTCCGGCCCACCGGGACATACACGGTGCGCAGGCCGGGCCGGCAGTTGGGAGCGCCGCACACCACCGTTTTCACGCCGTAGCGATCGGTCTCCACCACCGCCTTGCGGTTCTCGCTCCCGGCGATCTCCTCCACCTGGATCACTCGTGCGGCGCAAGCCCCGGCCAGCAGCGCGCCGGCCTCCTCCAGGCCCTCGCACTCGGCGGTCTTCATGGTGATCAGGCGCTCCAGGTCCAACGGCGCCAGATCCAGGCCGTCCACCAGCTCGCGAATCCAGTTGTAGGAGAATTTCATCTTTCAGAATTGCCGCAGAAACCGCAGATCGCCGCTCTGGAATTGCCGGATGTCGTCGATGCCGTAGCGCATCATGGCCAGACGCGTCAGCCCCAGCCCGAACGCGAATCCGCCCCACTGCTCCGGATCGATCCCGCCGTAGCGCAGCACATTGGGATGCACCAGGCCGCAGGGCATCAACTCCACCCACCCGCTCTGCTTGCACACGGCGCAGCCGCGCCCGTCGCAGATCAGGCAGTGGATGTCCAGCTCGAAACCCGGCTCGACGAAGGGGAAGAAGCCCGGCCGCAGCCGCACCGTCGCTTCGCGGTGGAAGATCTCGCGCAGCAGCGTCTTCATGAAGTACAGCAGGTGCGCGACCGAGATCTCCCGGTCCACCATCATCCCTTCCAGTTGATAGAAGGTGTGCTCGTGCGAGGCGTCGATGCTCTCGTTGCGGAACACGCGCCCCGGCGCGATCATGCGCAACGGCGGTCCCAGCCGCTCCATTCCGCGCACCTGAACCGGAGAGGTGTGGGTGCGCAGCAGGTGGCCGCTGGTCATCCAGAAGGTGTCCTGGGCGTCGCGCGCCGGGTGATCCGCCGGGATGTTGAGCGCATCGAAATTGTAGTACTCCGACTCCACCTCCGGTCCGTCCAGCACGGCGAACCCCATGGACACGAACAGGTCTTCGATCTCCTCCCGCAACTGGGTGATCAGATGCAGCGATCCGGGCCGCGGCCCCGGCGCCGGCAGCGTCAGGTCGATCCATTCCGCGTCCAGGCGCGCGCGCAATTCCGCTTCGGCATACCCGCGCTGTTTGGCTTCCAGGGCCTCTTCCAGCGCCAGCTTCACGGCGTTGAGGAGCTGGCCGGCCGCCGCCCGCTCGGAAGGCGGGATCTTGCCCATGTCCTTGCTGACCTGCGCCAGGGCGCCCTTGCGGCCCAGCACGTCCACGCGCACGCGTTCCAGATCTTCCGGCGATGCCGCCGCGCCGATCCCGGCCAGCGCCGACTCGCGCAGCGCGGCCAGCTTACCGGTCAACATGCAGCTCCCAGGACAGGTGGCCGGTGTAGAAGCGCAGCAGCGGCTCCGGGTAGACGCCCCGGAAGTTCTCCAGCGTGCGGTCCGCCCAGCCTTCCGTCAGATAGGGCTTGGCGTCCAGATCCTTGGCGAAAAACCCGTCCTCGTGCGGCACGCCCAGGAAATTCAGCACCGCGACGATCATGTCCAGGTGCGAGACCAGCACCGCCTGCGACAGATCGCGGGCGAACGGATCGTCCTTTTGCCCGAGCCGGTCCCACAGCCGTCCGGTGGCCTTTTGCAGGGTCTCGGCGCTGAGTTTCTGCAGATGCGTGCGCGTCTTGATGGTGGCGTACAGTTTGTAGGTCTTGAGCTTGCCGATGGAGATGCCGCGGATCAGCTCGGCGAACCCCTCCCGGCCCAGCTCCAGGAACACGTCCGAAAGTTGCATCAGAGTCTCAGAGTAACAAGTTCCCGCGAAGATCGACAAGCGGGAACGATTTCCGGAGCTCCGCCGCCGGTGCGATACAATAGGGATTCTCCACCAGCTATGAGCAACGTCGTCATTCTAGGTGCGCAATGGGGGGACGAAGGCAAGGGAAAGATCGTCGACCTGTTTTCCGAGCGCTTCGACATGGTGGTCCGCTACCAGGGCGGGCACAACGCCGGACACACCGTGCGGATCGGCGACCAGACCTTTGTCCTCAAGCTGATCCCCAGCGGCATCCTGCGCCCCGGCAAACGCGCCGTGATCGGTAACGGTCTGGTCGTGGACCCGGCCGCGCTGCTGAAGGAAATCGAGTCCCTGGAGGCCTTGGGGCTCAACGTCCGCGGCCAGCTTTTCATCAGTAATCGCGCCCACCTGATTTTCCCCTTCCATCGTCTGCTCGAGACCCTGTCGGCGGCGATCGGCACCACTTCGCGCGGCATCGGCCCCAGCTATGAGGACAAGATCGGCCGCCGCGGCATCCGCCTGGCCGAGTTGCTGGAGCCCTCGCATTTCGCCGACCGCTATGAGGCTCTGGTGGAAGAGAAAGCCCTCATCGCCCGTGCCCTGGGGATCCCCGAGCCGGACTTCGGCGCCATCCGCGCCGAGTACGAAGGATATGCCGAGTGGCTGCGTCCCATGGTCTGCGATGCGGCACGCCTGATCAACGAGGCCATCGCCGCCGGCCAGCGCGTGATGTTTGAAGGCGCGCAGGGCGCCATGCTGGACATCGACCACGGCACCTATCCTTTCGTGACGTCCTCCAGCGCCACCGCGGGCGGCGTCTGCACCGGATCCGGCGTGCCGCCCACCCGCATTCACGGAGTGGTCGGCGTCTCCAAAGCCTACATCACCCGCGTGGGGGCCGGCCCCTTCCCCACCGAGGATCGCGGCGAGGCCGGCGACGAGCTGCGCAAGCGAGGCAACGAATTCGGCTCGGTCACCGGACGCCCGCGCCGCTGCGGCTGGTTCGATGTCCCGCTGCTGCGCTACACCTCCCTGGTGAACGGCTTCGACAGCCTGGTGATCACCAAGCTGGACGTGCTGGACCATCTGGAGGAAATCCCGGTGTGCGTCGGCTATCGCGTCAACGGCCAGGTGACCTGCGACATGCCGGCGACCTGCCGCGGCCTGGAGTCCATCGAGCCGGTCTATGAGCGCGTGCCCGGATGGAAGACCTCCACGGCCGGTCTGGCGCGCTACGAAGACCTGCCCGGCCGCGCCCGCGACTACCTGGCGTTTCTGGAGTCGCGCACCGGAGTGGAATGCGGCTGCATCTCGACCGGCCCGGAGCGCAACCAGACCATCCTGCGCTCGGGCTCCCGGCTGGAGAGCCTGCTCGAAGATGGAGTATGATGGAAGAAGTCCCGCCTGCGGTGAGGTGCGAGAGCGGTTGAATCGGGCGGTCTCGAAAACCGTTGAACCTTTGCGGGTTCCGTGGGTTCGAATCCCACCCTCACCGCCAGATATCCATTCTAGCCGAACTGACTCGCTGCATTCCGGAGGCTGAGACTCCAAGCCCACTCCCAATCACACATCTGTTTGATGAGCCGGTGAAAAACTTCACCATACAGTGCAAGACACGACTATGGCGCCTACCGGGAACTAGCGCCCAACTGCCGCAGCGCCTCCACCGCGCGCTGGCGGATTTCCAAGTCCGGCCCAGCCGCCGCCTTCCGTAAATACGGGATCGCGCCGCCGGGGTCGCCGGTGGCGGCCAGCGCCATGCCCAAGCCGAAACCCGCACCGGCCGACTCGGGCCGCAGCCGCACTGCCTCACGATAGTGCGTAGCCGCCTCATGCGCCTGATTGCGCGCCAGCAGCAGATCAGCCAACAATTCATGGGCGTCTGCAAAGGCGGGATCGGCGCGCAAACAAGCCTCGAGCTCCCGCTGCGCGTCGTGGTAACGGTTCACCCTCCCCAGCAGCATCGCGAAGTTAAAGCGGGCGCCCGCATCATTCGGCTGCAGCCGAAGGGCACGCTCGAACTCACTTTGCGCCTCCCCCGGCCGCCCGCTGGCCGCCAGGAGATTGGCCAGATTGCCGTGGCCGTCGGCGTAGTCGGGCTTGATGCGGATCGCCTCGCGAAAAGAGGTTTCGGCGCGGGCCGCGTCGCCGGCGGAGTAGCGCAGGATCCCGAGGTTGTTGTGCGCCTCCGGCAGCTCCGCGTCGAGCTCAACGGCCTTACCCAGCGCTTTGAGCGCATCGGCCGTCCGGCCCAGCGACCGCCAGGCCAACCCGAGCTCGTGCCAAGTAAGCGCGCGCCTTGGGCTGAGGGCGATCGAGCGTTGCAGTGCCGAGACCGCTTCGGCATACTGCGACGATCGTCGCAGCGCCGTTCCCAGCTTTTGCCAGGCGGCGCCAGACGAAGGATCGCGCCGCACCACCTCCCGATACCACGGCAGAGCCTTCGGCAACTCGCCGTCCTTCTCCAGCGCCTCGGCGAGTTCCTGATACCATTCCGCGCGTTGAGGTGCGTGCCGCGCAATCGCCGCTGTTAACTGCGCGATGCCCGCTTTCAGATTGCTCTTCTGTTTGACCTGCGCGACTGCCCGGTACAGCTCGCCCTCCGGTGTGCGCGGGAGGGTGGCGGGGTAGTAAGGCACCACTTCGCCCCGGTACACGTCCTGTCGTTCGGTAAGCTCAGCGAGCAAGTTCTCCGCGTGCTTTCGGCGTTGAATGTAGTGATCCGTCACCGAAACATGAATCACGTCGTCCGTGCGCCGCTTCGGCATGTGGCACTTCACGCATCCGGCCGGCGACACATGCGTGGCGGCGCTGAGAGGCCCACTGTGACATTGACGGCAAACGCCGTCATAATGCCGCACGGCGTCCGAGCCGCGCGGAGCACTATGCGGATTGTGGCAAGTGGTGCACAGCATCCTGCCCGAACTCTTGACGTAACAAGCCGACCGCCGCAGGCGAAAGGCCGAACTGACTATCTCGAATTTGTCTTCCCGGCCCGTACCCGGCGCATGGTCGAAGTTCAGAATGAAATCCGCCAGGGCCTCGCCGGGGCGGAAGGAGAATGGACCCCGCCCGTAACGGAGAATCGCATTCGGCAGTGGAAAGCTGGTCGTCTCCAGATGACAAGCCATGCAGATCTCCATCTGCCGCCCGGCGCTGAGCCGGGCCGGATTGACGATCGCACGGCGGACCAGATCCCACGCCGAGCCCGGACGGCCCGCCAGGTCCACATGCCGCGCGCCCGAACCATGGCACCGTTCGCAATCGATGCCTTCGGGCAGCGGCCCCGCATAAATGGACTCCTCGACCGCCTTCCCCTGCGAGGGAGGAACGTTCGGATACGCGTTGTGGCAGAACATGCAGTCGTAGGTGATCGGCCGGCGAAAGCCGTCATGATCCGGCCGGTCGTAGCCCGGATTCATCGCCCAATAGCCGCTCTTCTCGGCGTACCAACCCAAGGGCAGTTGGGTCAGGGTGTCCGCGGGGGTGCGATGCAGATAGGCGCGAGCGTGATTGCCGGACCCCATCACAAAGTCGACGCGCTTCTCCATCACGTTGATCTCGCGGCCGCCGGCGTCCAACTGATGGCGCCGCTGAATGAACTCGCCCCCACGAACCCGCATGGTGAAATAACTTTCCGAAGACGCGTGAAAAAAGGCGCTCCCGGGAATCGGTATGTTTTCCGGGGAAGGCCGCGAGAACGACCGCCCCATGCCCGTCTTCCGGTAGGAATCCCATACTTCCTTGTGGCAGCCGGCGCACACCCGCGACCGGTCTGCTGGCTGCGAAACTACGGCGCTCGCCCACAATGCCAGAAGTAGCCGCGCTCCCGCTCCCATGCGTGGCCATCGTAACAAATCGCGAACAAAACGTGTCAACGCAGACGTGTCAACCCAGACGTTGCGGAGCCTCGAAGCTGGTGATATGCTTGCCCCATTGCGAAGAGAGGATGCAGTATGGCCTCATCCCGGGTGATGACTTTAGGGGGACTCACGATGACTTCAACTATCCGTACCCGTCTACGGGCCGCGAAGACCCAGGCGGCCTTGTTGCTGCTGACCGGCTCGGCTGTTTTGTGGGCACAGAGCGGCGCGGGCACCATACAGGGAACCGTGCAGGACGCCACGTCCGCAGCGATCCCGAGCTGCTCGGTGCAGGCCTTGAACCAGGCCACGGGCGTCTCGATTGAAACCACGGCGAACGAGAGCGGGTTCTACGCCATCAAGGGCCTTTTCGCGGGAACCTATAAGGTCACGTTCAGCTCGGCCGGCATGAAAAAGTCGGAGTCGACGATCACGCTGCAGAACGGCCAGGTCCTGGTGTTCAATGCCCAATTGACCGTCGGTGAAGTCACCGAAATGGTCTCCGTCAGCGGCGAAACGATCCAACTTGCCACCTACGATAGCGGCACCGTGAACACTCACCTCGACGCCGCCCGCATCAGCCAGCTCCCCCAAAATGGCCGCAGCGTGCTCGGCCTGGCGCAGAAAACGGTGCCCGGCCTCGAAGGCGGAGGCACGCGCGCCAACGGCCTGATGCAGGAAGCCATGGAGTACTCGCAGGACGGCGCGCCGATGACCAACCGCAACTTCGGCGGCGAATCCAACGCCGCGCAAGCCACGCTGCCCGATCCCGACTCCGTGCAGGAAGCGCGCTTTGAAACTCTCAACTCGAGCGCCCAGTTCGCCACGCCCGCCACCGTGATTCTCACCACCAAGTCCGGCACGAACGAGTTTCACGGCACCATGTTCCATACCGCGCGCAACAACTACTTCGGCATCGCGCGCGCCCGCCAGGATCCGGCGGACTTCTCGGCGCCGCCGCTGATCCGCAATGAGTTCGGCGTGTCGGTGGGAGGTCCGATCTGGATTCCCAAGCTCTACAACGGCCGCAACCGGTCGTTCTTTTTTGCCGCCTTTGAGCGATTCTCGCTGCGCCAGAGCCGTCAGCAACTCATGCGGGTGCCAACCGTGCCAATGCGGAACGGCGACTTCAGCGGACTGGTGAACAACGCCGGCCTACTGCAACAGTTGTACGATCCAAATTCCACGCAGAGCCGCGAGAACAACTACGTCCGCACGCCGTTCGTCAACAACCAGATGCCGCTGGCCCGCATCAGCCCGCTGGCCAAGACGCTGTATGCCGCCACGCCGCTGCCCACGTCGGCGGACAATCCGCTCGTCAACTTCAACCTCAACGGGCAGAACCCGATCCAGCAAACGGTGCCGAACTATACCGTTCGCCTCGATCACGTCTTCAACGAAAAGAACCGCGCCTACTTCCGCTTCACCGAGATCGACCAGCAGCAGCAGGCGCTGCGCAATTATCCGTCGAACTCGCCTGCCAACGTAGCCAGCGCCGACCTGCCCGAGGGAGCCACCGGCTACCAGCGCATCCCGATCCAAACCATCAGCGGCGCTCTCGGCTACTCGAAGATCCTTTCGCCCACGTTCTTCTCGGAAACCATCCTCAGCATGCAGTGGCAGCGCATGTACGTCGAGGGTAACGAGGCCTCGCAGAAGAACTACGAACAGCAATTCGGTCTGCCCAACAACTTCGGCCAGATTGGATTCCCCGCCATTGGGGCGAACCTCCTGATGCCCTACGGCGGATCGCAGTGGGACTATGGAATGAGCCAGCGCCTCACTACGCTCGATGAAAACCTGAACAAGATCTGGGGCAAGCACCAGTTCGCCTTCGGCGCCCGCATCCGGCACGAAAAGTTCGGCTACATGTCGGACCATTCGCCGGACCAGATCGCGTATACAAACCTCGCCACCGCCATCTACGACCCGTCAACCGGCGCCAATTTCAACGCCCGGCCCAACACCGGCTATGCCGACGCCGACTTCTTCCTGGGCGCGGCGTCGAACTTCAACCAGAACCGCAATGCTCCGTTCAACAACTGCTCGCTGATCGAGTTCGATTCCTACTTCCAGGACAACTGGCGAGTCACCCAGCGGCTCACCATCAACGCCGGTGTTCGATGGGAAGCGCACCCGGCGCCACGCGCCGCCAACGATTACCTGGTAACCTTCGACGCCAGGAACAATGTGCTCGCCCTGCCCCGCCCGCTCGACTACTACGTCAAGGAAGGCCTGACCCACGAGGCTCTGATCACCAACCTCCGCAACCTTGGCGTGAAGTTCCAGAACATGCAGGAGGCGGGTATGCCTTCGCGCGGCTTCTACAGCAATAATGCGAACATCATGCCGCGCCTCGGCTTCGCTTACATGCCGTCGTTCGGCCGCAACGGCACGGTCATTCGCGGCGGCTACGGCGCCTTCATCTATCCCGTGCCCGTTCGAAACTCCATCCGCTACCTGACAGCGGGCTATCCATTCACCGCCAGCTATTCGCAGAGCTACACTGCCGCGGCGCAATCGCCGGACGGTCTGCCCAACTTCCTCCTGCGCAACCCGCTGACGGTGATTACCGGCGTCAACAGCCGCGGCGCCGTCAACAGCAATTCCACCGACGCGCTGCTGCCCGGCATTTCCGCCGGCACCAGGGCGAGCGCCGACTATCCTCCGGCGCGCGTGCAAGAGGTGAACTTCACCATCGAGCAGCCGTTCCGGGACGGCTCCGTGTTCCGCGCCTCGTACGTCTTCACGCACGGCGAGAACCTCGACCAGAACTATCTCATTAACGAGGCTCCTTCCACCTATGTGTGGCAGGTGACGACCGGCACGGTGCCGCCGACTGGAAGATTCGCCAGCGTGGCTACCCGTCCCTACGATCAACGCACCTGGGGCGGCATCACGCAGTCGACCAAGTTCGGCTTCTCGAACGACAGCTCCCTGCAGTTTAACTATCAACGACCGTCTCGCCGCGGCGTCGGGTACCAGATCTTTTACGTCCTCGCGCGCGCTTTCCGCGTTGGCGGCAACACCTTCCGCGACAACATTCTCTATCCGGCCGCGAACTTCGCCCCGGGAGCGATTCCCCAGGGCATGGAGGTGGGCACATGGCTCGAGCCGAGCCGCGAATTCAACCGCTGGCAGAACTACCGGCCGGATACGGCAATTCCGCTGCACCGCGTTAGCTTCAACGGAATCGTGGATGTGCCCTTCGGCAAGGGCAGGCGCTTCCTGAGGAGCAGCAACCGGTTCCTCGACGCCCTTGTTGGCGGCTATCAGATTGCCTTCGCCGGCACCGTAGTGTCGCAGTCCTTCCAGGTGACCAACACCAACTGGGGCGCCACGAACCCGATCACGCTCTACAAGGACGGCGCACCGGTGACGGATTGCCGTTCGGGCGTCTGCCGCGACGCGTATATGTGGTTCAACGGCTACTTGCCGCCTACGGTGATCAACGCGTCCAACCGCGGCGTACAGGGCGTTCCGTCGAACTACCAGCCCTACCTGGCGCCGATCAACAACACACCCGGCGTGGCGAACTTCGGCAACAACAACGTGTCGGTCAGGCTGAATAACGGCCAGCAAATCACGACCGCGTTCTCGCCCGGTCCGGCCGGTGCCAACCCATACAACGCGATGGTGCTGCAGGGGCCGAAGAACTTCCAGTCGGACATCTCGCTCTACAAGGAGTTCAGCATCACGGAGCGCGTCCGGCTGCGGTTCAACGTCGATGCCTTCAACGCATTCAACATCCAGGGGCTCCCCAACCCCAGCGCTACAGACGGCATTCTGCAGCTCCAGACCTCCTACTGGACGCCGCGGCAGATCCAGTTCACGGGACGTCTTTCGTTCTGATCTTGAGCGACCTGTCAAGGCGCGAAGACGAGACGTTGAGGTCAGGTATTCGCGTTAGAGAGGTAGTTCGGGTCAGAACAGGCCGCACGGCCATTGCACGCTATTGCACGCTGGCAGACACGAAACGGTATTTTTCCAATCGACGGCCTACTCGCTTCTTTGCGCCGCTGGCCTACCCTTGGTGGCCGCGAGTGCGAGCGGACAAGGCCCGCAGATTGCCGGCGGCTACCTGCGGCGCGACGGTCAGGTCTTGCGCAGTGCATCCCAAGGATGTATGCCTCAGTCTTGCGTGCACCACCCGTCAGCGCCTCGAACACTTGGAACGAGGCTCGCAGCAGAAGCCGGGGCTGGAGAGTTTCACCAGGCCATCTTCCTCGACACGCTGTAAGGCGGCGGCCCCGCGCGGCTCACCTCAGTGGTGGTCCCGGCAGATCTTGCGGCGCCTGCCGCTTCTGAGTAGAATGCGGAGGTGTGATCTCGCCCGGCTCCAGCGCGAGTACGGCGCGGGGGGACTCCTCATGAAGAAGAGAGACCGTGCCGGCTTGGCATATCTGGACGAGCTCATCGAGGAGATCGCGGTTGACGCGAACGGCGAAGATGAGCAGCTTTGGGCCTTCTTGCAGGCCTTGGAGGACAACGTCCCGGTGCCTTGCGAGGCCACTGTGATTGGCGAGCCGGTTCAGGTGATGAAGTTCGGCTACGACGGGAACGAGCGGCGCGGCCTCACCGCAACGTGCCGCCGGGCGGATGGCGCGAAACACGTCGTGGCGGCTTCCGAGGTGGTGATTCCTCTGAGCATGCAAGGCGGGCGCTACCTGGCTGCGTATCGCCAGTGGATGGGGATGGCGCCATTCCCACACGGCGCTCGCGGCAAGACCCGGCGTCAGCCCGCTGCCGCCCCTCATCTTGACGGTCCCTTGGAGTTGGTGGTTCTTTCGGTCAAGCAGAAGGCTGCGCGCTGCCGCCTGCTGGGTAGCGACCGGACCTTCACGTTCCGCGCCGGCAGGCTCTGGGAAGTGGCGCCCGGAGAGATCGCCGTCGTCAGGCCCGCAAAGCAGTGGACCTATGCGGGCAATCCCTATCTCTCCGGCGTAATCGAGTCCACACGGCTCGATGCGCGGGCCTTGGGGTTGGTACCGCTGCGTCTGGAGGAGCGGGGTCCATGGGACCCGGCGGAGCATTACTGGGGCGAGCCCGGTGATCCCATCGGGAAGTGGGCCAAGCCAATCGCCGCCAGAGGCAAGCGGCCCATGTTTGAAATGGAGCAGGTGCTGCCCGGGGCCGATCCCGGCAACTTCTCCGACCCGATCATCGAATCCAATGACAGCAAGGACTCCGGAGACAGGGCGGGAGCGTACAAGATGTTGATGGACCTCTGCCAAGCCGACCTTCGCTGTCTCGACGCACACGCCCACCTTGGCAACCTGGTGTTCCATGGACGGCCGCGCGACGCTATCCGTCACTACGAGGCGGGGTTTCGGATCGGCGAATTGTCCCTCGGCGAAGGTTTCGACGGCGTGCTGCCGTGGGGCTGCATCGACAATCGGCCGTTCCTGCGCTGCATGCACGGCTTCGGGATCTGCCTGTGGCGTCTGCGCCGTTTTGAGGAGGCTGCGCGCATCTTCGACCGCATGCTCTGGTTGAATCCGACCGACAACCAAGGCGCCCGGTTCGTGATCGGCCAGGTTCGGGCGAAGGCGGCATGGGTGGATGATCGATGACCGGGGCGCAATTGAAGGCCGGCCTGCTCGCCGGAGCGCACGCTACCAGCAGCGCCGCCGCGTCAGCGTTTCGAACGTATGATGAGGCACCCACGGAACGCTGAAATAGCCGATCCAGTTGATGAGAACAGGCGTACAATACAAAGCAGGACTGAACAACGGGGAAACTATGCAGTACACCGTGATTCTTGAGCAGGAAGCGGACGGCGGCTACGTCGCGGTCGTGCCTGCCTTGCCAGGCTGTGTCTCCCAAGGAAACACGCGGGACGAGGTTCTCGTCAATATTCGTGAGGCCGCGGAACTCTACGTAGATGACTGCATCGCATCCGGCGATCCGGTTCCGACCGAGGCTGGCAGGGAGTACGTGGAGCTCAAGACCGGAACCCGGTAGTGAAGCTCCCGACCAATGTCTCCGGACAAGAGCTGTCCGAGCGCTCCACCGTGTCGGCTTCGTTTTCAATCGCCAAAAGGGAAGTCACATGGTCCTTCGCCGGGAGAATCCGCGCGCTCGTGTGGTAGTTCCGGACCATAAACAGATTCGCCCTGCGACCCTGCGCCGGATTCTAAACCAGGCAGGCCTGACGGTAGAGCAGCTCCATGAGCTACTCTGAACAACGCCTTCTACTCGCAGCCCTTCCATTTGGTTCTTCGGTGGTTTGCACCGCGGCGCTGAAGGTGAGCCCAGGCGCGGTCAACCGGCGATTGCTCCTTCTACTTGAAGACCAGGCGAGCGACCGTGGATTCGAGATTCCAATAGATTATCGCGTAGGCGGTCAGATCGAACGCGGCGTGCGCGCACATCAGCAACCAGATGCGGCCCGTGACCGCGAAGATCGTGCCGAAGGCGAGCCCGACGATGGTGGCCTGTTCGGCGCCGGCCAGCCCCTGGACATGGTAATGGGCCAGTCCAAACCATGCCGATGTGAGCAGCACGATCGATACTCTTGCTCCCAGGCCGGTTCCGAGGAGCTTGCCGAAGCGTTCAAACAGGTACCCGCGGAACACGGTCTCTTCTCCGAAGCCCGCGCCGGCAATCATCGCGAACAGCGCTCCGGGGATCGCGGCCCGGTTCCCCGCCAGGTAATGGTACGCGTGATTGATCGGATCGGCGCCGGGAAGCGGCATCACGATCGCCTTCATCAGGAATTTGAACGCGATGCCGAAGGCGATGCCGGCGGCCAGACTGCCGATCCAGCTCCGGGGCCTCACGTAGCCGATCTCGCGCCAAGGCGTGCGCGACCGCCAAGCCCACACCAGGACCAGAACCGCGCTGAGAGGCAAGACCACCGCATTGCCCGCGAGGATGACGAGAATCGCCAGAATCCCGAGCGGTCCGAATCCGCGTAGGCCCGCGGCCAAACGATCGCCGGAGGGCGGCGCGGCGCCATCCGGGAGGTTAGGACCCTGTTCCGGCTGACTGGATGCGTCGATGGTCATGCGACTGGCGTTCGTGGCGCTCCTCCCATCCTATGGAGAGCCCAACCTGTAGATGCCCCGCGCGGTCCGGCCCATGATCCA